>NZ_JBIVBC010000021.1:0-81268 GCF_044745865.1 Streptomyces sp. NPDC086787 | reverse complement strand
CTTCACACCTACAACTACCATCGCTGCCACACCGCACTCGGAGGCCAACCACCCATCAGCCGTGTCAACAACCCTGCGGGTCAATACACCTAGGGCGTGTCTGACAATTCCCGCCTGCCTCACGGGGGCTGGCACGCCCTTCGGGCGGACGACGGGAATTGTCAGACACGCCCTAGCCGAGCGCCGACTTCACCGCGTCGGCCAGGCGCCCGGCCACCGAGCGGGCCTGCTCGATGTCGGCGGCCTCGACCATCACCCGCACCAGCGGCTCCGTGCCCGAGGGGCGCAGCAGCACCCGCCCGGTCTCGCCGAGCTCGTGCTCCGCCTCGGAGACGGCCGCGGCCAGGTCGGCGGACGTCTTCACCCGGGACTTGTCCACGTCCGGAACGTTGATCAGCACCTGCGGCAGCCGCTCCATGACGCCCGCGAGGTCCCGGAGCGTACGGCCGGTCTGCGCGACCCGGGCCGCCAGCAGCAGGCCGGTGAGCGTACCGTCGCCGGTGGTGGCGTGGTCCAGGATGATGACGTGCCCGGACTGCTCGCCGCCCAGGGCGAAGTCGTGCTCCTTCATCTCCTCCAGAACGTAGCGGTCGCCGACGGCGGTCTGCACGAGGTGGATGCCCTCGCGCTCCATGGCCAGCTTGAAGCCCAGATTCGACATCACGGTCGCGACGACGGTGTCGGAGCGCAGTGCGGAACGCTCCCGCATCGCCAGCGCGATCACGGCGAGGATCTGGTCCCCGTCCACCTCGGCGCCGGTGTGGTCCACGGCCAGGCAGCGGTCGGCGTCGCCGTCGTGGGCGATGCCCAGGTCGGCGCCGTGCTCGACCACGGCGGCCCTGATCTTGTCCAGGTGGGTGGAGCCGTAGCCGGCGTTGATGTTGAGGCCGTCGGGCTCGGCACCGATGGTGACGACCTCGGCCCCGGCCCGGGAGAAGGCGGCGGGCGAGACACCGGAGGCGGCGCCGTGCGCCTCGTCGAGAACGATCTTCAGACCGTCGAGCCGGTTCGGGAGCACACCGAGGAGGTGGCCCACGTACTGCTCGAAACCCTCGTCGTAGGACCGTACGCGGCCGACGCCCGCCCCGGTCGGGCGCTCCCAGGGCTCGCCGTGGCGGTGGGACTCGTAGACGGCCTCGATCCTGTCCTCCAGCTCGTCGGCGAGCTTGTGGCCGCCGCGGGCGAAGAACTTGATCCCGTTGTCGGGCATGGCGTTGTGACTCGCCGAGAGCATCACACCGAGGTCGGCACCGAGCACACCGGTGAGGTACGCCACCGCGGGCGTCGGCAGCACACCGACGCACAGCACGTCCACGCCCGCGCTCGCCAGGCCGGCGACCATGGCGGCTTCCAGGAACTCCCCGGACGCGCGCGGATCCCGTCCGACCACGGCCGTCGGCCGGTGGCCCTCGAAGGTGCCCGCCTCGGCCAGTACGTGGGCCGCCGCGACGGACAGCCCGAGCGCCATCTCGGCCGTCAGGTCCGCGTTGGCGACACCGCGCACGCCGTCGGTGCCGAAGAGTCGTCCCACTTGTCCTCCTGAGAAAACGTCAGTTCCGGAGCCCGGCTCCGTATCTCAGGCATTCCATGCCTGAACATCCGATCACACAACCCTTTTGGTGTCTTATGTCATTAGACCCAATGATGTGTGATAAACGAACGCCCCGGCGGCACTGTGGCGTGCCGCCGGGGCGTTCGGAGTACGAGCAGGCAGCGAAGATTAGCGCTTGCTGTACTGCGGGGCCTTACGGGCCTTCTTGAGACCGGCCTTCTTGCGCTCGACCGCACGGTCGTCGCGCTTGAGGAAGCCGGCCTTCTTGAGCGCGCCGCGGTTGTTGTCGACGTCGGCCTCGTTCAGCGCACGGGCGACACCGAGACGGAGCGCACCGGCCTGACCGGAGACACCGCCACCGGAGATGCGGGCGACGACGTCGTAGCGACCGTCGAGCTCCAGAACCTTGAACGGCTCGTTGACTTCCTGCTGGTGCACCTTGTTGGGGAAGTAGTCCTCAAGGGTGCGACCGTTGATCTTCCACTTGCCGGTGCCCGGGACGATCCGGACGCGGGCGATGGCGTTCTTGCGACGGCCCAGGCCGGCGGCCGGCTGGGGCTCACCGAAGCGCGAGGCGAGGGACTCGGAGGTGTACTCACCCTCCACGACGACCTCGGACTCGGTGGTGTAGCTGTCGATGTCAAGCTCTTCGAGCGGCTGCTCGGCAGTGGTCTCGGCCACGATGCTCCTCAGATTCTCTTCAGTCTTAGGGGGTGGCCGGAACTACTGCGCGACCTGGGTGATCTCGAACGGCACCGGCTGCTGGGCAGCGTGCGGGTGCTGGTCGCCCGAGTAGACCTTCAGCTTGGAGAGCATCTGACGGCCCAGGGTGTTCTTGGGGAGCATGCCCTTGACGGCCTTCTCGATGGCCTTCTCGGGGTTCTTGGCGAGCAGCTCGTCGTAGCGGACGGAGCGCAGACCACCCGGGTAGCCGGAGTGGCGGTACGCCATCTTCTGGGTCCGCTTGTTGCCGGACAGGTGCACCTTGTCGGCGTTGATGATGACGACGAAGTCACCGGTGTCGACGTGAGGGGCGTAGATCGGCTTGTGCTTGCCCCGGAGGAGGCTCGCTGCGGTGGTGGCGAGACGGCCCAGGACGATGTCCTGAGCGTCAATGACGTGCCACTGGCGCGTCACATCGCCGGGCTTGGGGCTGTACGTACGCACGGTTCGTAGCCTTCGCTTCTTCAGTGAATGGTCCTGACAAGGTCACCGAAGACGATCACGACAGCCCTGACCGCACTGCGGTGACGCATACCGCGTGCTGGTCGCTGGTCATCGGCCCGGCGGACCGGTGTAAGGGCCCGTCCCGTGAGAAGAGCAAGCCAATACACAACGAAGAAGCAGAATACCCGCGGCGCCGTGGTCGGGTCAAAACGGCGGGTCGTTGATGGTGACCGATGGCGATACGTCCGTTATCACACCACGTGCAGACGCACCAGCACCTTGCGGGCCGCGTCTAAGATGCGCCCCATGAACTATGGGCAGGGGGGACCCCAGTCCCAGTGGGATCCCTGGAAACCGCAGTCTCAGCAGTCCTGGAGCAGCGGCAGCGACCAGACACCGGACTGGGCCGCGCTCGCGGAGGCCTCGGAGTCGCGGCACAGGCGGCGCAAGCTGCTGTACATCGGAGGCGGAGCCCTCGCGACCGTGGCGGTCGGCACGGCCGTCGCCATGGCCGTGGTCTCGGCCGACGGCGACAACAAGGCCTCGAACCAGCCGACCAACCTGCCCGCGAGCGCCTCCATCCCGGGCGACTCCTCGAACCCGGCGCCGTCCTTCGCGCCCACCAGCGCCCCGCCGCCGCTGGACCCGAAGGACTTCATATCCAGCGCCAAGAAGGACACGGCACCGCTCGGAGCCGAGACCCTCTTCCCCGGCACCCGGCTGACCGTGGGCACGACGGTCTACCAGAAGGGCCCCACGGCCGACACCAAGAAGTGCGCCACGGCCGCACAGGGCACCCTCGCCAAGGCACTCGACGCCAACGGCTGCACCCGCCTCCTGCGCGTCACCTACACCAAGGACGGGGTCGCGGTGACCGTCGGCGTGGCCGTCTTCGACACCGAGGCCCAGGCCGGCAAGGCCAAGAGCCAGGCCGACAAGGGCAGCATCGTGAAGTCGCTCCCCGGCAAGGGCGTCAAGTCCTTCTGCGACGGAGCGGTCTGCCGCTCCACGACCAACGCCTACGGCCGCTACGCCTACTTCACCATCGCCGGCTTCACCAACGGCAAGGACGTGACGACCAAGGACACCAAGGTCTTCTCCACCGGGGACGACCTCGCCTCGTTCACGTTCCGGCAGATCCACCGGCGCGGCGAGGCCCAGGCCTCCGCCGCCGCGACCAACGGATAGCCGCGGGCCGCCCCGCGGACTACTCGCCCCGCAGACGCAGCCGGATCGGCACGATCGCCGACTCCAGCTGTGTCCGCAGGGTCATCTTCGAGACACCCTCCGTCCGCTCCACGAAGCGGATCGGGATCTCGGCGGCCCGGTGTCCGGCCCGCACCGCCTTGTACTTGAGCTCCACCTGGAAGCTGTAGCCCGCGCTGTCCAGGGTCGCCAGGTCCACGTCCCGCAGGGTCCGCGCCGACCACAGGTTGAAGCCCGCCGTGATGTCCCGGATCCGGGTGCCGAGCACGGCCCGCGCGTAGGCGTTGGCGAACCGCGACAGCAGTACCCGGTGCGCCCCCCAGTCCTCGTCCAGCGAGCCGCCCGCCACATAGCGGCTGCCGACGACCAGGCCCGCCCCGGACTTCGCCGCCTCGGCCAGCATCCGCGGGACCGCCTCCACCGGGTGGCTGCCGTCGGCGTCCATCTGCACGACGTACTCGGCGCCCTCCTCCAGCGCGGCGCTCATACCCGCCGCGTAGGCCCGCCCCAGCCCGTCCTTCGCGGTCCGGTGCAGCACGCTCATCCGCTGCCGGCCGTCGGTGTTGTACTTCTCGGCCAGTTCCTCGGCGATCCGCCCGGTACCGTCCGGGCTGGAGTCGTCGACGATCTTCAGACACAGGCCGGCCAACGGCAGCCCGAGCACCTTCTCGGCCATCCGCGGCAGGTTCGCCGCCTCGTTGTACGTCGGCATCACCACGGTGACCCGGGCGTCGCGCCAGGACTCGTCCATCACTCAATCCTCCCGTCGGCCGGTCACCGGCCGGTGGTCAACAGCCGGCGCAGCCCCGCGCGCCCGGCAGCGTCCGCTTGTTCCGCGCCTCCCGGTTCCGCGCGGCCAGCAGCTCGTCGGCCGGGTACCCGACCTCCTCCAGGGTCAGCCCGTGCGGTCGGACGACGTGCACGGCCGAGTCCCGCACCCCCGCCGCCAGCACCTTCCCCGGCCAGTCGGGCGTCCGGTGACCGTCCCCCACGAACAGCAGCGCGCCGATCAGCGAGCGCACCATGTTGTGGCAGAACGCGTCGGCCCTGACCGTCGCGGTGATGATCCCGTCCGCGTCCCGTACGAGGCTCAGCTCCTGAAGCGTGCGGATCGTGGTCGCGCCCTCGCGCTTCTTGCAGTACGCCGCGAAGTCGTGCTCCCCGAGCAGCCCCCGGGCCGCCTCGTTCATCGCGCCGACGTCCAGCGCCCAGTCGTGCCACAGGACATGCCCGCGCAGCAGTGGGTCGACACCCCCCGGGTTGTCGGTGACCCGGTAGGCATAGCGCCGCCAGACGGCCGAGAAACGGGCGTCGAAGCCGCTCGGCGCCTCCCTGAGCGCCCACACCCTGACGTCCCTCGACAGCCGCCCGGCCAGCCGCTTGAGCAGCTTCCCGCCGTGCTCCGCCCACACCTCCCGGGGCAGATCGACATGGGCGACCTGGCCACGGGCGTGCACACCGGCGTCGGTGCGCCCGGCGACCGTCAGCTCGTACGACTCCTTCGACCGCGTCACCGTACGCAGGGCGTCCTCGATCTCCCCCTGCACGGTCCGCCGGCCACCGGCCTGCTTCGCCCAGCCGGAGAACCCGGTCCCGTCGTAGGAAAGGTCTAGGCGGACACGGACGTGCCCGGGCTGTACTTGGTCACTCACCCCTGGATCCTCTCAGGTGTACAAAACGCGGAACGGGCCCGCCCTCAGGGGCGGACCCGTTCACTACGAGGCGGAAACCTCAGGAGCCTCAGGCGTCCTTGGACTCGTCGGCCGGAGCCGCGTCCTCGACGACCTCGTCGGCCTTGGTGTCCTCGACCTTGGCCGTCTCGGACTCCTTGACCGCGCGCTTCGTCGCGGCCTCGGCCTCGCCGGTCGCCTGCTGCGCCACCGTCAGCGCCTCGACCAGCTCGATGACGGCCATGGGCGCGTTGTCGCCACGGCGGTTACCGATCTTGGTGATGCGGGTGTAGCCACCCGGACGGTTCTCGTAGCGCGGGCCGATCTCGGTGAAGAGCGTGTGGACGATGCTCTTGTCCGTGATCACCTGGAGCACCTGACGGCGGTTGTGAAGGTCGCCCTTCTTCGCCTTGGTGACCAGACGCTCGGCGTACGGGCGCAGGCGGCGGGCCTTCGCCTCGGTGGTGGTGATGCGGCCGTGCTCGAACAGCGACTTCGCGAGGTTCGCGAGGAGCAGCTTCTCGTGCGCGGCGCTGCCGCCCAGACGGGCACCCTTGGTGGGCTTCGGCATGGTTCTCTCCTGTGTGTCTGCCCCGGCCGTACCAGGTACCGGGGTCAGTATCCGAGCGGGCGGTCGCCCGTCGGAGATCCGGGGCCCTTGCGGGCCCCGGAGGTGAAACCGTCAGTACCGGATCAGTACTGCTCGGTCTCCACGAAACCCGCGTCCGCGTCGTCGTCGGCGCCGAAGGCGTCGGCGGCGGCGGTCGGGTCGAATCCGGGCGGGCTGTCCTTGAGGGCCAGGCCCATGCCGGCCAGCTTCGCCTTGACCTCGTCGATGGACTTCGCACCGAAGTTGCGGATGTCCAGCAGGTCGGCCTCGGAGCGGGCGACGAGCTCACCCACGGAGTGGATGCCCTCGCGCTTGAGGCAGTTGTAGGAGCGGACCGTGAGCTCCAGCTCCTCGATCGGCAGCGCGAGATCGGCGGCCAGGGCGGCGTCCGTCGGGGACGGGCCCATGTCGATGCCCTCGGCGTCGATGTTCAGCTCGCGGGCGAGACCGAACAGCTCGACCAGGGTCTTACCGGCCGACGCCATGGCGTCACGCGGACGCATGGCCTGCTTCGTCTCGACGTCGACGATCAGCTTGTCGAAGTCGGTCCGCTGCTCGACACGCGTGGCCTCGACCTTGTACGTGACCTTCAGCACGGGGCTGTAGATGGAGTCGACCGGGATACGGCCGATCTCCTGGCCCACCTGCTTGTTCTGCACGGCGGAGACATAGCCGCGACCGCGCTCGACGGTCAGCTCCATCTCCAGCTTGCCCTTGCCGTTGAGCGTGGCGAGGACCAGGTCGGGGTTGTGCACCTCGACACCGGCCGGGGGCGCGATGTCGGCGGCGGTGACCAGACCCGGGCCCTGCTTGCGCAGGTACATCACGACCGGCTCGTCGTGCTCCGAGGAGACGACCAGCTGCTTGATGTTGAGGATCAGGTCGGTGACGTCCTCCTTGACGCCCGGCACGGTGGTGAACTCGTGCAGGACGCCGTCGACGCGGATGCTGGTGACAGCGGCACCCGGGATCGACGACAGGAGGGTACGGCGGAGGGAGTTGCCGAGGGTGTAGCCGAAGCCCGGCTCCAGCGGCTCGATCACGAACCGGGAGCGGAACTCGTCGACGACCTCTTCGGTCAACGAGGGACGCTGAGCGATCAGCATGTGTGGATCAGATCCTTCTTTCGTGGACGCCCGCTATTTGACGTCCGACAAAACCGCACCCGAGGGAATGCGGGTACTGCAAGGGTACGGGCGGCACGGCCCCTTTTACGGTGCCGTACCGCCCGAAAGCCCAAAAGGCCCGAAAGCGAGCGTCAGACGCGACGGCGCTTCGGCGGGCGGCAACCGTTGTGCGGGGTCGGGGTGACGTCCTGGATGGAGCCGACCTCGAGGCCCGTGGCCTGGAGCGAGCGGATCGCGGTCTCACGGCCGGAACCCGGGCCCTTGACGAACACGTCGACCTTGCGCATGCCGTGCTCCTGGGCGCGGCGGGCAGCCGACTCGGCGGCCATCTGCGCGGCGAACGGCGTGGACTTCCGGGAGCCCTTGAAGCCGACGTGGCCGGCGGAGGCCCAGGAGATCACGTTGCCCGACGGGTCCGTGATCGACACGATCGTGTTGTTGAACGTGCTCTTGATGTGCGCGTGGCCGTGAGCGACGTTCTTCTTTTCCTTGCGGCGCACCTTCTTGGCAGCGCCCTGACGTCCCTTGGGGGGCATCCTTTATCTCCTACGGGAGGTGGTCGGTCCTACAGCGAAGACCGTGGACAGGTTTCCGCTGCGGACTACTTCTTGCCCGGCTTCTTCTTGCCGGCGATGGCGCGACGCGGGCCCTTGCGGGTGCGGGCGTTGGTGCTGGTGCGCTGACCGCGGACGGGCAGACCGCGACGGTGACGGAGACCCTGGTAGCAACCGATCTCGACCTTGCGGCGGATGTCGGCCTGGATCTCGCGACGGAGGTCACCCTCGGTCTTGATGTTGCTGTCGACGTACTCGCGGATCGCGACGAGCTGCTCCTCGGAGAGGTCGCGAACGCGGGTGTTCGGGTCGACGCCGGTCGCTGCCAGCGTCTCCTGCGAAAGGGTCCGGCCGATGCCGAACACGTAGGTGAGGGCGACCTCCACGCGCTTTTCGCGCGGGATGTCAACACCGGAAACGCGTGCCATTCAATGGCTCCAGTTGATTGTCGGAGGTCTTCCGCAGAACCGGATCCCAGCCGCCGTACCAGGTACGAACTGGGTCCCCGGCCTCCGAGCCGGGGGTGTCGGGCGGACAGTTCGTCCGTCCCGGGTCCTGCGTATGAACAAATTCAGCTCGCGTCGCGCGAATCTCTGCGAGGTGCAGAGGGTTGGTCGTGCGTCAGCCCTGGCGCTGCTTGTGGCGCGGGTTCTCGCAAATGACCATGACCCGACCGTGACGGCGGATCACCCTGCACTTGTCGCAGATCTTCTTGACGCTCGGCTTGACCTTCATGGGATTGAGGTTCTCCGGGTCAGTGCCATCACTCCGCCGGGACGGAGTGCGGGCAAGATCTACTTGTAGCGGTAGACGATCCGGCCACGCGTGAGGTCGTACGGAGAAAGCTCCACCACGACCCGGTCGTCAGGGAGGATGCGGATGTAGTGCATACGCATCTTGCCGCTGATGTGTGCCAGGACCTGGTGGCCGTTCTGGAGCTCGACCTTGAACATGGCGTTCGGAAGAGACTCGACGACAGTGCCCTCGATCTCGATGGCACCTTGCTTCTTGGCCACGCTTCGCCCTTCGAATCGACTACCTTGATCGACTCCCTTGCGTTCCCTTTCGGGCGCATGAAGACATGCGGGTGCACGAGAGCCGACGAGTCAGTCTACGTCAGGGCATCCGGAAAGACGAATCGAGAAATCCTGCCCCGCGCGGAAGATCATTACGCCGACGGGTCCGGCGCCGCCGTGATGCCGGCCGGATCCTCCACGCCCCTCTCGCGGGCTCGGTGCCGAGGGCACCTCACGGGCTTCGAGGGGCTGCGCCGGCCTCCGACCGACGGACGTGGCCAGGGCCGCCGGTCAGCCCAGCGGGTCCGGCGCCGCCGTGATGCCGTACTCGGCGAGCTTCGCCCTGCCGCAGTCGGGGGCGGTCAGGACCAGGGGGCCCTGCGCGGTGAGGGCCACGGAGTGCTCCCAGTGGGAGGACCAGGTGCCGTCGGTGGTGATGACCGTCCAGTCGTCCTCGAGGACCTCGGTCTTCGGGGTGCCCAGGGAGACCATCGGCTCGATGGCGAGGCAGAAGCCGGGGACCAGCTTGGGGCCCTTGCCGCGACGGCGGTCGACGTAGTTCAGCAGATGCGGGTCCATGTGCATCTCGGTGCCGATGCCGTGGCCGCCGTAGTCCTCGATGATCCCGTAGCGGCCGCCGCCCTGCTTGGGCTGGCGGCGGATGTACGTCTCGACGGCGCGGGAGATGTCCACGAGCCGGTTGCCCAGCTTCATCGCCGCGATGCCGGCCCACATGGACTCTTCGGTGACCCGGGACAGTTCGACCAGTTCCGGGGCGTGGCCGGAGCCGACGAACGCGGTGTACGCCGCGTCGCCGTGCCAGCCGTCGACGATCGCGCCGCAGTCGATGGAGATGATGTCGCCGTCCTTGAGGACCACGTCCTCGGACGGGATGCCGTGCACCACGACGTCGTTCACGGAGGTGCAGATGGTCGCGGGGAAGCCGCCGTAGCCGAGGAAGTTCGACTTGGCTCCGTGCTCCGCGAGCACCTTGCGGGCGACCTCGTCCAGGTCCTTGGTGCTGGCGCCGGGAACCGCGGCCTCCCGGGTGGCCGCGTGGATCGCGGCGACCACCAGCCCCGCCGCACGCATCTTCGCGATCTGCTCGGGGCTCTTGATCTGCACCATGGGGGGCCTGCGCTCTCCGTCACTCACGTCAACCGGTCAGTACACACAACAGTACGGCCGCGGCGCCCTGGCAGGCACCGCGGCCGGAACAGCACAGGAACTACTTCGGGGCGTCCGCCTCACGCTTGAGCGCACCCAGCGCCCGCTGCGTGATCTCGTCCACCGGACCGAGGGAGGAGATCGTCACGACCAGGCCCTGGGTCTTGTAGTAGTCGATGATCGGCTCGGTCTGCGTGTGGTAGACCTCCAGCCGCTTGCGGACGGTCTCCTCGGAGTCGTCGTCACGCTGGTAGAGCTCACCGCCGCAGACGTCACAGACACCGTCCTGCTTCGGCGCGCTGTACGTCACGTGGAAGACGTGGCTGGAGTCCTTGCGGCAGATGCGGCGGCCGGCGATGCGCTTGACCACCTCTTCCTCGGGGACCTCCAGGTCGAGCACGGCATCGAGGTTGATGCTCTCGGACCTGAGCAGTTCGTCCAGTGCCTCGGCCTGCGAGACGTTCCGCGGGAAGCCGTCCAGGAGGAAGCCACCCTCGGCGTCCGGCTGCTCCATGCGGTCCTTGGCCATGGCGATGGTGACCTCGTCGGGGACGAGGTTGCCGGCGTCCATGTAGGACTTCGCGAGCTTGCCGAGTTCCGTCTGCCGGCTGATGTTGGCGCGGAACAGGTCGCCGGTGGAGATGTGCGGGATGTTCAGCTTCTCGGCAAGGCGAACGGCCTGCGTTCCCTTACCAGCGCCCGGCGGCCCGACGAGGACGATACGCATCAGCGGAGGAACCCTTCGTAATTGCGCTGCTGGAGCTGGCTCTCGATCTGCTTCACCGTCTCAAGACCGACACCCACGATGATGAGGATGCTGGTCCCGCCGAACGGGAAGTTCCCGTTTGCCCCGAAGCCGGCCAACGCCACTGTTGGCACGAGAGCGATAAGACCCAGATACAGCGAACCCGGCCAGGTGATCCGGTTGAGTACGTAGCTCAGGTACTCAGCGGTCGGTCGGCCAGCCCGGATGCCCGGGATGAAGCCACCATACTTCTTCATGTTGTCGGCGACTTCCTCGGGGTTGAAAGAGATCGCCACGTAGAAGAACGCGAAGAAAACGATCAGCAGGAAGTACGCGGTGATGTAGACCGGGTGGTCGCCCTTGGTCAGGTTCTGGGTGACCCACTGCTTCCAGCCGGAGTTGGAGCCACCGGCGAACTGGGCGATCAGCGCGGGGATGTAGAGCAGCGACGACGCGAAGATGACCGGGATCACACCGGCCTGGTTGACCTTCAGCGGAATGTACGTGGACGTACCGCCGTAGGACCGCCGGCCGATCATGCGCTTCGCGTACTGGACGGGGATCCGGCGCTGGGCCTGCTCGACGAAGACGACGAGCGCCACCATGACCAGACCGACCAGGATGACCGTGCCGAACTCGATCCAGCCGCCGGCCAGGGTGCCCTGCTTCTTGATGGCCCACAGCGCGGACGGGAAGGTCGCGGCGATCGAGATGAACATCAGGATCGACATGCCGTTGCCGATGCCGCGGTCGGTGATCAGCTCACCGAGCCACATGACGACGGCCGTACCGGCGGTCATGCAGACGACCATCGTGATGGTGCTGAAGATCGACCGGTCCGGAACGATGGAGCCCGCGACCTGGCAGCCGCTGAACAGCGCGCCACTGCGGGCGGTGGCGACCAGGCCGGTGCCCTGCAGGATGGCGAGCGCCACGGTGAGGTAGCGGGTGTACTGCGTGATCTTCGTGGTGCCGGCCTGGCCCTCCTTCTTGAGGGCTTCAAGACGCGGGATCACGACGGTCAGCAGCTGCAGAATGATGCTGGCCGTGATGTACGGCATGATGCCGAGCGCGAAGATCGTGATCTGGAGCAGCGCGCCGCCGCTGAACATGTTGACCAGACCGAACAGGCCCTGGTTGCCGGAAGCCTCGGTCACACACTCTTGTACGGCGCTGTAGTTCACGCCCGGGATCGGGATGTGCGTACCGACTCGGTACACCACGATGATGCCCAGCGTGAAGAGCAGCTTCTTGCGCAGGTCGGGCGTCCTGAACGCCCGGGCGAACGCGGTGAGCACGGTTCCTCCTGCGACCCCCGCGCGTCGCGCGGTAGGGACTCGTCGTTTAACAGGGGCCCGGTGGGCCGAACGATGTTTTCTACCACCCCGACACCGAACGGCATACCTCGCGCGGGCACAGGTGGACCACATTGACTCTAACAGTGCGCGTGCAACAAGGTGAAGCGTGCTTGTCCGGCGTCGGTGATGATGAGTGACGGTGCGTCTACGGCGAAGGCCGGGCAGTCACCCTCAGGGGGTGACTGCCCGGCCTTCGCGCGGGTGTCAGACGAGCTCGGTGACCGTACCGCCGGCGGCGGTGATCTTCTCCTTGGCGGAGCCGGAGACGGCGTCGACCGTCACCTGCAGCGCCACGGAGATCTCGCCCTGACCGAGCACCTTGACCAGGCTGTTCTTGCGAACGGCGCCCTTGGCCACCAGGCCCTCGACGGTGACCTCTCCACCCTCGGGGTAGAGCGCGGCCAGCTTGTCGAGGTTCACGACCTGGAACTCGGTCTTGAACGGGTTCTTGAAGCCCTTCAGCTTCGGGAGACGCATGTGGAGGGGCATCTGGCCACCCTCGAAGCGCTCCGGAACCTGGTAACGGGCCTTCGTGCCCTTGGTACCACGACCAGCCGTCTTACCCTTCGACGCCTCACCACGACCCACACGGGTCTTGGCGGTCTTGGCGCCCGGGGCGGGACGGAGGTTGTGGATCTTGAGCGGGTTCTGCTCCGCCATGATCAGTCGACCTCCTCGACCGTCACGAGGTGGCGGACGGTGTGCACCATTCCGCGGAACTCGGGGCGGTCCTCCTTGACGACCTGCGTGTTGATGCCCTTGAGACCAAGGGAACGCAGGGTGTCACGGTGGTTCTGCTTGCTGCCGATGTAGGACTTGACCTGCGTGATCTTCAGCTGAGCCATCACGCACCCACTCCGGCACGGGCACGCAGCAGAGCCGCGGGGGCGACGTCCTCCAGGGGCAGACCACGGCGGGCCGCGATCTCCTCGGGACGCTGCAGACCCTTCAGGGCCGCCACGGTCGCGTGCACGATGTTGATCGCGTTGTCGGAGCCGAGCGACTTCGACAGCACGTCGTGGATACCGGCGCACTCGAGCACGGCGCGCACCGGACCACCGGCGATAACACCGGTACCCGGGGACGCGGGCTTGAGCAGCACGACGCCGGCAGCCTTCTCACCCTGGATGGGGTGAGGGATGGTGCCCTGGATGCGGGGGACCTTGAAGAAGTGCTTCTTGGCCTCCTCAACACCCTTGGCGATGGCGGCCGGCACCTCCTTGGCCTTGCCGTATCCGACACCCACGGTGCCGTCACCGTCGCCCACCACGACCAGCGCGGTAAAGCTGAAGCGACGACCACCCTTCACAACCTTGGCGACGCGGTTGATCGCGACAACGCGCTCAACGTACGCGGTCTTCTCGGCGGCAGCAGCGCCGCCGTCACGGCCCTTCCGGTCCCGCCGCTCGCCGCCACCGGCACCGCCACCGCGGCGCTGGGGTCCAGCCATTGGAATTACCTCTCTCTGTTTCCGCTAGCTACGGCAGGCTCAGAACTTGAGCCCGGCTTCGCGGGCGGCGTCCGCCAGGGCGGCAATGCGCCCGGCGTACTGGTTGCCACCACGGTCGAACACCACAGCCTCGACACCGGCGGCCTTGGCGCGCTCGGCGACCAGGGCGCCGACCTGCTTGGCCTGCGAGGACTTGTCGGCCTCGCCACCGCGGACGGATGCGTCCAGGGTGGACGCGGACGCCAGGGTGTGGCCCTTGAGGTCGTCGATCACCTGCGCCACGATGTGGCGGTTGGAGCGGGTCACGACCAGACGGGGGCGCTCCGCCGTACCGGCGATCCGCTTGCGGATCCGGATGTGACGGCGCTTGATCGCGGCGCGCTTGTAGGCGTCGCCCTTGAGGATCTTCTGCCCGTATGCCATGGCTTACTTACCCGCCTTTCCGACCTTGCGGCGGATGACTTCGCCCTCGTACTTGACGCCCTTGGCCTTGTACGGGTCGGGCTTGCGCAGCTTGCGGATGTTGGCCGCAACCTCGCCGACCTTCTGCTTGTCGATGCCCTCGACCTGGAAGCGGGTCGGGGTCTCCACCTTGAAGGTGATTCCCTCGGGCGCCTCGACGACGATCGGGTGGCTGTAGCCGAGCGCGAACTCGAGGTTCGAACCCTTGGCCAACACGCGGTAACCGACACCGCTGATTTCGAGCTTCTTCACGTAACCCTGGGTCACGCCGGTGATCATGTTCGCCACCAGCGTGCGGGACAGGCCGTGCAGGGCCTTGTTCTGACGCTCGTCGTTCGGACGGGTGACGTTCAGCACGCCGTCCTCACCCTTGACGATGTCGATCGGCGCGACGACGGTGTGGGTCAGCGTGCCCTTGGGGCCCTTGACCGAGACCGTACGGCCGTCGATGGTGACGTCCACGCCGGCGGGAACCGTGATGGGGAGCTTGCCAATACGCGACATAGCTGTTTCCTCCGTTCCCTTCCGCTACCAGACGTAGGCGAGGACTTCCCCACCCACGCCCTTCTTGCCGGCCTGCTTGTCGGTGAGGAGCCCGTGCGACGTGGAGATGATCGCCACGCCGAGGCCGCCAAGCACCTTCGGCAGGTTGGTGGACTTCGCGTAAACCCGGAGACCGGGCTTGGAGATCCGCTTGATGCCCGCGATGGAGCGCTCACGGTTCGGACCGAACTTCAGGTCGAGCACGAGGTTCTTGCCGACCTCGGCGTCCTCGACCTTCCAGCCCGTGATGAAGCCCTCCTGCTGGAGGATCTCCGCGATGTGAGACTTGATCTTCGATGCCGGCATCGTCACGGAGTCGTGGTATGCCGAGTTCGCGTTCCGCAGACGCGTAAGCATGTCTGCGATCGGATCAGTCATGGTCATGAATTGGCCTTCGGCCTCTCTCGCCGGGGTTTCCTGGTGCGCCATCCCTCTCCCCGATCCGAGACGGGGCGGGTGCGGTGCGGTGGACCTACGGCGTAGTAAGTCGTACGGGCGCGGCAGGCGCCCAACCCCGCAAGCCTACGGCATGCGGAGAAGGGCCCCTGCCTACCCAGATGCTTACCGAGAGCTTCCGGAATCCCTTATTAGGGGGATTACCAGGAGCTCTTGGTCACGCCCGGCAGCTCGCCACGGTGAGCCATCTCACGAAGGCACACGCGGCACAGGCCGAACTTGCGGTACACGGAATGCGGACGGCCGCAGCGCTGGCAGCGCGTGTAGCCACGCACACCGAACTTGGGCTTGCGAGCAGCCTTAGCGATCAGAGCCTTCTTCGCCATCTCGCTCACGCCTCCTTGAACGGGAAGCCGAGGTGACGAAGGAGCGCGCGGCCCTCAGCGTCGTTGGTCGCCGTGGTGACCACGGTGATGTCCATACCCCGGACACGGTCGATCTTGTCCTGGTCGATCTCGTGGAACATGACCTGCTCCGTGAGACCGAAGGTGTAGTTGCCACGGCCGTCGAACTGCTTGGGGGACAGACCACGGAAGTCGCGGATGCGCGGAAGCGCGAGCGACAGGGTGCGGTCCAGGAACTCCCACATGCGGTCGCCACGGAGCGTGACGTGGGCACCGATCGGCTGGCCCTCGCGCAGCTTGAACTGCGCGATGGACTTGCGAGCCTTGGTGACGGCCGGCTTCTGACCCGTGATGGTGGTCAGGTCGCGGATCGCGCCATCGATCAGCTTCGAGTCACGGGCGGCGTCGCCGACACCCATGTTGACCACGATCTTGACGAGACCGGGAATCTGCATGACGTTCTCGTACTTGAACTCGTCACGCATCTTGCCCGCGATCTCCTCGCGGTACTTCTGCTTCAGACGCGGAGTGGTGGTGGTAGCCATCAGATGTCCTCACCCGTCCGCTTGGCAACGCGGATCTTGTTGCCTTCGTCGTCGAAGCGGTAACCGACACGCGTGACGACCTTCTGGCCGTCCTTCTCAACGACCAGCTGGACGTTGGAGACGTGCACCGGCGCCTCGGTCGTGACGATGCCACCAGCCTGCGAACCGCTGGCGGTCGGACCGGCCTTGGTGTGCTTCTTGACCCGGTTGACACCCTCGACCAGGACACGGTCCTCGCGGGGGTAGGCCGCGATGACCTTGCCCTGCTTGCCCTTGTCCTTACCGGTGATGACCTGGACCAGGTCGCCCTTCTTGACCTTCATGCTTACAGCACCTCCGGCGCGAGCGAGACGATCTTCATGAACTTCTTCTCGCGCAGCTCACGGCCCACCGGGCCGAAGATACGGGTGCCGCGAGGGTCGCCGTCGTTCTTCAGAATGACGGCGGCGTTCTCGTCGAAGCGGATGTACGAGCCGTCCGGACGGCGGCGCTCCTTGACGGTGCGAACGATGACCGCCTTGACGACGTCACCCTTCTTCACGTTGCCACCGGGGATCGCGTCCTTGACGGTGGCGACGATGACGTCACCGATGCCCGCGTAGCGGCGACCGGAGCCACCGAGCACACGGATGCAAAGGATTTCCTTCGCGCCCGTGTTGTCGGCGACGCGCAGTCGCGACTCCTGCTGGATCACGTCTATCTCCTGTTTGTCTGCCGGTTCCCCGGGAGCCGCTCGTCAGAGCGGCTCCCGGAGCCTGGCGGAACTGTCCTGCGAGGGATGCCCCGCAGGAGGTTTACTTGGCCTTTTCGAGGATCTCGATGACGCGCCAGTGCTTGCTGGACGACAGCTTCCGGGTCTCCATCAGGAGGACGCGGTCGCCGATGCCGGCAGCGTTCTGCTCGTCGTGCGCCTTGAGCTTGTTGGTACGGCGGATGACCTTGCCGTACAGCGCGTGCTTCACGCGGTCCTCGACGGCGACGACGACGGTCTTGTCCATCTTGTCGCTGACGACGAGACCCTCACGGGTCTTGCGTGCGTTCCGCTCGTTCTGCTCAGTCACGTTCTTCTCGCTCATCAGGCGTTCTCCACCGTCTCGATGCCCAGCTCACGCTCGCGCATCAGGGTGTAGATCCGCGCGATGTCCTTGCGGACCGCCTTCAGACGGCCGTGGTTCTCGAGCTGACCGGTCGCCGCCTGGAAGCGGAGATTGAACAGCTCTTCCTTGGCCTCGCGGAGCTTACCCAGAAGCTCCTCGTTGCCCAGCTCGCGCAGCTCGGACGCCTTGGTACCGACCGACATCACGCTTCACCTGCCTCGCGCTTGACGATCCGGCACTTCATCGGCAGCTTGTGGGCGGCGCGAGTGAGGGCCTCACGGGCGATCTTCTCGTTCGGGTAGGACAGTTCGAACATCACCCGACCGGGGTGAACGTTCGCGATCCACCACTCCGGCGAACCCTTACCGGAACCCATGCGGGTCTCGGCAGGCTTCTTGGTCAGCGGGCGGTCCGGGTAGATGTTGATCCAGACCTTGCCGCCACGCTTGATGTGGCGGGTCATCGCGATACGGGCCGCCTCGATCTGGCGGTTGGTCACGTACGCCGGCGTGAGGGCCTGAATGCCGTACTCGCCGAACGCGACCGTCGTACCGCCCTTGGCCTGACCACGGCGCTTCGGGTGGTGCTGCTTGCGGTGCTTGACCCTACGGGGGATCAGCATGTCGGTCAGGCCTCCGTTCCGGTGCTCTCAGCCGGAGCGGACGCGGGAGCCTCGGCCTTGGGGGCCTCGGCGCCGGCCTGCTGCGGCTTGCGACCACGCCGCTCGCCACCGCCGCGGCCACCACGGGCCGGGCGGTCGGCGCCGCCACCGCGAGCCGGGCGGTTACCCGCACGGGCGGCAGCGTTCTCGGCGCGGACCTCGGCGATGTTCTTGACGTCGCCCTTGTAGATCCAGACCTTCACACCGATGCGGCCGAAGGTCGTCTTGGCCTCGAAGAAGCCGTAGTCCACGTTCGCGCGGAGCGTGTGCAGGGGCACACGGCCCTCGCGGTAGAACTCCGAGCGGGACATCTCGGCGCCACCGAGGCGGCCGCCGCACTGGATCTTGATGCCCTTGGCGCCGGCCTTCATCGTGGACTGCATGCTCTTACGCATGGCACGACGGAAGGAGACGCGGGAGGAGAGCTGCTCGGCGACGGCCTGGGCCACCAGCTGAGCGTCCGTCTCCGGGTTCTTGACCTCGAGGATGTTCAGCTGGACCTGCTTGCCGGTCAGCTTCTCCAGGTCACCGCGGATGCGGTCGGCCTCGGCGCCGCGGCGGCCGATGACGATGCCCGGGCGAGCGGTGTGGATGTCCACACGCACGCGGTCACGGGTGCGCTCGATCTCAACCTTCGAGATACCGGCGCGCTCCATGCCGGACGTCATCATCCGACGGATGGCGACGTCTTCCTTGACGTAGTCCTTGTACAGCTTGTCGGCGTACCAACGCGACTTGAAGTCGGTCGTGATACCGAGCCGGAACCCATGCGGGTTAACCTTCTGGCCCATTACCGGGTTCCTTCCTTGCTGCTGACGACCACGGTGATGTGGCTGGTCCGCTTGCGGATCCGGTAGGCACGGCCCTGGGCGCGCGGACGGAACCGCTTCAGGGTCGGGCCCTCGTCGACGTACGCCTCGGAAATGACCAGGCTGTCGACATCGGTGTGGTCGTAGTTGTGCGCGGCGTTGGCGATGGCGCTGTCGAGCACCTTGCCGACCGGCACGGAGGCTGCCTGCGGAGCGAATCGCAGAACAGCCTGGGCCTCCGTGGCGTCCATGCCACGGATGAGGTCCACCACGCGGCGGGCCTTCATGGGCGTGACGCGGATGTACCGCGCCTGGGCCCTGGCTTCCATGGTTGTCCCTTCAGTTACTTACGTGTCTGAATGCGATCCGCTACTAGCGGCGCTTCGACTTCCGGTCATCCTTGACGTGGCCCCGGAAGGTGCGGGTCGGCGAGAACTCGCCGAGCTTGTGGCCGACCATCGACTCGGTGACGAACACCGGGATGTGGGTCTTGCCGTTGTGCACCGCGAGCGTGTGGCCGAGCATGGCCGGGACGATCATCGAGCGGCGGGACCAGGTCTTGATGACGTTCTTGGTGCCGGCTTCGTTCTGGGCGTCCACCTTCTTGATGAGGTGGTCGTCGACGAAGGGCCCCTTCTTCAGGCTACGAGGCATCTCAACCCGTCCTTAGCGCTTCTTGTTCGTCTTGCGGCGGCGGACGATGTACTTGTTCGACGCCTTCTTGGGCGAACGAGTACGGCCTTCCTTCTTGCCCCACGGGGACACAGGGTGGCGACCACCGGACGTCCGGCCCTCACCACCACCGTGCGGGTGGTCAACCGGGTTCATCACGACACCACGGACGGTCGGGCGAACGCCCAGCCACCGCTTACGGCCGGCCTTACCCCAGTTGATGTTGCTCTGCTCGGCGTTGCCGACCTCGCCAACAGTGGCGCGGCAGCGGACGTCGACCAGGCGGATCTCACCGGACGGCATGCGCAGGTGGGCGTAGGCGCCCTCCTTCGCGAGCAGCTGCACGGAGGCACCGGCGGAGCGGGCGAACTTGGCACCGCCACCGGGACGGAGCTCGATCGCGTGGATCGTGGTACCGACCGGGATGTTGCGGAGCGCCAGGTTGTTGCCCGGCTTGATGTCGGCCCCGGGACCGTTCTCGACGCGGTCACCCTGCTGCAGGTTGCGCGGGGCGAGGATGTAGCGCTTCTCGCCGTCCGCGTAGTGCAGCAGCGCGATGCGCGCGGTGCGGTTGGGGTCGTACTCGATGTGCGCGACCTTCGCCGGCACGCCGTCCTTGTCGTGACGACGGAAGTCGATCACGCGGTAGGCGCGCTTGTGTCCGCCACCCTGGTGGCGAACGGTCACACGACCGGCGTTGTTACGGCCGCCCTTGCTGTGCAGGGGGCGGACCAGCGACTTCTCCGGCGTGGACCGCGTGACCTCGACGAAGTCGGCGACGCTGGCGCCACGACGGCCCGGCGTAGTCGGCTTGTACTTGCGGATTCCCATTTCTCAGTCCTCGTCCGATATCGGACGATCCGACCCGCTTACGCGGTCGGACCGCCGAAGATGTCGATACGGTCGCCCTCGACGAGGGTCACGATCGCGCGCTTGCTGCCGGCACGCTGACCGAAACCGGTCTTCGTGCGCTTGCGCTTGCCCTGGCGGTTGATCGTGTTGACCCCGGTGACCTTGACGTCGAAGACCGCCTGGACGGCCTGCTTGATCTGGGTCTTGTTGGCGTTCGGGGCGACGATGAACGTGTACTTGTTCTCGTCGAGGAGCGCGTAGCTCTTCTCGGAGACGACCGGCTTCAGCAGAACGTCACGGGGGTCCGTGAACGACTTGCTCAGCGGGGTCTCGACAGTGTTCTTGCCCTCGGTGGCGTGGCGCTTCGCCTTGGCGAGACGCGCGGCCTTGGCGGCCTTGGCGGCCTTCGAGGCAATGCTCGGGTGACGCGTAGCCATCAGGCTTCGCTCCCTTCGGTGTCAACGGCCTTGGGGCCAGACACGAAGGACTCGAAAGCGGCCTGGGTGAAGACCACGTCGTCCGAGACGAGAACGTCGTACGTGTTCAGCTGGCCCGGCTCCAGGATGTGGACCTGGGGCAGGTTGCGGGCGGACAGCCACGCGGCCTCTTCGGCGCGCTCGACGACCAGGAGCAGGTTCTTGCGCTCGCTGATCTTGCCGAACAGGCTCTTGGCGGCCTTGGTGCTGGGGTTCTCGCCCTCGATCACGCCGGAGACGACGTGGATGCGGTTGTGGCGCGCCCGGTCGGTGAGGGCGTGGCGCAGGGCCGCGGCCTTCATCTTCTTCGGGGTGCGCTGCGAGTAGTCACGCGGCTGCGGGCCGTGGACGACGCCACCGCCTGCGAACTGCGGCGCGCGGGTCGAGCCCTGACGGGCGCGGCCGGTGCCCTTCTGGCGGTACGGCTTCTTGCCACCACCACGGACTTCGCCACGGGTCTTGGTCTTGTGCGTGCCCTGACGGGCAGCGGCCAGCTGTGCGACGACGACCTGGTGGATCAGCGGAATGCTGATCTTCTCCACGTCGAAGATCTCCGAGGGGAGCTCGACGGAACCGGCCTTGTCGCCCGCCGGCGAAAGGATGTCAACAGTGCTCATCGGTTACCTCAGGCCCCCTTGGCCGCGGTGCGGACCAGGACGAGGCCGCCGTTCGGACCGGGAACCGCGCCCTTGATGAGCAGCAGACCCTTCTCCGCGTCAACGGCGTGGACGGTCAGGTTCTGGGTGGTGACCCGCTCGTTGCCCATGCGACCCGCCATGCGGAGGCCCTTGAACACGCGGCCCGGGGTGGCGCAGCCACCGATGGAACCGGGCGAGCGGTGCTTGCGCTGGGTGCCGTGTCCGGCGCCGAGGCCCTTGAAGTTGTGACGCTTCATGACACCGGCGAAGCCCTTGCCCTTGCTCTTGCCGGTGACGTCGACCTTGATACCGGCCTCGAACACCTCAGCGGTGATCTCCTGGCCGAGCGTGTACTCGGAGGCATCCGGCGTGCGGATCTCGACGAGGTGACGACGCGGGGTGACGTCGGCCTTGGCGAAGTGGCCCTTGAGGGGCTTGTTCACCTTGCGCGGGTCGATCTCGCCGAAAGCGATCTGGACGGACTCGTAGCCGTCGACATCGTTCGTACGGACCTGGGTGACGACATTGGGGCCGGCCTTGACGACGGTGACCGGAACAACACGGTTGTTCTCGTCCCACACCTGCGTCATGCCGAGCTTCTCGCCCAGGATGCCCTTGATCTGCTTAGCCATCTCTCAGATCACCGGCCTCAGAGCTTGATCTCGATGTCGACACCGGCCGGGAGGTCGAGTCGCATCAGGGAGTCAACGGTCTTGGGGGTCGGGTCGAGGATGTCGATCAGGCGCTTGTGCGTGCGCATCTCGAAGTGCTCGCGCGAGTCCTTGTACTTGTGCGGCGACTTGATGACGCAGTACACGTTCTTCTCAGTGGGCAGCGGCACCGGGCCCGCGACCGACGCACCAGTGCGGGTCACCGTCTCGACGATCTTCTTCGCCGAGGAGTCGATGACCTCGTGGTCGTAGGCCTTGAGCCGGATGCGGATCTTCTGTCCCGCCATGGCTACTCAGTAGTCCTGTCTCTTCTTACGCTCTGGAACCCGGTTGGCTCGCACATCCGCTCTCCGACCCACGCGGTCGGGTGTGTCGCACTCCCGATGACATGAATGTCCCTTGTTCGAACATCCCTGCGGGGACTGCGGCCCTGCCGGAACCGCGAGCCGGGGGCGGAAAGACCCACCGGGCGCCTGGCCGGTGTCGCACCCACACTTCCCGGAAGATTCCCGTACGTCCGCCCCAGCGCTGCCCGAGGGCAGTTAGGGCGACGAGTACTGTGGGACTCGCTTCCGGTCCTCCCGGCGGGAGGCGTGCAGCATCAACACTCGACCGAGCAACCCCACTAGTCTGCCATACGGGGCGGCACCTCCGCCAATCGGGCCGGAGAGAATACCCCGGGGGTGACGAGGGTCAAACTCCGTCACGCTCGGGAGCGGCGGCGGCTCAGGTCGGCCAGAAAGGCACCGAGCTCGGCCAGTGACTGCTCGACGTCCTCGCGGCCCGCGTCGCCCTTGGACCCTCCGGAGGTTCGAAACCCGTGATCGACCCGAGTGACGCGTTGTGGGCGAAGATCCGCTCCTCGTTCTCGCGTGCGAACGCGAGAACAGCCACCGCGAGGTCTTGATCATAGGAACCACGGGCGTCCAGCTAGGAGCAGACGCTCCCCCTCGGGCAGCCCGGCGAGCTGGGTGACGCCCTTGAATTCGGTGATTGCAGCCCGGATGTCCATCGGCCCTCCACGATCGGGTACTCGAGTGTCCCTCTCCGCTGGACGACCTGAACTACTCAGCCACTGCTGAGTAGTTCGACGGCTGTGGAGCGTCGTGGCCGGACGCTTGGATCGGCGGTATGCATACGGACACCACCGCCGTCCGCCGGCGTCCCCTCGCCCACGGGCACTGGATCGCCGCGGTCATCGGCGCGCTCCTCGTCGCGGTCATCGCCTTCGCAGCCAACGCCTGTGAGTCGCTGGAGGGCGGGCCCGTGCGGTCGGAGGCGGAGTACCGGGAGCGGGTGGCCCGGACGAAGGAGGCGGGCATGGCGGCGGTCCGTGCGCTGACGCCGGCCCCGAGGGAGGCCGCGGAGCCGCAGGGAAGGACGCTCGACGCCATCGCCCAGACCGGCACCAGTACGTCCTGCGCGGACGACTTCGGCTTCGACGGCGACGGCGAGACCCGGGACGAGCCCATCTTCTACTGGGAGTTGACCTTCTCCGGGCCCGGCGACTACCGCGCGGCCGTCGGCCGACTCCGACGCGACTGGAAGCGGCAGGGCCTGACCGTGAGGGACATTCCGGCTCCCGGCAGGGGCGAGCGCGGTGCAGGTCTGCCGGGTGTCACCACCACCGACGACCACGGCACGGAACTCTCCCTCCACCCGGACTGGTACTCCGGCAAGCCCGTCCTGCGCGCCGACGGGGGCTGCATCCGTCACACCTACTCGTACTCACCAGGCGCCTCCAGCAGCTCCTCCAGCGCCTCGTCGTAGGCACGGTGGCCGGCCTGCGCGCTCTCGGACGCGCCCGCACCAGGGCGCAGGAGGCGCGGCAGACGGGCCATCCGCCACATGCGGAAGACCTGGAGCGGGGTGCTGCGGCCGGTGGGGTCCGCCAGGGCGCAGGCGACGCGGAGGATGTCGGCGCCCCGGGGCGCCCCCTCGTCGGCCGCCGTACCGGCCGCGACGGCCACGCCCAGCAACTCGTCGAGAAACGCCGTCAGTTGCAAGTCCGCGGCCATACGGCACATGCGGCGCACGGCCCGCGGTTCCTCAAGCTCCGCCAAGGGGTCCGGGACGCCGGTGATGCCTCCGGACCACAGCAGCAGCTCCGCCGCCGACACGTCCCGGGCCGAGAACCAGCCGTACTCGTCCACGACGGCCGGCGCCCGGTCGCCGAAGCGGCAGACCGAGCAGACGCCCGCGAACAGGCGGTCCACCTCCGCACGTCTGCTGTCCACGAAGGCGGCCACCGAGACGTCGGCCAGTGACCAGGTGCCGGTGGCGTTCAGTGCGCCGACCGCCACCACCGCGCCGAGCGGTGCGAGACCTCGCGGACGAACCTCAGCGGATCGATCTCGCTCACCGGCACCTCGGTCAGCTGCGCGTGATGGCGGAGCACGCCCCGTCCTCGACGCTCAGCTTCCTGCCGCGGTCGTAGGGGTCGAACGGGTCACCGGTCGGCTTGGGGCCACTGTGGGCGGTGCCGTCGAAGACGGGATGGAAGTAGCCGTGGCCGCCGCACTCCACGTTCATGAACTCCGACTCGGTGGAAGTCAGTTGCAGCTTGCCGGGGCTCGTCCGCCAGCGGTTCGGATCGGCCGACAGCATCGTGATGCCGCGGCGGACGACGACCCGGTGCACCCGCTGTCCGTCACCGTGCACGGGCACCACCGGGTACACGAACGAGTAGTCGGCGTGCACCAGTACCTGGCCGGGCTCACCGGCCTCGAAGGTCATGCGGCCGCGTACCTTGACTGCCTTGCCGACCAGCTCGGCCTCGGACGGGTCGAAACGGCTGATGTAGATCAGCGGGTCGTGGGTGCGCGACGGAGTGCGTACGCCGCGCCGGAGCTCGTCCGTCGTCCTGCGCGCCGAGGCGTCCAGCAGGGACAGCACCTTGCCGGTCCCGGCCCCGCCCAGCACCTGCGGGTCGAGGTTCGCGGCGACCAGGAACTCCTTGGTGTGGCGCAGCGCGAGCGCCACGTCGGCCTTGCTCATACCCCCGGTCGCCTTCGCCTCGGGCAGCACGATGGCGTCGGCGCCCTCGGCCCAGCGTTCGGCGGGCGACCCGGCGAAGGGGTTCGGCCGTACCCTCAGCAGCGGACGGGGCCGTGGTGGGCGCCGCGGTCTCGGGGGGCAGGAGCGTCGTGGGGACGTCGGCGGTCGTGCCGTGGTGGCCCGGCAGCCGGTCCAGCAGCACCGAGGGCCTGATCGCCAGTACGGCGATGCCGACGGCCAGGAGGACACCGACCGCGGAGTACACCTTGCGGCGGCGGGACGTGCCGCCGTACACCCCATGCAGGGCGGGGCCGGTGCGCCAGCCCGGCGGGGTGGCCGGTGCGGGGGCCGACCGCCTGCCCCACCGGCGGCGCCGCCCGGTCCGGGTTCCGGCCGCCGCGTCCTCCTCGCGCAGCCGCCGCGTCACCATGCGGGCCCGCGCGGACGGCTCCTTCGGCACGTGGCCGTCGCCGCCCTCGGCTGCCGCGCGCTGGAACGCCTCCCACTCGGCATCGGATATGGAGGAAGCGTCCCCTGACGGGTCGCCAGGGGAGTCGGAGGGCGGAACGGTACTCACGGGCTCGCTTTCTGAACGGTCTGGCCGGACGGTCGTCCGTGATCATTCGTACGCGGCGGCACACGCCGTTCACAAGCCCCTCATGAGATGCACGCGTCAGACGTGATCGAACCGGTACGCACCGGTACGCGCACGCGAAAAGGCCCGTACGACCGAAGCCGTACGGGCCTTTTCGACAGCTACCAGGTCAGAGACCCGGCCGGGTCAGACCAGGATCACTTCGTGATCTTGATGACCTGGCCGGCGCCCACCGTGCGACCACCCTCACGGATGGCGAACTTCAGGCCCTCTTCCATGGCGATGGGCTGGATGAGCTCCACCTTCATCTCGGTGTTGTCACCCGGCATCACCATCTCGGTGCCCTCGGGGAGGGTCACCACGCCGGTCACGTCCGTGGTACGGAAGTAGAACTGCGGACGGTAGTTGTTGAAGAACGGCGTGTGACGGCCACCCTCGTCCTTGGACAGGATGTAGGCCTGCGCCTCGAACTCGGTGTGCGGGGTGACCGAGCCCGGCTTGATGATGACCTGGCCGCGCTCGACGTCCTCGCGCTTGATGCCGCGGAGCAGCAGACCGACGTTCTCACCGGCCTGGCCCTCGTCGAGCAGCTTGCGGAACATCTCGATACCGGTGACCGTGGTGGTGGTCTTCTCGGTCTTGATGCCGATGATGTCGACGGTCTCGTTGACCTTCAGGACACCACGCTCGATACGGCCGGTGACGACCGTACCGCGACCGGTGATCGTGAAGACGTCCTCGATGGGCATGAGGAACGGCTTGTCGACGTCGCGCTCCGGCTCCGGGATCGCGGAGTCGACGGCGTCCATGAGGTCCAGAACGGACTGGCCCCACGTCGCGTCGCCCTCGAGCGCCTTGAGCGCCGAGACCTTGACGACCGGAACGTCGTCGCCCGGGAACTCGTACTCGGAGAGGAGCTCACGGACCTCGAGCTCGACGAGCTCCAGGATCTCCTCGTCGTCCACCATGTCGGCCTTGTTCAGGGCGACGACGATGTACGGAACGCCGACCTGGCGGGCCAGGAGCACGTGCTCCTTGGTCTGCGGCATCGGGCCGTCGGTGGCGGCGACCACGAGGATCGCGCCGTCCATCTGCGCGGCACCGGTGATCATGTTCTTGATGTAGTCCGCGTGACCCGGGCAGTCGACGTGGGCGTAGTGACGCGCCTCCGTCTGGTACTCGACGTGCGCGATCGAGATCGTGATACCGCGCTGACGCTCCTCGGGAGCCTTGTCGATCTGGTCGAAGGCCGAGGCCTCGTTCAGGTCGGGGTACTTGTCGTGCAGCACCTTGGTAATGGCGGCCGTGAGGGTCGTCTTACCGTGGTCGATGTGACCAATGGTGCCGATGTTGACGTGGGGCTTAGTCCGCTCGAACTTCGCCTTCGCCACGGGGTCCTCCTGTGGAGTGGTTCTGAACGCCTTGCTTCATCGGCGCCAGGTGATCTTTGCTGGAAAGCCCGGGGCCGGGGGCAATCCCCCACGAACGTGGGTGAATGCCCCTGGCGGCTCCGGAGTCAAGCCTAAAGCGTGTGAACGCGGTGCGTTACTCGCCCTTGGCCTTCGCGATGATCTCCTCGGCGACGTTCCGCGGAACCTCGGCGTAGGAGTCGAACTGCATCGAGTAGCTTGCGCGACCCGACGTCTTGCTGCGGAGGTCGCCGACGTAGCCGAACATCTCCGACAGGGGCACGAGGCCCTTGACGACGCGGGCACCGGCCCGCTCCTCCATGGCCTGGATCTGGCCACGGCGGGAGTTGATGTCGCCGATGACCTCGCCCATGTAGTCCTCGGGCGTGGTGACCTCGACGGCCATCATCGGCTCGAGGAGCACGGGCGAAGCCTTGCGCGCGGCCTCCTTGAAGGCCTGCGAACCGGCGATCTTGAAGGCGAGCTCGGAGGAGTCGACCTCGTGGTAGCCACCGTCGAGCAGGATCACGCGCACGCCGGTCATCTCGTAACCGGCGAGGATGCCGAACTGCATGGCCTCCTGCGCACCGGCGTCGACCGAAGGGATGTACTCCTTCGGGATACGACCACCGGTCACCTTGTTAACGAACTCGTACGAGGCGTCGCCGCCCTCGATGGGCTCGATCGCGATCTGCACCTTGGCGAACTGACCGGTACCACCGGTCTGCTTCTTGTGGGTGTAGTCCACGCGCTCGACGGCCTTGCGGATCGTCTCGCGGTACGCGACCTGCGGCTTGCCGACGTTGGCCTCGACCTTGAACTCACGGCGCATACGGTCGACCAGCACCTCGAGGTGCAGCTCGCCCATACCACCGATGATGGTCTGGCCGGTCTCCTCGTCCGAGTGGACCTGGAAGGACGGGTCCTCCTCGGCCAGACGCTGGATCGCGACGCCGAGCTTCTCCTGGTCGCCCTTCGACTTGGGCTCGATGGCGACCTGGATGACCGGGGCCGGGAAGTCCATGGACTCCAGGATCACCGGCTGCTTGTCGTCGCACAGCGTCTCACCGGTCGTGGTCTGCTTCAGACCCATGACGGCGATGATGTCGCCGGCGCCCACCGACTCGATCTCCTCACGCTTGTTCGCGTGCATGCGGTAGATCTTGCCGATGCGCTCCTTCTTGCCCTTGACGGAGTTCAGCACCGCGGTGCCGGACTCCAGGCGGCCCGAGTAGACCCGGACGAAGGTGAGCTTGCCGAGGTGCGGGTCGCTCATGATCTTGAACGCCAGCGCCGACAGCGGCTCGTCGTCGGACGGCTTGCGCTTGACGACCGTCTCCGCGTCCTTGACGTCGTGGCCCTCGATGGCCTCGACGTCGAGCGGGGAGGGGAGGTAGCGCACGACCGCGTCGAGCAGGGGCTGAACGCCCTTGTTCTTGAACGCGGTGCCACAGAACACCGGGGTGACGGTGATGTCCTTGGACTTGCCGGACGCGATGGTGATGCGACGGATCGCGGCGTACAGCTGCTCCACGGAGGGCTCGGTGCCCTCCAGGTACAGCTCCATGATCTCTTCGTCGTTCTCGGCCACGGCCTCGAGCAGCTTGCCGCGGTACTCCTCGGCAGCCTCGGCGTGCGTGTCCGGGATGTCGACGACGTCGTACATCTCGCCCTTGGTGGCCTCGGCGGACCAGACGAAGGCCTTCATCGTCACGAGGTCGACGACGCCCTTGAAGTCGGCCTCGGCACCGATCGGCAGCTGCATCACGATCGGCTGAGCGCCGAGGCGGTCAGAGATCATGTCGACGCAGCGGTGGAACTCGGCACCGGTCCGGTCGAGCTTGTTGACGAAGCAGATACGCGGAACGCCGTAGCGGTCCGCCTGACGCCACACCGTCTCGGACTGGGGCTCAACGCCGGCGACGCCGTCGAACACCGTGACAGCACCGTCGAGCACGCGCAGCGAACGCTCCACCTCGACGGTGAAGTCGACGTGGCCCGGCGTGTCGATGATGTTGATGGTGTGGTCGACGTCTTCCAGCGGCCAGTGGCAGGTGGTGGCAGCAGAGGTGATCGTGATGCCACGCTCCTGCTCCTGCTCCATCCAGTCCATGGTGGCAGCGCCGTCGTGGACCTCACCGATCTTGTAGGACACACCGGTGTAGAACAGGATCCGCTCGGTGGTGGTCGTCTTGCCCGCGTCGATGTGGGCCATGATCCCAATGTTGCGGACCTTGGCCAGGTCAAGTGAAGTGGTAGCCATAAGGCTTCGGTCTTCTCTCGGTCTCGATGTGGGTAGCGACTACCAGCGGTAGTGCGCGAAGGCCTTGTTGGACTCGGCCATCTTGTGCGTGTCCTCGCGCTTCTTGACGGCCGCACCGAGGCCGTTCGAAGCGTCGAGAAGCTCGTTGAGCAGACGCTCGGTCATGGTCTTCTCGCGACGGGCGCGGGAGTAACCGACGAGCCAGCGCAGCGCGAGCGTGTTGGCGCGACCGGGCTTGACCTCGATCGGAACCTGGTACGTCGCACCACCGACACGGCGGGACTTGACCTCGAGGGTCGGCTTGATGTTCTCCAGCGCGCGCTTCAGCGTGATGACGGGGTCGTTGCTCGTCTTCTCACGCAGACCCTCCATGGCGCCGTAGACGATGCGCTCGGCGGTGGAGCGCTTGCCGTTCAGCAGCACCTTGTTGATGAGGGAGGTCACCAGAGGAGAGCCGTAGACCGGGTCGATGATGACCGGGCGCTTCGGGGCGGGGCCCTTACGAGGCATTCTTACTTCTCCTTCTTGGCGCCGTAGCGGCTGCGGGCCTGCTTGCGGTTCTTGACACCCTGGGTGTCGAGCGAACCGCGGATGATCTTGTAGCGAACACCGGGCAGGTCCTTCACACGGCCGCCGCGCACGAGCACGATGGAGTGCTCCTGCAGGTTGTGTCCCTCACCCGGAATGTAAGCGGTGACCTCGATCCCGCTGGTCAGACGCACACGCGCGACCTTACGCAGGGCCGAGTTCGGCTTCTTCGGGGTGGTCGTGAACACACGCGTGCAGACGCCACGACGCTGAGGGGAACCCTCGAGTGCGGGCGTCTTGTTCTTCTCGACCTTGTCCTGCCGGCCCTTGCGGACCAGCTGCTGGATCGTAGGCACTACTTCTCCGGTTTCTGTGTGCCGATAGGTACAGCTAACCTGGAACGTCACCGACCCACGCGGTCGGGTGTGTCGAATCCGGCGAGCCTTTGCACGAGGCGAAAGGAACACGGCGCAGATTACGGTGGCCGAAATCGGCTCGCCGTGCGGTCGAAGGCACGCACAGGAGCCAGGGCACACCCCAGGCACAAGGTCTGAGCGTACCCAGCGCAATCACTCTGGTCAAAACAAAAGCGGCATGGCCGGAACCGGGGCGGCACACAGCCGCTTGACCTGCGGTTTTGCGATTCAAGTAAATCCTTACCACAGAGACGGCCAAGATGCGAACGGAAGCCTTCCTGCGTTCACCCCCGCCGGACGGACACCCGTGCGACCCTTTTTCCGATCTTGGGATGTTCAGTTCACTCGGGGGAGATACCGGATGAGTACGGCCACGAGCGACATGTCCGGTGCGGAAGCGGACGTCGCCGAGGAGCCACCGGCACCCGACTGGCGCACCCGGTCGGCCACGGCCCTGCGCCCCTACCTTCCGCCGCTCGCCCTCTACGGCGTGCTCAAGCTGACCGGCCTCGGCATCTTCGCCTGGCTGCTGGAGTACGCGGGCGACTACCACCGCAAGAACGCCCGCTTCGGCGGCGGCGCCCACTGGTGGGACGTCCTGTCCACCTGGGACGGCTGGTGGTATTTCCAGGTGGCACAGCAGGGCTACCGCCCCGAGCCGCTGCGGTCGCTCCCACCGGGCGGGCTGTTCACCGCGCAGCAGAACTCGGTCGCCTTCTTTCCGCTCTACCCGGGCCTGATCCGGGGCGTCTCCGGGATCACGGGACTCGGTGTGTACGGCTCGGCGATCCTCGTCTCGGTCCTCTGCTCCTTCCTGGCGGCCGCCGGTGTCCACGCGGTGGTCTCGCTCCTCGCCGGCGCCCGGGCGGGCGCCATCGCCGCCGGGCTGTGGGCGGTGGCTCCCGCCGCGGGCGTCCAGTGGGCCGTCTACACGGAGTCCCTGTTCGTCGCACTCGCCGCCTGGACCTGCCACGCCGTACTGAAGCGCCGCTGGGTGACGGCCGGGCAGCTGGCCTTCGTGGCGGGCCTGAGCCGCCCCACGGCGGCGTCGCTCATCGGGGCGGTGGGCCTGGCCGCGCTGCTCGTCCTCGTACGACGGGACAGCCGGCGCGAGCAGGGCGTGGCGCGCCCGCTGTACGCGCTGCTCACCGCGCCGCTCGGGCTCCTGACCTACGTGGTCTGGGTCGGCGTCTCCATGGGCGACCTCACGGCGTACTTCAAGCTGGAGCGCCGGGCGTGGGCCCACCACTTCGACTACGGCGCGTACACCCTGGACGTGCTGCGGAACGTGGCGGTGGGCCACCAGGACTACGTCTTCGCCTTCTCCGTGCCGGACCTGATCGCCGTGCAGACGGTGGTGGCCCTACCGTTCCTCGTGGCGCTGATGCTGCGGAAACGGCCGCCCCTGGTGCTGACCGCCTACACCCTGGCGTCGATCGTCATGGTCCTGGGCACCCAGCAGATCTTCGGCAACACCCCGCGCTATCTGCTCCCCGTCTTCCCCCTCCTCCTCGCTCCGGCGACCGCCATGAGCCGGCTGAAGTGGCCGAGCCTGACCGTGTTCTTCGCGACGGCGGCCGTGGCTTCGGGGTGGTACGCCCACTATGTGATCTTCGAGCTGGGGATTCCCTAAGGGCTCCGCTGCTCGCACGCCGCCGGGACGCCGAAGGGCGGCCACCCCGTGATGGGGTGGCCGCCCTTCATACGATCGCGCGCTTACTGGTTGTACGGACCGTAGTCGTAGTCCTCCAGCGGAACGGCCTGGCCGGAGCCGGTGCCGAACGGCGAGTAGTCGATGTCGTCGTAGCCGACGGCCGAGTACATCGCGGCCTTGGCCTCCTCGGTCGGCTCCACCCGGATGTTGCGGTAGCGGGACAGACCCGTACCGGCCGGGATGAGCTTACCGATGATGACGTTCTCCTTGAGGCCGATGAGGCTGTCGGACTTGGCGTTGATCGCCGCGTCCGTCAGAACTCGGGTCGTCTCCTGGAAGGAGGCGGCCGACAGCCAGGACTCCGTCGCCAGCGAGGCCTTGGTGATACCCATCAGCTGCGGACGACCGGAGGCCGGGTGACCGCCCTCCTGGACCACACGACGGTTCTCGGTCTCGAACTTCGACCGCTCGACCAGCTCGCCGGGCAGCAGCTCGGCGTCGCCCGACTCGATGATCGTCACGCGGCGCAGCATCTGCCGGATGATGATCTCGATGTGCTTGTCGTGGATCGACACACCCTGCGAGTTGTACACCTTCTGGACCTCGCCGACCAGGTGGACCTGGACGGCACGCTGACCCAGGATGCGCAGCACGTCGTGCGGGTTGGTGGCACCCACGGTGAGCTTCTGGCCCACCTCGACGTGCTCGCCCTCGCTGACCAGGAGACGGGCGCGCTTCGAGATCGGGAACGCCGTCTCGTCGCTGCCGTCGTCCGGCGTGATGACGATCTTCTTGGTCTTCTCGGTCTCCTCGATCCGGACGCGGCCGTTGGCCTCGGAGATCGGGGCGACACCCTTCGGGGTACGGGCCTCGAAGAGCTCGACGACACGCGGCAGACCCTGGGTGATGTCGTCACCGGCCACACCACCGGTGTGGAAGGTACGCATCGTCAGCTGGGTACCGGGCTCACCGATGGACTGGGCGGCGATGATGCCGACCGCCTCACCGATGTCGACCAGCTTGCCGGTGGCGAGCGAACGGCCGTAGCACATGGCACAGGTGCCGACCGCGGACTCACAGGTCAGGACCGAGCGGGTCTTGACCTCCTCGATGCCACGGCCCACGAGCTCCTCGATGAGGACGTCGCCGAGGTCGGTGCCGGCCGGAGCCAGGACCTGACCGTCGACCACGATGTCCTCGGCGAGGCAGCGCGCGTACACGGACGTCTCGACGTTCTCTTCCTTGCGCAGGACGCCGTCCGCGTCGCGGGACGCGATGTGCAGCTTGAGGCCGCGCTCGGTACCGCAGTCCTCCTCGCGAATGATGACGTCCTGGGAGACGTCGACCAGACGACGGGTGAGGTAACCGGAGTCGGCGGTACGCAGAGCGGTGTCCGCCAGACCCTTACGGGCACCGTGCGTGGAGATGAAGTACTCCAGCACGGACAGGCCCTCACGGAAGGACGCCTTGATCGGACGCGGGATGGTCTCGTTCTTCGCGTTCGACACCAGACCACGCATACCGGCGATCTGCCGCATCTGCATCATGTTTCCTCGGGCACCCGAGTCAACCATCATGAAGATGGGGTTCGTCTTGGGGAAGTTCGCGTTCATCGCCTCGGCGACCTCGTTGGTCGCCTTGGTCCAGATCGCGATGAGCTCCTGCGTGCGCTCTTCCTTGGTGATCAGACCGCGCTCGTACTGCTTCTGGACCTTCTCGTCCTGCGCCTCGTAGCCGCGGACGATCTCCTTCTTCGCCTCGGGAACGACGACGTCGGAGATGGCCACGGTGACACCGGAACGGGTCGCCCAGTAGAAGCCGGACGCCTTCAGGTTGTCGAGCGTCGCCGCCACGATGACCTTGGGGTACCGCTCGGCCAGGTCGTTGACGATCTCGGAGAGCTGCTTCTTGCCCACCGAGTAGTCGACGAACGGGTAGTCCTCGGGCAGCAGCTCGTTGAAGAGCGCGCGGCCCAGGGTCGTCCGCAGACGGAACGAGTCACCCTGCTGCCACTCGCCGTCGTCGCCCTCTTCCTGCGCCGGCGGGGTCCAGCCGCGCGGCGGGATGGTGCCCACCGGGAAGCGGATGTCGACCGTGGACTGCAGTGCGAGCTCGCCGGCGTCGAACGCCATGATCGCCTCGGCCGTCGAGCCGAAGGACCGGCCCTCGCCCTTGGTGTCACGCAGCTCGCCGTCGGTGGTGAGGAAGAACAGACCGAGGACCATGTCCTGGGTCGGCATCGTCACCGGACGGCCGTCGGCGGGCTTCAGGATGTTGTTCGAGGACAGCATCAGGATGCGGGCCTCGGCCTGCGCCTCCGCGGACAGCGGCAGGTGCACGGCCATCTGGTCACCGTCGAAGTCCGCGTTGAACGCGGTGCAGACGAGCGGGTGGATCTGGATGGCCTTGCCCTCGACCAGCTGCGGCTCGAAGGCCTGGATGCCGAGGCGGTGCAGGGTGGGCGCACGGTTCAGCAGCACCGGGTGCTCGGCGATGACCTCTTCGAGGACGTCGTACACGACGGTGCGGCCGCGCTCCACCATGCGCTTGGCGCTCTTGATGTTCTGCGCGTGGTTCAGGTCGACCAGGCGCTTCATCACGAACGGCTTGAACAGCTCGAGGGCCATCGCCTTGGGCAGACCGCACTGGTGCAGCTTGAGCTGCGGGCCGACGACGATGACGGAACGCGCCGAGTAGTCGACTCGCTTACCGAGCAGGTTCTGACGGAAACGACCCTGCTTGCCCTTCAGCATGTCGCTGAGGGACTTCAGCGGCCGGTTGCCGGGGCCCGTCACCGGGCGACCACGACGGCCGTTGTCGAAGAGGGCGTCAACAGCCTCCTGAAGCATGCGCTTCTCGTTGTTGACGATGATCTCGGGCGCGCCGAGGTCGAGCAGCCGCTTCAGACGGTTGTTGCGGTTGATCACACGGCGGTACAGGTCGTTCAGGTCGGAGGTCGCGAAGCGGCCACCGTCCAGCTGCACCATCGGACGCAGGTCCGGCGGGATGACCGGCACGCAGTCCAGGACCATGCCCTTGGGGCTGTTGGACGTCTGCAGGAACGCGGAGACGACCTTCAGCCGCTTGAGGGCGCGGGTCTTCTTCTGGCCCTTGCCGGTGCGGATGATCTCGCGGAGCCTCTCGGCCTCCTCGTCGAGGTCGAAGGACTCCAGGCGCTTCTGCAGGGCCTGGGCGCCCATCGAACCGTCGAAGTACGTGCCGAAGCGGTCACGCAGCTCGCGGTAGAGGAGCTCGTCGCCCTCGAGGTCCTGGACCTTGAGGTTCTTGAAGCGGGTCCACACCTCGTCGAGACGGTCGATCTCGCGCTGCGCGCGGTCGCGCAGCTGCTTCATCTCGCGCTCGGCACCCTCGCGCACCTTGCGGCGCACGTCGGCCTTGGCGCCCTCGGCCTCCAGCTCGGCGAGGTCCGTCTCGAGCTTCTTGGCGCGGCCTTCGAGGTCGGCGTCGCGGCGGTTCTCGACCTGCTGACGCTCGACGGAGACATGCGCCTCCAGGGAGGGCAGGTCGCGGGTGCGACGCTCCTCGTCGACGTACGTGATCATGTACGCCGCGAAGTAGATGACCTTCTCGAGGTCCTTGGGGGCGAGGTCGAGCAGGTAGCCCAGCCGCGACGGAACGCCCTTGAAGTACCAGATGTGCGTGACGGGCGCGGCCAGCTCAATGTGGCCCATCCGTTCACGGCGCACCTTGGCGCGGGTGACCTCGACGCCACAGCGCTCGCAGATGATGCCCTTGAAGCGGACACGCTTGTACTTGCCGCAGTAGCACTCCCAGTCCCGGGTCGGACCGAAGATCTTCTCGCAGAAGAGTCCGTCCTTCTCGGGCTTGAGGGTGCGGTAGTTAATCGTCTCGGGCTTCTTGACCTCGCCGTGGCTCCACTGACGGATGTCGTCCGCGGTGGCCAGGCCGATCCGGAGCTCGTCGAAGAAGTTGACGTCGAGCACTATGCGTCAATCCCTCTCAGGGTCGTGAGTTTTGGTCTGAAACGGGGGCCTGGGGGTCGGCGGGGCCCTGTGGGTAAGGGCCCCGCCGGACTCCCGTCAGACCTCTTCGACGCTGCTCGGCTCGCGCCGGGACAGGTCGATGCCGAGCTCCTCCGCTGCGCGGAAGACGTCCTCGTCGGTGTCACGCATCTCGATGGACATACCGTCGCTGGACAGCACCTCCACGTTCAGGCAGAGCGACTGCATCTCCTTGATGAGCACCTTGAAGGACTCGGGGATGCCGGGCTCGGGGATGTTCTCGCCCTTGACGATGGCCTCGTAGACCTTCACGCGGCCGGTGACGTCGTCGGACTTGATGGTCAGCAGCTCCTGGAGGGCGTACGCGGCGCCGTAGGCCTCGAGGGCCCACACCTCCATCTCACCGAAGCGCTGACCGCCGAACTGCGCCTTACCACCCAGCGGCTGCTGGGTGATCATCGAGTAGGGGCCGGTCGAGCGGGCGTGCAGCTTGTCGTCGACCAGGTGGTGCAGCTTCAGGATGTACATGTAGCCGACCGAGATCGGGTCCGGGAACGGCTCACCGCTACGGCCGTCAAACAGCCGCGCCTTGCCGGACGGGAGCACCATGCGCTCGCCGTCGCGGTTCGGGATGGTGTGCTGGAGCAGACCCGCCAGCTCGTCCTCGCGGGCACCGTCGAAGACCGGGGTGGCGACGTTGGTGCCGGGGGCGACCTGGTCGGCACCGATGACCTGGAGGCGCTGCGCCCACTCGTCCGCGAGGCCGGAGACGTCCCAGCCGCGGCTGGCGAGCCAGCCGAGGTGGATCTCCAGGACCTGTCCCGGGTTCATTCGGGACGGGACACCGAGCGGGTTGAGGATGATGTCGACCGGGGTGCCGTCCTCGAGGAACGGCATGTCCTCGATCGGCAGGATCTTGGAGATGACACCCTTGTTGCCGTGACGGCCGGCGAGCTTGTCACCGTCGGTGATCTTGCGCTTCTGCGCGACGTAGACGCGGACCAGCTGGTTCACGCCCGGCGGCAGCTCGTCGCCCTCCTCGCGGTCGAAGACGCGCACACCGATGACCTTGCCGGTCTCGCCGTGCGGCACCTTCAGCGAGGTGTCACGGACCTCACGGGCCTTCTCACCGAAGATCGCGCGCAGCAGGCGCTCCTCCGGGGTCAGCTCGGTCTCACCCTTCGGGGTGACCTTGCCGACGAGGATGTCGCCCGCGATGACCTCGGCGCCGATGCGGATGATGCCGCGCTCGTCGAGGTCGGCGAGGACCTCCTCGGAGACGTTCGGGATGTCCCGGGTGATCTCCTCGGGGCCGAGCTTGGTGTCACGGGCGTCGACCTCGTGCTCCTCGATGTGGATCGAGGAGAGGACGTCGTCCTGTACGAGGCGCTGCGACAGGATGATCGCGTCCTCGTAGTTGTGACCCTCCCACGGCATGAACGCCACGAGCAGGTTCTTGCCGAGGGCCATCTCGCCGTTCTGGGTGGCGGGACCGTCGGAGAGGACCTGGCCCTCGATGATCCGGTCGCCCTCGTTGACGATGACCTTCTGGTTGACCGAGGTGCCCTGGTTGGAGCGGGCGAACTTGGCCAGGCGGTACGTGATGTACGTGCCGTCGTCGTTGGCGGTGGTGATGTAGTCCGCGGAGACCTCCTGGACCACACCCGCCTTCTCGGCCTTGACCACGTCGCCGGCGTCGACGGCGGAGCGGTACTCCATGCCGGTGCCGACGAGCGGGGCCTCGGACTTAATCAGCGGCACGGCCTGACGCATCATGTTCGCGCCCATGAGGGCACGGTTGGCGTCGTCGTGCTCGAGGAAGGGGATCATGGCGGTCGCGACCGACACCATCTGGCGCGGCGAGACGTCCATGTAGTCCACGTCGTCACCGGCGACGTAGTCGACCTCGCCGCCACGGCGGCGGACCAGGACGCGGTTCTCGGTGAACCGCATGTCGTCGTTGAGCGTGGCGTTGGCCTGCGCGATGACGAAGCGGTCCTCCTCGTCGGCGGTCAGGTAGTCCACCTCGTCGGTGACCTGGCCGTCGACGACCTTGCGGTACGGCGTCTCGACGAAGCCGAACGCGTTGACCCGGCCGTAGGAGGCGAGCGAGCCGATCAGACCGATGTTCGGGCCTTCGGGGGTCTCGATCGGGCACATGCGTCCATAGTGGGACGGGTGCACGTCACGGACCTCGAAGCCGGCCCGCTCACGGGAGAGACCACCCGGGCCGAGCGCGGACAGACGACGCTTGTGCGTCAGCCCGGACAGCGGGTTGTTCTGGTCCATGAACTGGGACAGCTGGCTGGTGCCGAAGAACTCCTTGATGGAGGCGACGACCGGCCGGATGTTGATCAGGGTCTGCGGCGTGATCGCCTCGACGTCCTGCGTGGTCATGCGCTCACGCACGACGCGCTCCATACGCGCCAGACCCGTGCGGACCTGGTTCTGGATGAGCTCGCCGACGCTGCGCAGGCGGCGGTTGCCGAAGTGGTCGATGTCGTCGGTCTCGACGACGATCGACTGGCCGCTGTCGGCGACCGTCTCGGTCTCGCCCGCGTGCAGCTTGACCAGGTACTTGATCGTCGAGATGACGTCCTCGACGGTCAGCACGCCCGCGTCGAGCGGGGCGTCCGCGCCCAGCTTCTTGTTGACCTTGTAGCGGCCGACCTTGGCGAGGTCGTAGCGCTTCGGGTTGAAGTACAGGTTCTCAAGGAGCGTCTGCGCGGCCTCACGCGTGGGGGGCTCGCCCGGACGCAGCTTGCGGTAGATGTCGAGCAGCGCGTCGTCCTGGCCCTGGGTGTGGTCCTTCTCCAGGGTGGCGCGCATGGACTCGTACTCGCCGAACTCTTCAAGGATCTGCTCGGTCGTCCAGCCGAGCGCCTTCAGAAGGACGGTGACGGACTGCTTGCGCTTGCGGTCGATACGGACACCGACCATGTCGCGCTTGTCGATCTCCATCTCCAGCCAGGCACCCCGGGAGGGGATGATCTTGGCCGAGAAGATGTCCTTGTCGGACGTCTTGTCGATGGAGGAGTCGAAGTAAACGCCGGGCGAACGGACCAGCTGCGACACGACGACACGCTCGGTGCCGTTGATCACGAACGTGCCCTTGTTGGTCATGAGCGGGAAGTCGCCCATGAAGACCGTCTGGGACTTGATCTCGCCGGTCTCGTTGTTCGTGAACTCGGCCGTCACGAAGAGCGGGGCGGCGTACGTGAAGTCGCGCTCCTTGCACTCGTCGATGGAGTTCTTCGGCGGCTCGAAGCGGTGGTCGCGGAAGGTCAGCGACATGGAACCCGAGAAGTCCTCGATCGGGGAGATCTCCTCGAAGATCTCCTCCAGTCCGGACTTGGTCGGGACGTCCTGACCGTTCTCCAGGGCCTCCTCGACCCGAGTCTGCCAGGCGGTGTTGCCGAGCAGCCAGTCAAAGCTCTCGGTCTGCAGCGCGAGCAGGTTCGGAACCTCAAGAGGCTCCTTGATCTTTGCAAAGGAGATGCGCAGCGGGGCGGTGCTGGCGCCGTTGTTCATATTCGAGGTCGAGGCATTGCGCGAGGCGGCCAAGAGGGGGTCCTTCCGAGGGCTCGGACTCACTACGCGCGTACCGGCCCCCCACTGTGCACGGAGACAGAAGTCCCAGGTCAGGGAACGTCTGATCGTCTGTACTCAAGTGAGGGCATGCCCCTGGTGACGGGCAGGGGACAGCTAACAGGCAGCGCAAAGGGTCAGTGTAGCCACTTGGCACACTGATGTCCAGTGCGGGTTTTTCGAGACCCTCGTTGTTCTCAACGCCCTTGTCAACGCCCTCGGCATGCTGCCCTTAACGCACGTTCATACTGCCCTCTTCGCCGCCGATCCATGCCTCGGATTCGGATCCTTGTGACGACGCGTCCTGAGAATTGCGCGCTGCGTGCGGTTCGTCAAGGCCCCCCTTGCCCAAACCGGATGCTGCGCTCGTCACTTGCAGCCGGATACCAGGGGCACTTGAGGGCACGACGAAGATCACCATACTCCCCGCCGTCCCGGGTGCAAGGCAGCCGCCACCGGACCCCTCGAACGCCGAAGAGCGACCACCCGGATGGATGATCGCTCTTCGGTGCGTTCGCGTTACAGCCCTACGGGGCCGAAGTCAGCGCGCAGGAGAGTCCGTGCGGACTCGTGAGGTCACTTGACCTCGACGGAGGCGCCGGCGGCCTTGAGGGACTCGGCAGCCTTCTCCGCGGCCTCCTTGGTGACCTTCTCCAGGACCGGCTTCGGGGTGCCGTCGACCAGGTCCTTGGCCTCCTTGAGGCCGAGGGAGGTGAGCTCGCGCACGACCTTGATGACCTGGATCTTCTTCTCGCCGGCGCCGGTGAGGACGACGTCGAACTCGTCCTGCTCCTCGACGGCCTCGGCGGCGGCGGCCGGACCGGCCGGGCCGGCGACGGCGACCGCGGCGGCGGCGGTGACGTCGAACTTGTCCTCGAAGGCCTTCACGAACTCGGAGAGCTCGATGAGGGTCATCTCCTCGAACTGGGCGAGCAGGTCTTCCTGGCTGAGCTTCGCCATGGTGGCGGTCCTTCCACTAATTCGGCTGGTGCCGGGTGTACTGGGTGAGGCGGGCGTACGTCGGGCCCGCATCGGCCCTCACCTCATGCGGCGAGAACCGGAAAGCGAGCCGAATTACTCGGCACCGCCCTGCTCGTCCCGCTTGGCACGAAGCGCGTCCACGGTGCGGACGAGCTTCGACGGGAGCGCCTGGAAGACCTGAGCAGCCTGAGTCTGCTTGCCCTTGAAGGCGCCCGCCAGCTTGGCGAGCAGAACCTCGCGGGACTCGAGGTCCGCGAGCTTCTTGATCTCATCGGCGGACAGCGCCTTACCGTCAAGGACACCGCCCTTGATGATGAGGTTGGGGTTGTCCTTGGCGAAGTCACGGAGACCCTTCGCCGACTCCACCGGGTCACCGGTGACGAAGGCGACGGCCGTCGGACCAGCGAAGAGCTGGTCGTCCAGCGTGATCCCGGCCTCGTTGGCCGCAATCTTGGTCAGCGTGTTCTTCACCACGGCGTACTGGGCGTTCTCACCGAGCGACCGGCGCAGCGTCTTGAGCTGCGCCACGGTGAGACCGCGGTACTCGGTCAGCACGGCGGCGTTGGAGCTGCGGAACTTGTCCGTCAGCTCGGCAACCGCGGCAGCCTTGTCGGGCCTCGCCATAGAGCCTCGGCCTCCTTCCGGGTGATTCGGACCGCGCGGACCCGAAGGAGGACTGGGTAAAACGAAACGCCCCGGCGCAGGCGCTCGGGGCGGACTCGACCGGGCGCACACACTCGGGGCGTGTGCTCCAGGAGTTCTTCCACGGTCACCTGCGCGGGTCGTCCACTTTTCAGCGGATCCTTCGGCCACCGCACGCTCTTGCAAGCGCACGGCAACGACCAGCGGTCTTTGGCTTCGCGGAGAGACTACGGGAACGGGTACCGGTCAAGCAAATCGGGCCGAAGTCGGCCCTACGGGGCTCAGCCCTGCTGGGCCGACTTCATCATTTCCGCGAGGTCGGCGGTGTCCTTCGCGGGCGGCGCCTTGACCGTCACCGGCTTGTTGATGTCCAGGATGGTGATGGTCATGTCGAGGGGGCCCTTGTCGGCGTCCCCGCGCATCCGGACCTGCTTGGCGTGGTCGGCGCCGTCGACCCACATGTCCATCGTCAGCTTGTCGACGCCCATCTTCTCGTACTGCTTGAGGCTCTTCTCCCGGCGCTCGCGGGTCTCCTTGTCCTCGTCCTTCAGCCCCTTGCGCAGCTCGTCGAGGGAGACCGTGCCCTTGTAGTGCGTGGTCTCCACCCCGTCGACGGTCTCGGTGCCGACGCGCTTCACGTTCTTGGAATCGGTGAGGAAGCCGGACTCGGCGGTCGGGTTCTGGTCGGCCTGCGAGGCGCCCGGAGAGCCGCCGCCCATGGCGCCGAGGCTGTCACTGCCGAACTTGATCCAGGACTTGCCGTCGAGCTCCTTGGCCGCCGCGGCGCCGCCGTTGATGTACAGCGCCTTGTCGACCATCCGCAGCTCCACCGGGTCGGGCGACTGGGAGGAGGTGATCTTCATGCTCATCGCCAGCGGCTTGGTGTTCATCGCCGCCTCACCGCTGATGGTGCCGGCGCCGGGAGCCTTTCCGGACATCTTGTAGCGGAGGGAGGTGATGTCCCCCGTCTTCTTCGCGGCCTTGGCGACGGCCGCCGCAGGCGTCATGGCGGGCGACTTCTCGTCGGACTGCTTGCCGCAGCCGACCACCCCGGAGGCCAGGACCAGGGCCCCAAGGCTCGCGGCCGCGACGTTGCCCCGCACACGTACTGACATCTTCATTCCGGGTCCCCCCATGGAACACAATGGAACACACAACCGATTCACAGCAAAGGCAGGGTATCCCACCGGGACAGGGCAAGATTTTGCATTTTCGGCCGGGCGCCCGGCCCCGCTCCTCGCCCCTGCACCAGTGGGGCACACGAAAAGGGACGGGCCCGGAACCTCAAACGGTTCCGGGCCCGTCCCTCTTGCTTACGCGTCCCTGACGCGGCTGCCGGGCCGAGCGTGGGCTCAGACGGCGGCCGGGTCCTCCTCGACGAGGAGGTTGCGGGTGCGGTTCGAGTCGAGCGGAATGCCGGGGCCCATCGTGGTGCTGATGGCGGCCTTCTTGATGTAACGACCCTTGGCGGCGGACGGCTTCAGACGGAGGATCTCCTCCAGCGCGGCGCCGTAGTTCTCCACCAGCTGAGCGTCCTCGAAGGACGTCTTGCCGATGATGAAGTGCAGGTTCGAGTGCTTGTCGACGCGGAACTCGATCTTGCCGCCCTTGATCTCCGTGACGGCCTTGGCGGTGTCGGGAGTGACGGTGCCGGTCTTCGGGTTCGGCATCAGACCACGCGGGCCGAGGACGCGGCCGAGGCGGCCGACCTTGCCCATGAGGTCCGGGGTGGCGACGACGGCGTCGAAGTCCAGACGGCCCTTCGCCACCTCGTCGATCAGTTCGTCGGAGCCGACGATGTCGGCGCCCGCGGCACGCGCGGCCTCGGCACGGTCACCGGTCGCGAAGACCAGGACCCGGGCGGTCTTACCGGTGCCGTGCGGAAGGTTCACGGTGCCACGGACCATCTGGTCGGCCTTGCGCGGGTCGACACCCAGACGGAAGGCGACCTCGACGGTGCCGTCGAACTTGGACGTGGAGGTCTCCTTGGCGAGACGGACGGCCTCGAGCGGGGCGTAGAGCTTCTCCCGGTCGATCTTGGCGTCCGCAGCGCGAAGGGCCTTGCTGCGCTTGCTCACAACTGCTCCTGTGTGTTCTTGGAGGAGGCGTGGTGTACGGGCCGAGCAGGCCCTACCACGTGCGGCCGTGGCCGCATGGTTCTACAAGGAAGGCGCTCAGCCCTCGACCGTGACGCCCATGGAACGCGCGGTGCCGGCGATGATCTTCGCCGCGGCGTCCAGGTCGTTCGCGTTGAGGTCGGGCATCTTCGTCGTGGCGATCTCGCGGACCTGGGCGTCGGTGATCTTGGCGACCTTGGTCTTGTGCGGCTCGCCGGAGCCCTTCTCGATGCCCGCGGCCTTGAGGATCATCTTCGCGGCCGGCGGCGTCTTGGTCACGAAGGTGAAGGAACGGTCCTCGTAGACCGTGATCTCCACCGGGATGACCCAGCCACGCTGCGACTCGGTCGCGGCGTTGTAGGCCTTGCAGAACTCCATGATGTTGACGCCGTGCTGACCCAGCGCGGGGCCGACCGGCGGGGCCGGGTTGGCGGCACCAGCCTGGATCTGGAGCTTGATGAGCCCCGTGACCTTCTTCTTCTTGGGAGGCATAGCTCTCCGGGTCCTTTCACTTCGGGTCCTGCCCGCGCGCCGGGGACCACCCGGACGCAGGCATACCGCACAACGATAGCGGGTATGTATGCGCGGCCAAAAACCGTGCAGGTCAGACGGGCCGACCTGCGAGGATGCGGCCATGGAACGAACGCGACAGACGGAGCGGGCGGCGGACGACATACGTCAGGCGATCGCGAACGAACTGCTGCTCATGGACCCGCGGTTCCGGGCGTCGCAGGAGCGGGTCGAACAGCTCCTCGACCCCGAGTTCACAGAGGTGGGCAGATCGGGGCGGCTGTGGACCCGCGAGTCGATGCTCGCCGCCATGGCGGCAGACAGCGAGAGCGGGCCGCCCGACGCTCCCCGCCCCGAGCCCTCGCTCATGTCGGGGACGCTGCTCGCGCCGGGACTGGTGCATCTGACCTACGAGACCGTGCTCGACGGCCGCAGGACCAGGCGCAGTTCGGTCTGGCGCGAGGGAGCACACGGGGAAGCCGGGGCTCCGGGCTGGCGGTTGTACTACCACCAGGGCACGCCCGTACCACCCGACATGGAATGACACCGGAACGACGACGAGTGCTCACCGGGACGCGTCCCGGTGAGCACTCGTCGGTGTGCTGCTGAAGCGTCAGTTCTTCTGGATCTGGTCGAAGGACAGCTCGACCGGCGTCTCGCGGCCGAAGATCTCCACCAGGCCCTTGACCTTCTTGGAGTCGGCGTTGATCTCGTTGATGGTCGCCTGGAGCGTGGCGAACGGGCCGTCGGTGACGGTGACCGAGTCGCCGACCTCGAAGTCCAGCACCTGGACCTCGACCTTGCGCTGCGGAGCGGGCTTGCCCTCGGCCTCGGCGGCTTCGCGGGCGGCCTTCTCCTCGGCCTCCGGGGCGAGCATCTTGACGATCTCGTCCAGGGTCAGCGGGTACGGGTCGTAGGCGTTGCCCACGAAGCCGGTGACGCCGGGCGTGTTACGGACGACACCCCAGGACTCGTTCGTCAGGTCCATGCGGACCAGGACATAGCCCGGGAGCTTGTTCTGCTTGATCGTCTTGCGGTCGCCGTTCTTGATCTGGACGACCTCTTCCTGCGGCACCTCGGCCTGGAAGATGTAGTCCTCGACGTTCAGCGAGACGGCGCGCTGCTCCAGGTTGGTCTTCACGCGGTTCTCGTAGCCGGCGTAGGTGTGGATCACGTACCACTCGCCGGGCAGGGTGCGCAGTTCCTCGCGCAGGGCCTGGACGGGGTCGACGGGCTCGGCCTCTTCGGGCTCTGCGGCCTCTTCAGGCTCTTCCTCGGCCGCCTCGTCCTCGTCCACGACGTGCAGGGCGGCCTCCTCGGCCGGCTCTCCCGCCTCGGCCTCGGCAGCCTCGAACTCGTCCTGCTCGTCCGCTCCCTCGACGATGTCGAGCTCGTCGTCCACCGTCTCGGCGGCATCCCCGCGAGGCTCAGGGGCGTCGTTCAGGTTCGGGTCAGACACGATGGCTGCTTCTTCCTGGATACATAGAGGTGGAACATGCGAAAACGGGCGCCGGTACCACGGCGCCCTTCGCTCTTGGCTCAGCCGAAGACGTACTTGGCGGCGTGGTTGAGCCCATAGTCAATCACGGTAACCAGCGCGATCATGATGACCACAAAGAAGATCACCACGGTGGTGTACGACGTCAGCTGGTTGCGAGTGGGCCAGACGACCTTGCGGAGTTCCGCGACGACCTGGCGGTAGAAGGTGGCGAGGCGCTTCAGCGGGCCCTTCTTGGCACGCTTGCCGCCCTTGCGGGCCTTCTTCTTGTCCTCCGACACCTCGTCCTGGGCATCAGGTGTATCGATGGAGCCCACGGCGTCCGTCATTCGTCCTCACCTGATCCCGGGTCGTGGCCGTGCCGCGCCCGGTTCCAGAGCTGCACGGCGGTGCAATGCTGTACGTACATGCGCACACATCCTGGCGGTGTGTGTAGCAGGGCCGGAGGGACTTGAACCCCCAACCGCCGGTTTTGGAGACCGGTGCTCTACCAATTGAGCTACGACCCTTTGAGTTGTCTCCCCCAACTTACCGCATCCGACCGGGTGCTCGGTGTGCACCGGCTGTTCAGCGGCTGGCTGAGGCCAACGAGGTGAGAGTGTACGTGGTCCTGCGCCCGGCGTCGAACAGAAAGTGCCCGTACCGGCCTCCGGAACGGAAGATCGTCCTGGCGGCGACCCGGATACGGACAGCTGTTCGCGGCGCGGCCCGATCCCGTTCAGTCTGTGAAACCGCGGTGCCGCGGAAGTTTCCGGTCTGAAACCATGGGGGCCATGAGCGCTGCAACCCCTCCCACCGAGCGCCGGGTCTCCGCCCGAGTCGGCGCGATCTCCGAGTCCGCCACGCTGGCCGTGGACGCCAAGGCCAAGGCCCTCAAGGCCGCCGGACGTCCGGTGATCGGCTTCGGCGCCGGTGAGCCCGACTTCCCGACCCCGGACTACATCGTCGACGCCGCCGTCGAGGCCTGCCGGAACCCGACGTACCACCGCTACACCCCGGCCGGCGGCCTGCCCGTGCTGAAGACCGCCATCGCGGCGAAGACGCTGCGCGACTCGGGCTACGAGGTCGACCCGGCACAGATCCTGGTCACCAACGGCGGCAAGCAGGCGATCTACGAGGCCTTCGCCGCGATCCTCGACCCGGGCGACGAGGTGATCGTCCCGGCGCCGTACTGGACGACGTACCCGGAGTCGATCCGCCTGGCCGGCGGTGTCCCGGTCGAGGTCGTCGCGGACGAGACGACCGGTTACCGGGTCAGCGTGGAGCAGCTGGAGGCGGCCCGCACGGAGCGGACGAAGGTGGTCCTCTTCGTCTCCCCGTCCAACCCGACCGGCGCCGTCTACAGCCAGCAGGACGCCGAGGCGATCGGCCGCTGGGCCGTCGAGCACGGCCTGTGGGTCCTCACGGACGAGATCTACGAGCACCTCGTGTACGGCGACGCGAAGTTCACCTCGCTGCCCGCCCTCCTGCCCGAGCTGCGCGACAAGTGCATCGTCGTCAACGGCGTGGCGAAGACGTACGCCATGACCGGCTGGCGCGTCGGCTGGGTGATCGGCCCGAAGGACGTGATCAAGGCCGCGACGAACCTCCAGTCGCACGCCACCTCGAACGTCTCGAACGTCGCCCAGGCCGCCGCCCTGGCCGCCGTCTCCGGTGACCTGGAAGCCGTCGCGAAGATGCGCGAGGCGTTCGACCGCCGCCGCAAGACGATCGTGCGGATGCTCAACGAGATCGACGGCGTGGTCTGCCCGGAGCCCGAGGGCGCCTTCTACGCGTACCCGACGGTCAAGGGCCTGCTGGGCAAGGAGATCCGCGGCAGGCGCCCGCAGAACTCGGTCGAACTGGCCGCGCTGATCCTGGAGGAGGCGGAGGTCGCGGTGGTCCCCGGCGAGGCGTTCGGCACCCCGGGCTATCTGCGGCTGTCGTACGCGCTGGGTGACGAGGATCTCGTCGAGGGCGTGAGCCGGATGCAGAAGCTGCTCGCGGAGGCGCGGGACTGAGGTCCCCGCCGCCGTTCACGGGCCCGCCTCCCGGAATCCGGGAGGCGGGCCCGTCCTTCTTTTGTGCGAGCAAGCCCACGTTCGGGGAAAGCGCTACCGGGACGGCGGGGGCGTGCGGCAGGATCTTTGGATGGAGCGTGTACGTGATGTCTCTGAGCTGCCGAAAGCCCATCTGCACCTGCACTTCACCGGCTCGATGCGGCCGGGGACCGTCCTGGAACTGGCCGACAAGCACGGCGTACGCCTGCCGGACGTGCTGACGGAAGCGCTGACCAGCGGTGAGCCGCCGAAGCTGCGGGCCACCGACGAGCGGGGCTGGTTCCGTTTCCAGCGGCTGTACGACGCGGCGCGCTCCTGCCTGAGAGAGCCGGAGGACATCCAGCGGCTGGTCCGGGAGGCCGCCGAGGAGGACCTGAAGGACGGGTCGGGCTGGCTGGAGATCCAGGTGGACCCGACGTCGTACGCGCCCCGGCTGGGCGGGCTGATCCCGGCGCTCGAGGTCATCCTCGACGCGGTGGAGACCACCTCACGGGAGACCGGCCTCGGCATGCGTGTGCTGGTGGCGGCCAATCGCATGAAGCACCCCCTGGACGCGCGCACCCTGGCCCGGCTGGCGGTGCGCTACGCGGACCGGGGCGTGGTGGGCTTCGGGCTGTCCAACGACGAGCGGCGGGGCATGGCGCGGGACTTCGACCGGGCGTTCGCGATCGCCCGGGACGGCGGGCTGCTGGCGGCGCCGCACGGCGGCGAGCTGACCGGTCCGGCGTCGGTGCGGGACTGCCTGGACGACCTGCACGCGGCGCGGATCGGCCACGGTGTCCGCGCGGCGGAGGACCCGCGGCTGCTGAAGCGGCTCGCGGACCGCCAGGTGACGTGCGAGGTGTGTCCCGCGTCGAACGTGGCCCTCGGCGTGTACGAGAAGCCGGAGGACGTGCCGCTGCGCACCCTCTTCGAGTCGGGCGTCCCGCTGGCGCTGGGCGCCGACGACCCGCTGCTGTTCGGCTCCCGGCTGGCCGCGCAGTACGACATCGCCCGCCGCCACCACGGTTTCACCGACGCGGAGCTGGCGGAAGTCGCCCGTCAGTCGGTGCGGGGGTCGGCGGCGCCGCAGGACGTGAAGGAGAAGCTGCTGTCCGGGGTGGACGAGTGGCTGACGGGGCCGGTGGCCTGATCAGCGGGCCGGTCTCTTGAAGTGGGCGTAGGGCGGGTAGGCGCCGAAGCAGATCAGGATCTCGTCGCGGTGCCCGCCGACACCGGCCGGCGGCTCCTCCACCAGCAGCGCCCCCATGAAGGCCGACTTCCCCTCGGCCACGCGCTTGTGGCGTGGTCCATAGCCCGCCGCATAAGCGAGCGACCCGGCGGTGATGGCGAAGACGTCCCGGCTGCCGAACAGGAAGAGCGTGCGGGCGTGCGTGGTGTGCCGCAGTTCGTCGCGGAAGTCCGCGTGGTGCCGGCGGCGACGCCAGGAGTCGGCGTCCCGCGCGGTGCGCGCCTCGTCGGTGCGGACCGTGAGCGGGACGCCCGGTCCGAGCGCGCGGCGCAGTGCGGGCCACTTGCTGGGGCGCAGCCCGTACGAGTGGTGGACCAGGACGAGGTCGACCAGCTCTCCGACGCCCTCCGTCGGCGGGACGGCGTCCCGCAGCGGCACATGGACGATCGTTCGGCGTGAGTGGGCGGCGAAGGAGAACAGGCCGGCGAGCCGGTTCAGCCCGTCGTGGTCGCCGTGGAGCAGGCCGATCGGGTCCGGGGCGCGCAGCGAGGTGTGGCGCAGCGGGTGCCGGGGCTGGACGATCCGGTGTTCGTGCGGGCCCGTCCGGGGACGGAACTCGCGCAGTCTCAGCTGCACGCGGCAGTCCCCCGTGGGCTCGTCAGAGGCTCACGCCCACCGTCACCGGCTCGTTGACCAGGGTGATCCCGAAGGCTTCACGGACTCCCGTGACGACCTCCCGGGCCAGCGCGAGCAGGTCCTCGGTGGTGGCGTGGCCGCGGTTGGTGAGGGCGAGGGTGTGTTTGGTGGAGATGCGGGCGGGGCCGGTGCCGTATCCCTTGGCGAAGCCGGCCCTGTCGATCAGCCAGGCGGCCGAGGTCTTGGTGTGGCTGTCGCCCGCGGGGTAGGCGGGCGGCTCGACGCCGTCACCGAGCCGCTCGCGCACGCGCGCGTGGAACGCGGCGAACTGTTCGTGCGTGAGGATCGGGTTGGTGAAGAAGGATCCGGCGGACCAGGTGTCGTGGTCCTCGGGGTCCAGGACCATGCCCTTGCCCGCGCGCAGCTCGAGGACGGTGTCGCGGGCGGCGGCCAGCGGCACCCGGTCGCCGGGCCGCACGCCGAGGGCGCGGGCCGTCTCGGCGTAGCCGACCGGCGCGGACAGCCCGTAGGCGTCCTCCAGCTCGAAGCGGACGCGCAGCACGACGAAGCGGGCGGGGTCGCCCTTGAAGCGGCTGTGCCGGTACGAGAAGGCGCACTCCTCGTTGGTGAGGGTGACCGTCCGTCCGCTGTGCCGGTCGTAGGCGATCACCTCGGTGATGGTCGAGGAGACGTCCTGGCCGTACGCGCCGACGTTCTGGATCGGTGTCGCGCCGGCCGAGCCCGGGATGCCGGACAGGCACTCGATCCCGGCCAGGCCCGCTTCCACGGTGCGGGCGACGGCGTCGGCCCAGACCTCGCCGGCGGCCAGCTCCAGAGTCGTCCCCCGCAGTTCGAACCCGCTGGTGGCGATGTGCAGGGCGGTGCCGTCGAAGCCCTTGTCGCCGATGACCAGGTTCGAGCCGCCGCCGATGACCAGCAGCGGCGTCCCGCTGTCGTCGGCCTCGCGGACGGCTTCGATCACCTCGGCGTCGGTGGTCGCGGTGACCAGCCGGGCCGCGGGGCCGCCCAGCCGGAAGGTGGTCAGCGGGGCGAGGGGGGCGTCGTGGAGTTCTTGCACGCGCTCAAGACTACGAGACACCGGTGACAGCGACGCCGGCCGTGAGCGGCGGCCTGCCCGGGACCCCCGCGCGGTACGGCCCCTGACCGGTCCGGGCACGGGTACGGGTCCGGCAGGAGCGGCTCGTGGACACGCGCGTACGGCCCCGTCCACCAGGGACGGGGCCGTACGCGTGCGGGGAGGGCGGTGGGGGATCAGCCGGCGACGGTTTCCAGGGCCGGGGCGGGCTCGTTCGCCTCGGTCGTCCGCACGGCCTCGGCGGCGCGGCGGCGGGCCGGGATCACCAGGGCCGCGATGGCGGCGAGGGCGACGACCGCGGCGCCGGTGACCAGCGCGGGCCGCAGGCCGTCGACGAAGGACTGCGCGGACTGGTAGCCGCCCTGGGCCGAGAAGATCGACGACATGATCGCGACGCCGAGTGCGCCGCCGACCTCGCGGAAGGCGTTGTTGGCGCCGGAGGCGATGCCCTGCTCCTGTGGCCGGACGCTGGACATCACCAGGTTGGCGGCCGGGGCGAAGTAGAGGGCCATGCCGATGCCGCTGAGGATCAGGGCGGGCAGCTGGGAGACGTAGGAGGCGTCGGCGGTGGCCGCGTAGGCCATGTAGCCGAGGCCGACGGCCTGGAGGAAGAGCCCGGTGGCGACGACGGGGCGGCCGCCGATGCGGTCGGAGAGGATTCCGGCGATGGGGGCGACGATCATCGGCATGCCGGTCCAGGGAAGCATCCGCAGGCCCGCCTCGGTGGGCGAGTAGCCGAGCACGCCCTGCATGTACTGGCTGAGCAGGAAGATCGAGCCGAACATGCCGACGAACATCAGCAGGCTCGCGGCGTTGATCCCGGAGAAGGCGCGGGAGCGGAACAGTCGCATCGGGAGCATTGCGTTCCTGGCACGGGAGCCGTGGACGACGAAGGCGGCCAGCAGCGCGCCACCGGCGATCAGGCCGGTGAGGACGACGGAGTCGGTCCAGCCGTCGGCGGGGCCGCGGACCAGGCCGTAGACGAGGCCGAAGAGGCCGCCGCTGGCGAGGAGGGTGCCGGGGATGTCGAGCCGGGTGCCGGTGCCGTGGGACTCGGCGAGGCGGAAGCGGGCGAGCGGCAGCAGGGCGAGACCGAGCGGGACGTTCAGCCAGAAGATCCAGTGCCAGGAGATGTGTTCGGTCAGACCGCCGCCGATGAGCGGTCCGGAGGCGACCGCGAGACCGTTGACGGCCCCCCAGATGCCGTACGCCATGCCGCGCTTGGCGGCGGGCACGGCCGCGGTGAGCAGGGTCATGGTGAGCGGCATCATGATGGCCGCGCCGATGCCCTGGACGGCGCGGGCCGCGTTCAGGGAGTCGATGCCGGGCGCCATGGCCGCGGCGGCGGAGGCGCCGGTGAAGATGGTGATACCGGTGAGGAAGAGCCGTCGGCGGCCGAAGCGGTCACCGAGCGCCGCGCCGAACATCAGCAGGACGGCGAAGGTGAGCGTGTAGGCGCTCACGGTCCATTCCAGGTCGTCCAGGGCTCCTCCGAGGTCCTTGCGGATGGAGGGCAGTGCGGTGGTGACGACGAGGTTGTCCAGGGACGCCATGAAGCCCGCGACGCTGGTGATGATCAGGGCCCAGGCGACCTGCCCGCGGCGTGTGGTGGTCGGTTCGGTCTGCTGTGCGGTCTGCTGTGACATCGCTCCCCCAGAGCGTGGTCCGCCGTAACGGATTAGTTATTGATTACTAACTTTTGAGCCCCTGAAAAAGACGGCGGACCGCCTCCCCCTGTCGCCCTACTTCTCCAGCCGCCCGGTGACCCGGGCGGTCGGATACATCCCCTGCCAGACCCGGTGCTCCGGTGGAAAACCCATGGCCGCCAGGGTGTTGACGAGCATCCCGTAGGCCAGGAAGTTCGTCGTCTCCCCCACATCGGCCCCCAGCGGCAGATGCACGGTGTCCCAGAGCTTCATCCAGCCGGCCCGTACGGCCTCGCCGAACTCGTGGTCACCCTCCGCCTCTGCGGCGGCCACGGCGATGTACGTCTGCATCTGCATCTGGAGCCGTTCCGGCTGCTCCTGGATCAGACGCACGTACTCGTTGGCCATGGCCCGCATGGCCTCTTCGCCCGTGAGCCCCTTCGCCGCCTCCTCGAAGGCGCAGCGCACTTCCCGCATGCAGCGCTCCGAGGCGGCCACGAAGATCGCCTTCTTGCCCGGGAACAGCCGGAAGAGATACGGCTGCGAGACGCCCACCCGCTTGGCGATCGCGTCGGTGGAGGTGCCGTAGTAGCCCCTCTGCGCGAACTCGGCGATCGCCGCGCGGACGACGCTCTCGCGCCTTTCGTCTGCACTCATCCTGGCCATGCGAGAAAGTTAGTACTCAATCACTAACTAAGTCAAGCGCTATGCCGGGAAGCCACTGAGGGACGCTCCCACCAGGGAGAACGCCCCTCAGTCAGGTCCTTGCGCGCTCGCAGGCACTCGCGCGCTTACGCTGTCAGGCCAGCCGGACGACCGCCCGGGACATCCCGAGCACCTTCTGGCCGCCACTGGTCACCGTCAGGTCGACCCGCACGGTGTTGTCGTCGAGCTTGGCGGCCACCTTGCCGGACACCTCGATCACGGCGCCCTTGTCGTCGTTCGGGACGACGACGGGCTTGGTGAACCGGACGCCGTAGTCGACGAGCGCTCCGGGATCCCCGGCCCAGTCGGTGACCACGCGGACCGCCTCGGCCATGGTGAACATGCCGTGCGCGATGACGTCCGGCAGGCCCACCTCCTTGGCGAACTTCTCGTTCCAGTGGATGGGGTTGAAGTCCCCGGAGGCTCCCGCGTACCGGACGAGCGTGGCCCGGTCCACGGGGAAGGACTGTGCCGGCAGCTCGGTGCCGACCTCGACGTCGTCGTAGGCGATCCTCGCCGTCATCGCTCTCACGCCTCCTCGGCCGCGCGGGCCACGAGCTTGGTCCAGGCGGTCACGACGTGCTCGCCGGTCTCGTCGTGCACCTCGCCGCGGATGTCCAGGATGTCGTTGCCCGCCATGGACTTCACGGCCTCGATGGTCGAGGTCACGGTGAGCCGGTCCCCCGCGCGCACCGGGCGCCGGTAGGCGAACTTCTGGTCGCCGTGCACCACCCGGCTGTAGTCCAGGCCCAGCTGGGGATCCTGGACGACCTGTCCCGCCGCCTTGAAGGTGATCGAGAACACAAAGGTCGGCGGGGCGATCACATCGGCGTACCCGAGCGCCTTGGCAGCCTCCGGGTCGGTGTACACCGGATTGCTGTCGCCGACGGCCTCCGCGAACTCGCGGATCTTCTCCCGGCCGACCTCGTACGGGTCGCCGGGCGGATAGGTCCGTCCCACGAAGGACTGGTCGAGCGCCATGGCTCGCTACCTCCTGGTTGCTCTACTGGCCGGTACGGGACATGGAACGACGCGAGGCCGCCCCCGATTTCTCGGGAACGGCCTCGTGTACGAGCCTGATTTATCGCGTTTCGCGATGCGCGGTGTGCGCATTGCAACGCGGGCAGTGCTTCTTCATCTCCAGTCGATCCGGGTTGTTACGCCGGTTCTTCTTGGTGATGTAGTTCCGCTCCTTGCACTCCACGCAGGCCAGCGTGATCTTCGGGCGGACGTCGGTGGCAGCCACGTGAGTGCTCCTTGACGAACGGATGGGTCAATACAACGCAAGAAAGAGTAGCCGATCGAAGGACCGACCCCGCAATCGGCTACTGTCAGTAGCGGTGACCGGACTTGAACCGGTGACACAGCGATTATGAGCCGCTTGCTCTACCGACTGAGCTACACCGCTGTGATGCGATTGGATCCCGCCTTGCGACGGGAACCTTTCACACCAGAGCCCCAATACGGAATCGAACCGTAGACCTTCTCCTTACCATGGAGACGCTCTGCCGACTGAGCTATTGGGGCGAGCGATGAAGACATTACACGCTCGGCAGCCGTTCACCCAAATCCGTATCCGGCAGGTCTGCCGGGCCCGTTGCACCGGCTTCCCGGCGGCCTCGTACAGCCCTGTGGTGAGCCTCGCGGGCACGACCGGGCCACGCCAGTACGACTATTGCGGCCCTCCCCGGCGCACGCGGTTCGCCGTCCTAGGCTCGGCTCACCCTGCGTGATCTTGCGTCCCCGTGCACGGTCCCCGAGCCCCTGGAGCGCGATGCCCGACAGCCAGCCGCAGCCGCCCCCCTCGTCGTCGAACTCGCCGGGCTCCCCCGGACAGTCCGACACGGCCCCCGTGCTGCTGTGCGGGGCGCGGCTGACCGACGGCCGGACCGTGGACGTGCGGCTGGGCGGCGGGCGTATCGAGGCGGTCGGCACGGCCGGGAGCCTCGCTCCGGTACCGGCCCGGGCCGCGGGCACGCGCGTGGACCTCTCCGGGTATCTGCTGCTGCCCGCCCCGGCCGAACCGCACGCCCACGCGGACACCGCGCTCTCCGCCGACGCCGGCGGACCGGTCTCGTACGACCCGGAGGACGTCCAGCGCCGCTCCACGGAAGCCGCCCTCCTGCAACTCAGCCACGGGGCCACGGCACTGCGGGCGCACGTACGCGTGGGCGACGTACCGGCGCTGGGCGCGCTCGCCGCCGTACTGCGGACGCGGCGGTCGCTGCGCGGGCTCGCGGAGCTGACGACGGTGGCGACGCCCCGGGTGCTGACCGGGGCGGCCGGCGCCGAGGGGCTGGCGATGCTGCGGGACGCGGTGAAGATGGGCGCCACCGTGGTGGGCGGCTGCCCGGACCTGGACCCCGACCCCGCCGGCTACGCGGAGGCGGTCCTGGAGGTGGCCGCCGAGCACGGCTGCCCCGTCGACCTGCACACGGACGCCACCGACCCGGCCCGCCTCACCCGGCTCGCGGCGATGGCGGGCGGCCTGCGCCCGGGCGTGACGCTCGGACCGTGCGGGGGCCTGTCCCGGCTGCCCGCCGAGGCTGCCTCCCGGGTCGCGGACCGGCTCGCGGCCGCCGGGATCACGGTGGTCTGCCTGCCCCAGGGCGGCTGCGGCGGCACCGACCGACGGGGCACGGCTCCGGTACGGCTGCTGCGCGCCGCCGGTGTCCGGGTCGCGGCCGGCAGCGGCGCGCTGCGGGACGTCGCCAACCCCGTCGGCCGCGGCGACCCCCTGGAGGCGGCCTTCCTCCTGTCCTCCCGGCACGGCCTGCGCCCCGAGGACGCCTACGACGCGGTGAGCACCTCCGCGCGCGCGGTGCTCGGCCTCCCCGAGGTCCGGGTGGAGGCGGGCTTCCCCGCCGAGCTCCTCGCGGTGCGCGGTGACCATCTGGCGGGCGTCCTGTCGCTGGCGTACAGCCGGATCGTGGTGCACCGCGGACGGGTGGTGGCCCGCACCAGCGCGGTGCGCGAGTACTGCAACTCGGCAGCGGCGGCGGAACTGGGGCTGCCCCGGCAGGGGCGGCGGGAGGTGTCGTAGGCCGGGCGGACGGAGGGCGCCGAGCGACGCGGCGGACGGGGCCGTTCGGGCGTACGGTCTGAAACATGCGCATTGTCATTGCTGGTGGTCATGGTCAGATCGCGCTGCGGCTGGAGCGACTGCTCGCCGCGCGCGGGGACGAGCCCGTGGGGATCATCCGCACGGCCGGGCAGGGTGACGATCTGCGGGAGGCCGGCGCCGAACCGGTCCTGCTCGACCTGGAGTCGGCCTCGGTGGACGAGGTCGCGGCACAGCTGCGCGGCGCGGACGCGGCGGTCTTCGCGGCGGGCGCGGGCCCGGGCAGCGGTACGTCCCGCAAGGACACGGTGGACAAGGGCGCGGCGGTGCTGTTCGCGGACGCGGCCGTCCGCGCGGGCGTACGCCGTTTCGTGGTCGTCTCGTCGATGGGCGCCGACCCCGCGCACCGCGGCGACGACGTCTTCGACGTGTACCTGCGGGCCAAGGGAGCGGCCGACGCCTACGTCAGCGGCCTGGACGCCCTGGACTGGACGGTCCTGCGCCCCGGCGCCCTGACGGACGACCCCGGCACCGGTCTCGTACGCCTGGAGGCGCACACCGGACGCGGCGCGGTCCCGCGTGACGACGTGGCCGCCGTACTGGCGGAACTCATCGACACCTCGGCGACGGCCGGGCTGACCCTGGAGCTGACCGGAGGTTCGACCCCGGTGTCGGTGGCGGTGAAGTCGGTGGCGGGCAACTGAGCCTTGGGGGCTGCTTCCGGGGTTGCTTCGGGGTTCAGAAGAGGGGCAGCTGCCCGGGGAACTCCGGCACCACGTATCCGTCCAACGAGGGCTGCACCGCACCGAGTTGTGCCTGGCCACGCGACCCCGAGCAGGACACGAGGTCCCCGCTCCCCCGCGCACCGGGCGGATCGTGCCGCGCGAAACGCCCCGCGACGACGGCGATTTCACGACGGCACACCGGGCAGACCCTGCGCCGGGAGGGACGGGAGGCCAGTGGGGAGGACATGGGGTCAGTGTGCCCCGCGCACCGGTCCCGGTCACGAACTCCCCACGCGCTCACGCACAGTCGCCGCCGGGCCCGCGATTCGCCAGGATTCGCCACCCCCGGCGGGGCCGACCACCTGGAGATTTACTTTCGCAGTCGGCGAACATGCGCCTGCGCCACCCGCTGTCGCCACCTGTAGCCATGGCCTTCGCCATGGACAAATCGGGGCAGCGGCCGACGAGCCGCTTGATGCGCCCGACGACTTGAGGTTCCCTCGTCCTGCGGGCCGAACGGAGGTCATCGAAGTCCGGCCCCACCCGCGGAACATGGAGAGTCTGGCTCCGGGTTGCCTCCCGGAGCCAGACTCGCGCGCGGGGTTACGGATGGGTCCGGCCGAATACCTGTCGGCCGGGCTCATTCACGCGCCCGGCCAGCCGTCCGGCCCACCACGCACGTGTCACACGAAGTGTTCGACGCAACCCGCGACGGCAGTGATCGTCGTGAGGATCAGTGCCGCGAGCTGCACCCAGTCGGGTAACTGGCTGCGTCCGCGGCCCCGCTTCCTCCCACTCGATCGCCCCATCTGTTCCGACCTTCCGTCTCGCTACGTTCCCAACACAGTTGGGACCCGCCTCGTTCAGGCAGGCGTGCGGGTGGAGACGCGGCCGGACTCTTCGGACAGTACCGAGGGCTCAGCCCCTGGACTTGCGATTCCGAGGTTTGCAGGGTGGCGAATGGTGGCGGTTGCCCCCAGTGAGGCATGTCACCTCACGACGGAAGGTTCCGGGAAACGAAGAGACCCCCTCTGATCTGCTCTCACAGATCAGAGGGGGTCTTCCCCGATGTGGCGGCGCCAGGATTCGAACCTGGGAAGGCTGAGCCGGCAGATTTACAGTCTGCTCCCTTTGGCCGCTCGGGCACACCGCCGGGGTTTGCTGCCATCAAATCGAACCGCTCTTCGCGGAGCTCGCTGGCAACGACGTAAACAATACCCGATACCCAGGGGTGCTGCGCCACCCACTTGATCGCCGCCCGCGGGACGTGGGGGTGGCTAGGCTGGTGCGGATGCGGCCCGGCCAAGTGCCGGGCTCGGCAGCCGCCGCGCGCGGACCGCCCGCACCCGACCCGCACCCGGATACAAGGAGCCACAGGACATGGCCGACTCCAGTTTCGACATCGTCTCGAAGGTCGAGCGGCAGGAGGTCGACAACGCCCTCAACCAGGCCGCCAAGGAGGTCTCGCAGCGCTACGACTTCAAGGGTGTGGGCGCCTCGATCGCCTGGTCCGGCGAGAAGATCCTGATGCAGGCGAACTCCGAGGAACGGGTCAAGGCGATCCTCGACGTCTTCCAGTCCAAGCTGATCAAGCGCGGCATCTCCCTGAAGGTGCTGGACGCGGGCGAGCCCCAGCTCTCCGGCAAGGAGTACAAGATCTTCGCCTCGATCGAGGAGGGCATCTCCCAGGAGAACGCCAAGAAGGTGGCGAAGATCATTCGCGACGAGGGCCCCAAGGGCGTCAAGGCCCAGGTGCAGGGCGAGGAACTGCGCGTCAGCTCCAAGAGCCGCGACGACCTCCAGGCCGTGATCACGCTGCTGAAGGGCCAGGACTTCGACTTCGCGATCCAGTTCGTGAACTACCGCTGATCAGGTCCCTGAGAGCAAAGAGGAAAGCCGTGGAGGGGGACCCGTCGGCAGCGTCCCCCGCGTCGCCGCCGTCCCCCGCTCAGCGGTCCGGTGTCGGCACGCGACCGGGCACGCGCGAGCGGGGCTACCGCGGGGCGAGCAGCATCACGTCATGCAGGTCCGCGCCCTCCCACGGGCGGGCCTCACCCGCCTTGCGACATCCCCACGCGCGGTGGGCGGCCGACGCCGCCTTGCTCCCGGAGTGGACATTGAGCAGCACTCGCTCGACCTCGACGATGTCGAGGAATGTCTGGTGCAGTCGCCGAGCGCTGCCCTGTCGGCGCCATCATGTACGCACGGCGAGTTCCGTGAGTCCGAACGTTCGATGTCCGTCCTCTGGGCGCAGGTCGTCAGGTGCCGGCGGTCAGTAGTGCCCGCAGCGAGTGCGCGTACAGGGTCACCGGATCCCAGCCCGACAGGTCCCGGTCCCGCATGAACGCTGCGGTGGCGGCAACGCCCCCAGCCACAGCGCCCGGTAGTCCAGGTTCGCGCCCTCCGCGGTGTCGTCGTCGGTCAGGGCACGGTCGATGAAGTCCGGCAACGGCTGCGGATCTCCGAGGCGGGCGAGTGAGTCACTCAGCGAGGGTGAGTGAACGAAGGTCAGCGTCCAGCATGCGGATCAACTCACCAACCCGTCCGCCGCCACCCGGCGCCGTCGGGAAGCGTTTGAGCACCTCAACGACGACCGGCGTCGCACGATGCAGCGTCCGCTCAAGATGTTCGGCACCAACGCTCCGATCGTCGCCGGCGACGAGTTCAACCGCTCTGGCCGCATGAGCGCCGGCTCCGAGAATGTGCTTGACCTGGGTGGCCTTGGCCAGCGGATGCAGGTAGGCGGCGCCTGCCGCAGACATCGCTGCCCGAGCCGCCTCGCGCGCAGCCGCAGTGTCCACGCTATTGGCTGCCTTGAGTGCCGCCCACGCTCTGTCGCGCAGAGTCTTCCCCCGCTCACCACCTCGAGCGAACTCCCACGCGGCGCCGATAGCGTCTCGAGGCCGCAAGTCATCCGGCTGATCGTCCTCGAATACCTCAAGCACCACTTCCGCGCACGCCGCAGCGAACGCGGTGACCTCACGAAGATCTTGCCTACTCAGAGCGATCTCGCTCGCTTCCCCTGTCATGACTCCATCGTCGACCATTGCGCTGGACAGCCAGGCGGCTGGGACGGCTCCGGGCCGGCTCATCGTTGTTGAGGGTCAGTGGCTGGTGGGGGTGAGCCGACCACTCTGCCGGATGACCTACTCCGCGCTGTCGCCCTCGACCAGCGTGAGTACCGCAGAACCCGAGTTTGGGCAGCAGGTGTTCAGCACTTCGGACAGCACGGTGCCGTGGTGCTGTCCGATTTCCTGGTGGCACCGGGGGCACTTCTCAGGGGCGGAAGGTGCGGCGGTAGGTGTCGGGTGGGACGCCGACGCTGCGTTGGAAGTGCCGGCGCAGGGTGGTGGCGGTGCCCATGCCGGTGGCCGAGGCGATGGTGTCCACGGTGGCGTTGGTTGTCTCCAGTAGTTCCTGGGCGTGGCGGATGCGCTGGGTGTGGAGCCATTGAAGTGGTGTGGTGCCGGTGAGGTGCTTGAAGTGGCGGCCCAGGTGACGTGAGCTCATGCGGGCCTGGCGAGCCAGGTCCTCCACGGTGAGCGGTTGGTCCAGCCTCTCCAGTGCCCAGGGGAAGAGCTCGTCCAGTGGGTGGTTGCCCGGGGCGGGGAGAGGGGTGGCGATGAACTGGGCCTGGCCGCCGTCGCGGTGGGGTGGAATGACCAGACGGCGCGCGATCTTGTTGGCGTTGGCCGAACCATGGTCGAGGCGGACCAGGTGCAGGCACAGGTCCATGGCGGCGGCTTTGCCCGCGGAGGTGAGGACGTCACCGTTGTCGACGTAGAGGACGTCCGGATCGACGGTGGCCGCCGGGTGCCTCCGGGCCAGTTCCCTGGTGTGGGCCCAGTGCGTGGTGGCGCGCCTGCCGTCCAGCAGTCCTGCCGCGCCCAGGACGAAGGCTCCCGTGCACAGTGAGGCCACGCGGGCGCCGGCCACGTGGGCGGCACGTACCGCCTCGACCAGCTCGGCGGTCGGTTCGCGGTCGGTGTCGGCCCAGCCGGGGACGATCACCGTGTCCGCGTGCACGAGGTGGTCGAGTCCGTGGTCGGGTTCAAGGCGGAAGCGGCCGATGTGTACCGGACCGCTTCCGCAGACGGAGAAGCCGTACCAGGGATCCACGATGTGGGTCAGGTCGGCCCCGAAGATCTCGACGGCCACGGACAGTTCGTAGTGGAGCATGCCGTCGGTGACGGCCAGTGCGACAGCAGGCATGTCCGAAACTGTACGCGTCATGTCGTTTCCGACAGTCGTGCGGAGTGATGCCCTGAGGACAGGATGTGGGTGTCAGGCCGCAGAGGTTCGACTCGCGGCGGGTGTCCGAGTGCACAGGAGAGTCTCGTGGGGGAAAGCCGGCTGGTTGCGGTGTTCGGCGCGTACGGTCACACCGGACGGTTCGTGGTCGCGGAGCTGACCGCGCGTGGCTTCGTCCCGGTGCTGTCCGGGCGCAACGCGCAGAGCTTGGAGGAACTGGCCCGCGAACACGGGCTGGTGGCCCGGGTGGCCTCGGTCGAGGACCCGGCTTCGCTGGACCGGGCCTTGGCAGGCACCGCGGCAGTCATCAACTGCGCCGGCCCTTTCGCCTCAACGACCGGCCCCGTGATCGAGGCCGCGCTCCGCGCGAGCATTCCTTACCTGGACGTGGCCGCCGAACTCGAGGCCAACTTCGACACCTTCGCCCTCTACCGCGAGCGGGCACGGGAGGCGGGAGCGGTGATCGTCCCGGCCATGGCGTTCTTCGGCGGCCTCGGCGACCTGCTGGTCACCGCGGCAATGGGCGACTGGACCGAGGCCGACGAGGCTCACATCGCCTACGCGCTCAGCGACTGGCACCCCACCGCCGGCACCCGGCGCTCGGGTGCGGTCTCCCGTGAGCGGCGCGGCGACCGCCGCCTGCGCTACAGCGGCGGACAATGGGAGCACCGCACCGACGCCGCGCCCATCCTGGAGTGGGCCTTCCCGGAACCGGTGGGACCCCGGCAGGTGGTCGGGGAGTTCACCATGGCGGACGCCGTCACCGTTCCCCAGCACCTGTCCATACCCGACGTGACCACCTACATGAACGCCGACGCGGTCCGCGACGTCGCCGCTTCCCACACTCCGGCCCCGACCGCCGCGGACGAGAGGGGGCGCTCCGACCAGACCTTCCTCGTCGATGTGGTCGTGCGCTCCGGCGGAGCCGAACGCCGGGCCACGGCCCGAGGCCAGGACATCTACGCCGTCACCGCGCCCCTCGTTGCCGAGGCTCTCGAGCGCGTCCTGACCGGCCGCACCAAGACCCTCGGCGCCGTCTCCGCCGGCGAGATCTTCGACGCCCCCGACTTCCTGCACGCACTCGCCCCGCACATCACACTCGACCTGCACCCGCAGAAACAGAACGCCTGACCCCACCCGTCCGTCGAACGCGCCGTCAGCAATACGACCCGCATCTCCGGGTTCCTCGACGGCGCCTTCGCCGGCGTCACTTCTTCCTGAACCGGCCACGCTCTCGGCCATCTGCACACGGTGGGCGCGCCACTGCGCCGGTCGGGGCCGGGCAGGCGGCTGGAGTGACACGGCGGCGGCCGGGCATGCGGTCTTTCGGGCTCGTCCGGCAGCCCGTGGTCCTCTGTCTGCATGGGCAGGTACAGGTAGGTGGGTTCGCGTGACACTCGATGAGACACCGGCGTCATTCGCGCCCGAAGGGACGTCCGACGCAGCGGCGCGCAAGCAGCGCCTGCGCCGCCGTCTGGAGCGGCTGATCGGCGTGGCCGCGACCGAAGGCAACGAACTGGTGCGTCTGCGCAACGGTGATGAGATCTTCCCCGCGATGCTCGGGGCGATCCGTTCGGCTCGGCACACGATCGACATGATGACGTTCGTGTACTGGCGGGGACAGGTGGCCCGCGACTTCGCCGAAGCACTGGCCGACCGCGCTCGCGCAGGGGTGCGGGTACGGCTGCTGCTCGACGGCTTCGGCGCCAAGGAGATCGAGAAGCAGCTGCTGGAGGTCATGACGGCCGCGGGCGTGCAGGTCGCCTGGTTCCGCAAGCCCGTTCGACTGTCGCCGTTCAAGCAGAACCACCGCTGCCATCGAAAGGCGCTCGTCATCGACGAGTGCACCGCCTTCACCGGCGGCGTGGGCATAGCGGAGGAATGGTGCGGGGACGCCCGCAATCCCGCCGAGTGGCGTGACACCCATGTGCAGGTGCGAGGTCCCGCCGTGGACGGGGTCGCGGCCGCGTTCGCGCAGAACTGGGCCGAGTGCCATGACGAGCTCTACGACGACCGTGACCGTTTCACGGAGCACGATCAGACCGGATCGTCCGTGGTACAGGTCGTCCGTGGCTCCGCGAGCATCGGCTGGCAGGACATGCAGACCCTCATGCGGGTCATGCTCACCTCCGCCCAGGAACGCTTCCGGCTGGCCACCGCCTATTTCGCCCCGGACACCTACTTCATCGACCTGCTGTGCGAGACCGCTCGGCGCGGCGTGCGGGTGGAGATCCTGCTGCCCGGACCCCACACCGACCAGCGGGCCTGTCAGCTCGCCGGTCAGTTTCACTACACGCGCCTGCTGGAGGCCGGCGTCCACCTGCGTCAGTACCAGCCGACGATGATGCACGCCAAGATCATCACCGTGGACTCGGTGGCCGCTCTCGTCGGATCGACCAACTTCAATCGCCGGTCGATGGACCACGACGAAGAAGTCATGCTCGCCGTCCTGGACGAGGAGTTCACCGCCGTGCTGGACGCCGACTTCGAGGCGGATCTGCGGCGCAGCGCGGACATCGACCTCACTCGCTGGAGACGACGGGCCGTTCTGCAGCGCGTCAAGGAAGTCGCGGTCGCCCCCGTCCGGCGCTTTCTGTGATCCGCTGACTGTCCGGTTCGACCCGTTGAAAAGACGCTTCGGCGGGTAGTCGCTGTCCTGATCGGAACGGGACGCCACGGTGTCCCCCTCGCTGAAAGGACACAGGGCACATGGCGACCGATGCGGCACGGATCACCGGGAAGGTCCAGGGCCGGGACATCGTCCTGGCCGGACCTCTGTCGAAGGACGAGATCCGGGACACGGTGTGGTGGTGGCCGGACCCCGGCTCGAAGACCGCCGGGGAGAAGGAGAGCGAGGCCCACGAGTACGACCACTCGCACAAGGACGTGATCGCCACCCTGGGCGGGTATTACGAGGTTCCCGACAGCTCCCGTACGTCCGAGGCCGAGGAGTTGGTGGACCTGGTGTACACGGAGCTCCACTTCGAGGCGTAGGCGGTGAGTGAGCGCGCACGCTGCCGCCGGTCAACGCCCGGGCGGCCGCCCCCTGCACCCTGCCGGGCATCGTCGCGCACGAGTCGCACAGCAGGGTGGGGTGGGGTCCGGCCGGCGAACGCCGGCTTCGGGGAAGCTCCCGCGGCGTGAGGGCTCAGGTGCCCGGCTTGCGGCCGTAGACGAAGACGTCGTCGCCGTTCTTCAGCAGCGACCAGTACTTCTTCGCGGTCGTCGTGGTCATGTTGACGCAGCCGTGCGAGCCCGGCGGGTTCCACATGCTCAGGCCCACCGAGTGGAAGGCCTGGCCGCCGTCGAAGAACTGGCTGTAGGGCATCGGAACGTTGTAGATGTTCGACACGTGGTCGATGTCCCGCCAGTAGATCTTCTTCAGACCGGTGCGGGTCTCGTACCCGTCCCGTCCGGTGCGCACCGGGACCGGGCCGTAGACGAGCTTCTTGCCGTCCTGGATCCAGCTGAGCTGGAGGGTGAGGTTCACGCAGGCGATGCGGCCCTTGTTCACCGGGCACTTGCCGTCCTTGTTCGGGTTGTGCCCGACGGCCTTCTGCTTGTTCATGAGGTCCATCACGCCCCAGGTGATGGACCCGGCGTAGCCGATGTTGGGCGTGATCCCGTGCTTGGTCTGGAAGGCACGGGTCGCCTTGCAGTCGGCGGCGGACTGCTTGCCGTCGACCGGACGGCCCAGGAACTTCTCGACCTGCTTCTGGTACGGCCCCGCCTGCGTGGTGCAACCAGCGGCCTGTGCCGGTGCCGCGGTGAAGGCAAGGGTGAGCGGCGCCACCAGCCCCGTGACACCCAGCACGATGGCACCTCGTCTGCGTATGTCCCCCATGATGAGTACTTCCTCTTCTCCCCAACGCCCCAGGGTCTGCCCCGGGGTGTCTCCCTGCGCGATTCGCGCGACTTCGGACTACTAGACCCGCTGAGGGCGGACACGGTTGTGCGAGTGGTCGGGCTGTGACAAGACAGTGAACTTCGCCGCTCGTACGGGCGGTGACCCCTACGACAGGTGGGACCCGACACGGTCCGGTTCCCGCTGATTGGGCGGGTGCGCGGCCGACCGCGTCGGCCACGGACGAGGGGATCCTCGCCGACCTGAAGGCGGGATACCCGCCCCGCTGTCCCGTCCCCGCCGAACGGTCCGAGCCCGTGGCCTGACGGCCGAGGCCTCTGCCGCGCCCGAGGGCACAGCCAGGGAACATGGGCCTACCGGTGACCGACCGGCCCGACCCGCGCGGACGTTGCCGGGCGGTGTTCGGGGCGCGACGGGAGCGGTGAGCCGTTGGCGCGCCTTCATCTGCCGGCGTGGGAGGTCGACGCACTGCGCGGGGGACGGCGCGGAAGGCTGGGCGCCCGCCGATTGCGGCCGCCCTTCGGGGTGCCGTCCGCGCGTGGAGGCTCGGTCAGTCGCGCGAGTTGCCGAAGAGGATGCGGTAGGCGATCAGCAGCACCAGGGAGCCGCCGATGGCCGCTGCCCAGGTGGTGCCGTCGTAGAAGTCCTTGCTGATCGGATGGTCGAGCCAGCGGGCCGATATCCAGCCCCCGATGAACGCGCCCGCCACGCCGATGACCGTCGTTCCGATGAAGCCGCCGGGGTCGCGCCCCGGCAGCAGGAATTTCGCGATGGCTCCGGCCAACAGTCCCAGGATGATCCAGCCGATGATGCTCATGCCGTGAACCTGCCCTCTCGTGCTGTGCTCGCACTTGGCCGGCCCTGTGACTTGCGTCCGGGTCGGCCGTGCCGCACAGGCCGTGCCGTGTCGGTGGTGAGGACGCCGGAGGAACGCCGTTCGGTTGCGGAGATCAGCTGGGCGTCGGCCTCCGGTACGGCGACGGCGCCCACACGCGGCACCCGGCCGGGACTGCGCACACGCAGGCAGACAGTCACCCTGCGGCCGCGGACCTGCTGTCGGCCGGGGCTAACCCTTACAGCCCGAGGGCAGGGGGCGGCAGCCCCTGGACCGGCGGCCGATGGGGATGGGATGCGGGAGGTCATGAAGGCGGGTGCGGCCACGATTCCGTCGGCGGCACCCGACGCGGATCTGCCCTCAGCGTGCCGCGAACGGCTCGTCCGTGGGGACGATCTCGCGGCCCAGCGGGAGCAGCGATACCGGGATCAGCTTGAAGTTGGCGATGCCGAACGGGATGCCGATGATCGTCAGGCACAGGGCGACACCCGTGACGATGTGGGCGAGGGTCAGCCACCAGCCCGCGAGAACCAGCCACAGGACGTTGCCGATGCAGGAGGGGGCTCCGGCGTCACGGCGCTCGACCGTCGTATATCCGAAGGGCCACAGGGCGTAGACGCCGATCCGGAACGCCGCTATGCCGAACGGGATGCCGATGATGGTGATGCAGAGCAGGACGCCGGCCAGCAGGTAGCCCAGGAACAGCCAGAAGCCGCTCAGGACCAGCCAAATAACGTTCAGAATGGTCTTCACTGGTTGCGACCTGCCATCTTCTCTAGCCGTGCGATCCGCTCCGCCATCGGCGGGTGTGTCGAGAACATCTTCGACAGTCCCCGGCCCGGGCGGAAGGGGTTGGCGATCATCATGTGGCTCGCGGTCTCGATCTTGGGCTCGGGAGGCAGGGGTAGCTGCTTGGTACCCGCGTCGAGCTTGCGCAGGGCGCCCGCGAGGGCGAGCGGGTCGCCGGTGAGCTGGGCTCCCGAGGCGTCCGCCTCGTACTCCCTGGAGCGGCTGATGGCCAGCTGGATGACGGTGGCGGCGAGCGGGCCCAGGATCATGATCAACAGCATGCCGAGCAGACCGGGGCCGTCGTCGTCGTCGGAGCGGCCTATGGGAATGAGCCAGGCGAAGTTCACCAGGAACATGATCACCGAGGCGAGGGCGCCGGCGACCGACGAGATGAGGATGTCGCGGTTGTAGACATGACTGAGCTCATGGCCGATCACACCGCGCAGCTCGCGTTCGTCCAGGAGTCGCATGATGCCCTCGGTGCAGCACACGGCGGCGTTGCGCGGGTTGCGGCCGGTCGCGAAGGCGTTCGGCGCCTCGGTCGGTGAGATGTAGAGGCGGGGCATGGGCTGGCGGGCCTGGGTGGAGAGCTCGCGGACCATGCGATAGAGAGCCGGGGCCTCGAACTCGCTGACGGGGCGGGCGCGCATCGCGCGCAGTGCCAGCTTGTCGCTGTTCCAGTACGCGTACGCGTTGGTGCCGAGCGCGACGAAAACGGCGACGATCAGTCCCGTGCGGCCGAAGAAGCTGCCGATGACGATGATGAGTGCGGACAGTCCCCCGAGGAGTACTGCCGTCCTGAGCCCGTTGTGCCGGCGGTGCACGGTACGCCCTCCAAGTGTGCGGCAGGGGAACCCTTTGCTTGCGGATTTGCTTGCTGAGGCGGGGCCACTGTGGTGTCACTGTGCGGTGTCACGTCCAGTGGACCCTCCCGCAATGGTCAACGCCAGGCGGCGGCCGCGGGTTCCCCGGCGGGCACGGCGGCCCGGGTCCGCCGTCCGGGTGATGGCGGACCGGCCCCGCCGCGCGTGGGGCCGGTCGTCCGCCACGTCGCGGTACGACTCAGAGCGCGGTACGGCTCAGAACAGGTCGGCGCCCGCGAAGCGCAGCACCAGCTGGGGCGCGCCGGACAGGACGACGCCGAGGACCGCGCTGACGGTGATCGCGGCGGTGAGCGGGCCCGGGACGCGGTGCCTGGCGGGCTCGCCCTCGGGGGCGCGGAACAGCAGGGCTGTCCACTGGAGGTAGTAGAAGAGGGCGATCACCACGTTGACGGCCATGACCACGGCCAGCCAGCCGAGTCCCGCGTCGACGGCCGCCGAGAAGACGGTGACCTTCGCGAAGAGGCCGATGACGCCCGGCGGCAGTCCGGCCAGGCAGAGCAGGAAGAACGCCAGGATCAGGGCGGCCAGGGGGTGGGACGCGTACAGGCCCCGGTAGTCGGAGACCCGGTTGAGGGACTTCGTACGGCCGACCAGTGCGGCCACCGCGAAGGCGCCGAGGTTCACGGCGCCGTACATCAGGGCGTAGGCGACGGTGGAGCCGATCGCCTTCCGGGGGTCCTGGTCGTATCCGGCGGCGGCGATCGGCACCAGCAGGTACCCCGCCTGGCCGACGGAGGACCAGGCGAGCAGCCGTACCGCGCTGTACGCGCGCGTGGCCTGCTGCCGCAGGGCGCCGACGTTGCCGACGGTCATGGTGAGGGCGGCGAGCGCGGCGAGCGCGGGCCCCCAGACGCCGCCGTACGAGGGCAGGGCCACGACGGTGACGAGGATCAGGCCGGAGAAGCCGACCGCCTTGCCGACGACCGACAGATAGGCGGCGACGGGCAGCGGGGCTCCCACGTACGTGTCGGGCACCCAGAAGTGGAAGGGGACCGCGGCCGTCTTGAAGGCGAAGCCGACGAGGGTGAGGACGACTCCGGCCTGGGCGAGCGTGTGGAGCTGGCCGGGGACGTGCTGGATGCGGGCGGCCACCTGGGCCAGGTAGAGGGTGCCGGTGGAGGCGTAGACGAAGCTGATGCCCATCAGGCTCACCGCGGTGGCGGTGACCGACGACAGGAAGAACTTCAGGGCGGCCTCGGAGGACCTCCGGTCGCCGTGCCGGATGCCGACCAGGGCGAAGGCGGGCAGCGAGGCCACTTCCAGGGCCACGACCAGGGTGGCGAGGTCGCGGGAGGCGGGCAGCAGGGCCGCGCCGGACGCCGACGACAGCAGCAGGAACCAGAACTCGCCCTCCGGGATCTTCCTGCGGTCGTCCTTCAGCGCGGTGACCGACAGCAGGGCGGCGAGGAGCGCGCCACCGAGGACGAGGAACTGGATGACGAGGGTGAACCGGTCCGCCGTGTAGCTGCACGTGTGCGGGTCGCCGGTCAGGCAGAAGGTGCTGCGGTCGCCGCCCAGCAGGGGCAGCAGCAGGAGGGCCGATACGGCGAGTCCCGCGACGGAGACCCAGCCGAGCACGGCCTTCCTGGCCTCGGGCAGGAACAGGTCGGCGACGAGGACGGCGAGCGCGACGACCGCCGCGGCGGTGGGCGGAGCGATCGCGAGCCAGTCGACGGACTGGACCGCCGACGCGACGGCCGTCTGGGCCTGCGGCTGGGCCAGGACGCTCATCGGGTGCCTCCTGCGAGGAGCTGCTGCACGGCCGGATCACTGAGGCCGAGGAGGGCCCTCGGCCACAGTCCGGCGACGACGGTGAGGGCGACGAGCGGGGTCCAGGCCGCGAACTCGTACGTCTGGACGTCGGCGAGCTTCGGCGCCTCCTGCGGCACGGCGCCCATGCACACCCGGCGGACCACGGCGAGCATGTACGCGGCCGTCAGCAGCGTGCCGAACGCGGCGACCGACATGAACGTGAGGAACGCGGGCCGGCTGAGGCCCGCCGCGGGGTCGAACGCGCCGAACAGGGCCAGCATCTCGCCCCAGAACCCGGCCAGGCCGGGCAGGCCGAGGGAGGCGACGGCCGCGAACGCGAGGAGACCGCCCAGGCGGGGGGCCTTGCCGTAGAGCGCGGCACCGGCCCCTTCCGCGAGGGTGTCGAGGTCGGTTGTGCCGGTGCGGTCCTTCAGGGCTCCGACCAGGAAGAACAGCAGGCCGGTGATGAGGCCGTGGGCGATGTTGGCGAACAGGGCGCCGTTCACGCCGGTCGGGGTCATGGTCGAGATGCCCAGCAGGACGAAGCCCATGTGCCCGACGGAGGAGTAGGCGATGAGCCGCTTGAGATCGCCCTTGGCGCCCTGTCTGGCGAGGGCCAGGCAGGCCAGGGATCCGTAGATGATCCCGACGACGGCGAAGGCGGCGAGGTAGGGCGCGAAGGTGTGGAAGCCGTCCGGGGCGACCGGCAGCAGAATCCGGACGAACCCGTAGGTGCCCATCTTCAGCAGGACACCGGCCAGCAGGACCGAGCCGACGGTGGGCGCGGCGGTGTGGGCGTCGGGCAGCCAGCTGTGCAGCGGCCACATCGGGGTTTTCACCGCGAGCCCGATCCCGATCGCCAGAACGGCGATGACCTGCACGGATGTGGTCAGGGACCGGCCGTTGTCAGTGGCGAGTGCCACCATGTCGAAGGTGCCCGCCTTGATTCCGATCAGGAGCAGGCCGAGCAGCATGACGACGGATCCGAGCAGCGTGAAGAGGATGAACTGCCAGGCGGCCCGGGTCCGGTCCACACCGCCCCAGCGGGCGATGAGGAAGTACATCGGGATGAGCACCGTCTCGAAGGCGAGGAAGAACAGCAGCAGGTCGAGGACGGCGAAGCTCGCGAGGGTGCCGGCCTCCAGGACGAGCAGCAGCGCGACGAAGGCCTTCGGGGCCGGGCCCGTGGGCGGCTTGAAGTAGGAGTACAGCGCGCAGAGGAAGGTCAGCAGCGCGGTCAGGACCAGGAGGGGGAGGGAGATGCCGTCGATGCCGAGGTGGATCCGCACGTCGAGTGCGGGGATCCAGCTGATGTCGGTCGTGGCCTGCATCTTCGCCGGGTGGTCGTGGTCGAAGCCGAGCGCGAGGACGATCGCGGCGGCGAGGACCGCACCGGTGACGGTCACACCGTGCCGCAGTACGGCCTGCTCGGGTGACTTCCCCTTCAGCCCGGGCGGTGCGGGCAGGAGAGCGGCGGCGGCCCCGAGGAGCGGGCCGACGACGACGAACGCCAGAAGGAACTGCATCACGGACTCGCTGATATCGATCACGCCTGCTCACGCTCCCGTGGCGACGAGGAGGACGGCCACCGCCAGGACGACGGAGCCGGCGAGCAGCGCGCTCACGTAGGTCTGCACATTGCCGGTCTGCGCGCGGCGTACGGCCGCCCCGAGCAGCCGTGGCAGCGCGGCCGCGCCGCGTACGTAGGTTTCGACGACCTCGCGGTCGAGGAACCGTACGAGGCTCGCCCCGGCCTGGACCGGGCGGACGAACAGCACCGCGTACAGGGCGTCCAGGTGGAAGCCGACGGCGGCGTGCCGGTGCAGCGGGCCGAGCAGCAGCCGTCCGGGGTCCGCCGGGTCGGGCGCTTGGGCCACGTCGCCGTAGGCGGCCTTGTGGCTGGCGATGGCCTCCTCCTCGACGAGTCCGGCGTCGCCCTCGGGATGGGCGGCGACCGCGCCGAGGGGGAACCGTGCGGCGAGCGGTGCGGTGCGCTGCCAGGCGCCGTAGGTGACCAGGACGCCGACCAGGGCGAGGCCGGTGCCGAGGATCGAGGTGAGGAGGGTCGGGTTGAGGTCGCGGCCGTCGAACCAGTCGGGCAGCACACGGTAGGCGAGCCCGCCGAGGGCGAGCGACGGGACGGCGAGCACCCACAGCACCACGGTCATCGTCAGGGGCTGCCTGCCGTGGTCCGGCGCCTCCGCGCCACGGCCGTGGAAGGCGAGCAGCCACAGGCGGGTCGCGTAGCCCGCGGTGAGCAGGGCGGTGAGCAGGCCGGCGACGAGGACGATCCAGCCGGCGCCGGGCGGGGCGTGTCCGGTGTGGCCGGTGGCGACGTGTTCGGCGGCGCCGAGCACGGACTCCTTGGAGAAGAAGCCGCTGAAGGGCGGGATCGCGGCGAGCGCGAGGAGCGCCACGGTCATCGTCCAGAAGGCGTCCGGGACGCGGTCGCGCAGATGGCTCATGCGGGACATGGCGGCCAGTGAGTTGGTGCCCGCGGCGTGGATGATCACGCCCGCGGCGAGGAACAGCAGCGCCTTGAACGCGCCGTGGGAGAGAAGGTGGAAGACGGCGGCGCCGCGGTCGCCGACGGCGAGGGCGCCGGTCATGTAGCCGAGCTGGCCGATGGTCGAGTAGGCGAGGACGCGTTTGATGTCGTCCTGGGCGAGGGCGGCGAGGCCCGAACCGGCCATGGTGACGGCGGCCATGACGGCGAGGACGACCAGCGCGGCGGAGGACGCCTGGAAGACGGGGAGGAGGCGGGCGACGAAGTAGACACCGGCGGCGACCATCGTCGCGGCGTGGATCAGCGCGGAGACGGGGGTCGGGCCCGCCATGGCGTCGGGAAGCCAGGTGTGCAGCGGGAACTGGGCCGACTTGCCCGCCACGCCCGCGAGAAGCAGCAGGGCGATCAGGGTCGGGTGGTGCAGTCCGCCGTTCGCCACGGCGTCGAGGACCCGGGTGATGCGGAAGGACCCGGCGTCGGTGGCGAGGGCGAACAGGCCGATGAGGAAGGGGACGTCGCCGAGCTTGGTGACCAGGAAGGCCTTGAGGGAGGCGGCGCGGGCTTCCGGGGTCTCCCAGTAGTGGCCGACCAGGAAGTAGGAGCAGATGCCCATGACTTCCCAGCCGACCAGCAGCACGATCAGGTCGCCGGAGTAGACGACCAGGAACATCGCGGAGGTGAACAGGGAGACGAGGGCCGCGTAGGAGGGGTAGCGCGGGTCGTCCCGCAGGTAGCCGGTCGAGTAGACCTGCACGCAGGTGGCGACGACTCCGACGAGTACGGCGACGAGGGCCGCGAACCCGTCGATGTACAGGGCGAGTTCGATCGGGATCGAGCCGGTCGGGGTGAGCTGGGTGTGGGCGGTGACGGCGGTGCCGCCGCCCTGGCGCACGGCGACCAGCACGGTCAGGGCCAGTGCGGCGAGGGTCGGCAGGATCGCGAGCGGCCGGACGAAGCCGGGGGCGGTGCGGCCGAGCAGCAGGCCGCCGACGGCGCCGAGGAACGGCAGGAGGGGGACGAGGGCGGCGAGGGTGGTCGTGGTCACGCGGTGGCCTCAGCCTTCTCGGCCGCGGGCGCGCCGCTGTCGGGGCCGTCGCCGTCGGGGCCGTCGGGCTCGTGGCCCTCGGCGGTGTCGCGGAGCCTGTCGATGTCGGAGGTGCCGCGGTTGCGGTACACGGCGAGGACGATCGCCAGACCGATGCCGATCTCGGCGGCGGCGATGGCGATGGTGAACAGGGTCAGGGCCTGCCCGGAGTGCAGGGTGTCGGCGGCCGTCTTGCTGAGCCAGACGTCGAAGGCGACCAGGTTGAGGTTGACGGCGTTGAGCATCAGCTCGACCGACATCAGGACCAGGATCGCGTTGCGCCGGGCGAGGACGCCGTACAGGCCGGTGCAGAAGAGGAGGGCGGAGAGCACGGCGGGATAGGCGAGGTGCATCAGCGGGCGCCTTCCTGCTCGATCGGGTGAATCCCGGAATCCGTGACGGAGGTGGAACTCTCGGTCACCGGTCGCGAGTTCACATGGGGAGGGCCGGACTCGGCCTTCGCCTTGCGGGACAGGACGATCGCACCGACCAGGGCCGCGAGGAGCAGGACCGAGAGGGCCTCGAAGGGCAGCACCCAGTTCTGGAAGAGGCTCTCGCCGGTGACCTTCGTCGACCCCGCGGCGGCGCCGTCGAGGTCGACCCAGGTGGTGCGGAAGGCGTCGACGACCACCCAGACCAGGGCGGCCGCGGCGGCGACCGCCACGGTGAGGGCGGCCCACCGGTTGCCGGAGTCGGCGTCCGGGGAGCGGCCGATGGGCGCCCTGGTGAGCATCAGACCGAACAGAAGGAGGACGACGACGGACCCGACGTAGATGAGGACCTGCACCCAGGCGATGAACTCGGCGGTGAGCAGGAGGTACTCGACGGCGAGACCGCCGAGGGCCACCACGAGCCACAGGGCGGCGTGCACCAGTTGCCGGGTGGTGACGGTGACCAGGGCGGCGCCGAAGGTGACCAGGCCGACGAGAAGGAAGGCGATCTCGACACCGTTCGGGGAGAGGAAGCCGTGGGTGACGGCGGCGAGACTCACGCGTTGCCCTCCTCGGGAAGCCGGGGCTCGGCCTGGGCCTGCGCCTGGGTCGCCGCGAGCTTCTCGGCGGTTTTCCGGGCAGCGGCGAGTTCCTTGGGCTCCTCCGCGCCGGGGTCGAGGGCGGGCGGTGCCGGGACCGTCCACATCCATTCGCGGAGCTTGTCGCGCTCATGGGTGAGTTCACGGATGTCGGTCTCGGCGTACTCGAACTCGGGTGACCAGAACAGCGCGTCGAAAGGGCAGACCTCGATGCAGATACCGCAGTACATGCACAGGGAGAAGTCGATGGCGAAGCGGTCGAGGACGTTGCGGCTGCGTTCGCGGCCGCCGGGGGTGGCCGCCGGGACCGTCTCCTTGTGGGAGTCGATGTAGATGCACCAGTCCGGGCACTCGCGGGCGCACAGCATGCAGACCGTGCAGTTCTCCTCGAACAGACCGATCACGCCACGGGTGCGCGGCGCGAGGTCGGGCTGAACCTCCGGGTACTGCTCGGTGACCGTCTTCCTGGTCATCGTGCGCAGGGTGACGGCGAGACCTTTGGCGAGGCCGGAGCCAGGGATGCGGGACCGGGCGGGCCGGGGCTTCTCGGCCACTAGGAGATCACCACCTTGACGATGCCGGTGAGGGCGATCTGGGCGAGGGAGAGGGGGACGAGGAGGGTCCAGGACAGCTTCTGGAGCTGGTCCTCGCGCAGCCGGGGATAGGTGACGCGCAGCCAGATGACGACGAAGGCGAGGACCGCCGCCTTCAGCAGGGTCCACACCCAGCCGAGGCCGTCGGCACCCCAGGGACCGTGCCAGCCGCCCAGGAAGAGGACGGTGGTCAGGCCGCACAGGACGATGATCCCGGCGTACTCGGCGAGGAGGAACAGCGCGAAGCGCAGGCCGGTGTACTCGGTGTACGCGCCGAAAATGATCTCCGAGTCGGCGACGGGCATGTCGAAGGGAGGGCGCTGGAGTTCCGCGAGACCGGCCACGAAGAACACGAGCGCACCGGTGATCTGCCACGGCAGCCACCACCAGTGGAAGGCATCGACGATGCCGGGAAGGGAGACCGTGCCGGCCGCCATCGCCACCGAGGCGGCCGCGAGGAGCATCGGAAGTTCGTAGGCGAGGAGTTGCGCGGCGGTGCGCAGGCCACCGAGAAGGGAGAACTTGTTGGCGCTGGCCCACCCGGCCATGAGCGAGCCGAGGACGCCGACGCCCATCACCGCGAGCACGAAGAAGACGCCCGCGTCCACGACCTGGCCGACCGCGCCCTCGCCGGGTCCGACAGGGATGGCGAGCAGGACGAGCAGATAGGGCAGGAGGGCCACGGCGGGGGCCAGCTGGAAGATACGGCGGTCCGCGCCCGCCGGGACCACGTCCTCCTTCTGCGCGAACTTGACGCCGTCCGCGACGAGCTGGGCCCAGCCGTGGAACCCACCGGCGTACATCGGGCCGAGCCGGCCCTGCATATGGGCCATCACCTTGTGCTCGGCCTGCCCGACGATCAGCGGGAAAGTGAGGAAGACGACGAAGACGACCAGGAGTCGCAGGGCGACGTCGAGCACGTCGTTCACTGCGGGCCTCCGGTGGGGTTGTCGGGGGCGGCGTCCGGTTCGGGGGCAGCATCCGATTCGGGGACGGCGTCCTCGGAGGCGGACTGTTCGGAGGCAGGCCGTTTGGGGCCGGGCGACTCGGAAGCGGGCGCCTCCGGGACAGGCGTCGGGCCCGTCTCCGGGTCCGGCTCGCGCATCAGGTCCGGGTCACGTTCCGGCTCCGGGGCACGGTCCGAGTCCGGCGTCGGCTCCGGGGCACGCGCCAGGTCCGGAGCACGCTCCGGCTCCGGCTCCGTAGTCGCGTCCGGGGTCGAGTCCGACGCAGGGGCCGGACTTGAGTCCGGACCGCGCTCCGGCTTCGGCTCTTGTTTCTGGGCCGGCTCGTCGAAGGCTGGGCGGGCGTGGTGCCAGGGGGCGTCCGAGCTGCGCTGGGCGGCCGGATCGGGGATCTGCTTCTCGGCCGCATCCTGCGCCCGCTGAGAGGCGGACCCGCTGCTCGCACTGCGCGCCCGGCGCGGACCGGCAGCCGGACCGGTCGGCTCGGCAGGCTCAGGGGCAGACGCCTCAGCCGCATCCTGCGCCCGCTGGGAAGCGGACCCACTGCTCGCACTGCGCGCCCGGCGCGGACCGGCGGCGGGAGGCTGGGCCTCAGGGGACTCCGGAGGCTGGGTGGTGGGGTGCTGTTGGGAAGCGGATCCGTCGCTCGCGCTGCGCGCCCGGCGTGGGGCAGTGGGGGGGACGTTCCCGGTCGGCGGTGTCTGGTCGGTGGCTGCCGGCTCCGCCGCTGTGGCCTGGCCTGCCGGCTCCGCCGCGGTGCGGGCACGCCGTACCGGCCGCTCCCCCGCGCCGGCTTCGCCGGCCGCGCGAGCGGGGCGGGCCGCCGCCCGGGCCGGGCGGGCCGGGGCGGGAGGCAGCTGGCCCTTGAGGGGGCCCCATTCGTTGGGGTCGGGGACGCCCGGGGGCAGAATCTGGCGGCGCTTGGGGCCGCCGTGGTCGGACTCGCCCGGTTCCTTGGCGCCGGGCCAGGCCTTGGCGACTCGGGCCGCGAGGACGAAGTCCTTGCGCAGCGGGTGGCCCTCGAAGGTCTCGGGCAGGAGAAGGTGGTCCAGGGCGGGGTGGCCCTCGAAGCGGACGCCGAACATTTCGTGGGTCTCGCGTTCGTGCCAGGCGGCGCCCGCGTAGACGCCGACGGCGGAGGCGAGTACCGGGTCCTCGTGCGGGACGGTGGTGCGCAGCAGCAGTCGGCGGACCGGGGACAGGGCGGCCACGTGCGCCGCGACGCGGAAGCCGGTGCCCGGTTCGTCGACGGCGCTCAGCCAGTCGAAGTAGGTGCAGGAGAGGGTCGTTCGGGCCGTCTCCAGGGCGGTGAGCCAGGAGGACGGCGGAACGTCCACCGTCAGGACCTCGTACGACTCCTCGGCCGTGGCCTCCGGGCCGAAGAGTTCCTCGGCGGGGGCGGGCAGCCAGCCGACCGTGGTCATCGCGGGTCTCCCTCGGCAGCGGGCGGCTGTACCAGGGGGCTCCGCAGCGCGGCGGCGGAGGGGCGCGGGGTCCCGGTGGCGCCGTAGCGCTCCTCCAGGGACTCCTTGGCGATCTTCTCCTGGAGCTTGAGGATCCCCTGGAGCAGTGCCTCGGGGCGCGGCGGGCAGCCGGGGACGTAGACGTCGACGGGGATGATCTGGTCGACGCCCTTGGTGACGGAGTAGGAGTCCCAGTAGGGGCCGCCGCAGTTGGAGCAGGCGCCGAAGGAGATGACGTACTTCGGCTCGGGCATCTGCTCGTACAGCCGCTTGACCGCGGGGGCCATCTTGTCGGTGACCGTGCCGGAGACGATCATCAGGTCGGCCTGGCGCGGGCCCGGTGCGAACGGGATCACGCCCAGCCGGATGAAGTCGTGGCGGGCCATCGAGGCGGCGATGAACTCGATGGCGCAGCAGGCGAGGCCGAAGTTGAAGACCCAGAGCGAGTAGCGGCGGCCCCAGTTGAGGACCACCTTCATGGGCTCCGGGGCGAGGCGGGCGAGCGTGCCCAGCCGCATCGGCTCGGGAAGCGGCACCGGTCCGGAGGGCTCGGGAGTCACGTCCATGTCAGCACTCCCTTCTTGTACGCGTACAGCAGGCCCACGGTCAGGAAGCCGAGGAAGATGAACATCTCCACGAGCGTGGTCGCGCCGTAGCCCGGGGCGGCGAAGACGGTCGCCCAGGGGAACAGGAAGATCGAGTCGACCGCGAAGATCACGTACAGGAAGGCGTAGACGTAGTAGCGGACCTGGGTGTGTGCCCAGCCCTCACCGACGGGGTCCACGCCGCACTCGTAGGTCAGCAGTTTCTCGGGGGTGGGGACCACCGGGCGCAGCAGCCGTCCCGCGCCGAAGGCGACTGCCACGAACAGTACGCCCACCAGAACGAGCAGTCCCACGACCGAGTAGGACTGGAAGTAGTCCGCCGCAACGACGGTCGAGCCCCCCAACGTCTCCCGCAACGTCCGTCCCTCGCTCCCTGGCCTGGCGACACCGGTCAACGCTTGATGCGACTGATTCGACGATCTGTACGCACGGGAGTCTAGGCCCTGATAAAGAGACCGTAAGCAGCCCGTCACACCCTGAGATGCCGGGGTGGGGTTTTCCCCAGGAAGGGGCGACGGAGAACATCATGGCGCCCTCCCCCGTCACACGGCACGCTTGCCGGTATGACCGCACCTTCCCCTTCCGACTCCCCCGGTGACGAGCCGCTGCCGCCGGCCCGTTTCGCCTACGACTCCCGTACCTGGAGGGAGATCGCACATTCCCTGCTGAACCTGCCGGTGGCGGTGGTCGGGTTCACTTACGCCGTCACCGCCGTGGCGGTCAGCGGCGGGCTCACCGTCACGGTGGTGGGTTTTCCGCTGCTCGCTCTGGCGCTGCTGGGCGCGCGGCTGCTGGGCGGGCTGGAGCGCGCGCGGGCGCGAGGACTGCTCGGGGTGCGGGTGGAGGAGCCGAGCGCGCTGCCGTTCGCCAGGGCCGGCGGGCTGCTCCAGCGGGTGTGGATGGCGCTGCGGGACCCGGTGGGGTGGCGGACCCTGCTGTACGGCCTGGTGCGGCTGCCGTGGGGCATCCTGACCTTCGTCATCACCCTGACCGGCCTTTTCGTGCTGTGGCCGGTGTTGCCGTTCATCGTTCGGGGTTTCACCAACGTCGACCGGATGATGGTGCGCGGGCTGCTGTCGCCGTCCGACGAGCTGGAGCGCCGTATCGCCGAGCTGGAGTCGGACCGGGGGGTCGTGGTCGACACGGCGGCCGCGGATCTGCGGCGTATCGAGCGCGATCTGCACGACGGGGCGCAGGCCCGCCTGGTCAATCTGGCGATGGGCCTGGGTCTGGCCAAGGAGAAGCTGCTGGAGGGCCGGGCCGACGAGCAGGTGGCGGCGATGGTGGACGAGGCGCACGGCGAGGTGAAGCTGGCCCTCCAGGAGCTGCGCGACCTGGCGCGCGGCATTCACCCGGCGGTGCTCACCGACCGCGGTCTGGACGCCGCGTTGTCGTCGGTCGCCTCCCGCTGCACGGTGCCCGTGAAGGTCACGGCCGACCTGGACGCCCGACCGGCGGCCGCGATCGAGGGGATCGCCTATTTCACGGTCTCGGAGCTGTTGCAGAACATCAGCAAGCACAGCGGGGCGAGGTCGGCGTCGGTCGACGTGTGGCGGTCGGAGAACCGGCTGTTGATACAGGTGTGGGACGACGGCCGTGGGGGCGCGCGGCTGGACGGCGGTACCGGGATGCGGGGGCTCGCGGAGCGGCTGGGCGCCGTGGACGGGCTGTTCGTCGTCGACTCCCCGCCCGGCGGTCCGACGACGGTCACGGCGGAGCTGCCCTGGCGGGACCGTGATCGGGACCGCACCCCTCCCCGGGGGTAGGGAAAACCCCCCGATCAGGACGCCGACGGCCTCCATGGCCTGAGAACCCGCGGCACGGGAGTGTGGAGGCACGGCAAGACGGCCGCCTGACGAGGAGAACGGACGACGCTGATGGCCACGGAGTACGGACGGGAGTACGAGCAGGGGTACGAGCAGGACTACGGGTACTACGGCGGCCCCGGGTTCCGGAGCGCGGAGGACGCGCGGGAGCATCGCGTGCCCGCCGTGCTGCGCGCGCCGTTCGAGGCCCGCAGCCTGCGGGAGTTCGGTTACGTACTGCTCGGCCTGCCGATCGGCATCCTGCTGTTCGTGTTCGCCGTGACGACGGTGTCGCTCGGGGCGGGCCTGCTGGTGACGTTCCTCGGTGTTCCGGTGCTGGCGGCGGCGCTGGCCGGGTGCCGGGGCTTCGGGGTCCTGGAGCGGGCGCGGGCGCGCGAGCTGCTGCGCCTGGAAGTGGCCGACCCGGAGCCCCTGCGGGTGGCCCGGCCGGGCGCGCTGGGCTGGATGGGTGCGACGCTGAAGAGCGGCACGTCGTGGCGGCACCTGCTCTACGCGGTGCTCCAGTTCCCCTGGTCGGTGTTCTCGTTCGTCGTCGCATTGACCTTCTGGACGTGTGGCTGGGCGCTGGTGTCGTATCCGCTGTGGTTCTGGGTGTTCCCGATGTACGGCGGCCAGGACGGCCTTCAGCTGTACGGCGACGACACCCACCGCGTCTACCTCGACAACCCGTTCGAGATCACCGTGACCGCGCTGGTCGGGCTGCTGCTGACGCTGTCCACGCCGTGGATCGTGCGTTCGCTGACGCTGGTGGACAGGCTGCTGGTGCGGGGGCTGCTCGGGCCGTCGCGGCTGGTGACGCGGGTGGTGGAGCTGGAGTCGGACCGGGGGACGGTGGTCGACACGGCCGCCGCCGACCTGCGGCGCATCGAGCGGGACCTGCACGACGGAGCGCAGGCGCGGCTGGTCGCGCTGGCCATGGACCTGGGGCTGGCGAAGGAGAAGCTGACCGAGGACCCGCGGACGGCCGCGCGGATGGTCGAGGAGGCGCACGGCGAGGTGAAGACGGCGCTCCAGGAGCTGCGTGACCTGGCCCGCGGAATCCATCCGGCGGTGCTCACGGACCGGGGGCTGGACGCGGCGCTGTCCGCGGTCGCCTCGCGGTGCGCGGTGCCGGTGCAGGTCGAGGTGGACCTCGTGGAGCGTCCGGCGCCGGCCATCGAGGGGATCGCCTACTTCACCGTCTCCGAGCTGCTCCAGAACGTCAGCAAGCACGCGCGGGCCGGTCGCGCGACGGTGGACGTGTGGCGCTCGGAGGACCGGCTGATGCTCCAGGTCATGGACGACGGCACGGGGGGAGCCGACATGTCCGCCGGTTCCGGACTCGCCGGGCTGGCCGAGCGGCTGGACGCGGTGGACGGGATCCTGGCGGTCGACTCACCCGCGGGCGGGCCCACCAGGGTCACGGCGGAGCTGCCCTGGCGAGGCTGACCACCGCACGACGGCCCCGAAAGGCCGAGAACAGGCCGACGACAGGCCCACGACAGGCCCACGACAGATCTACGACAGATCGACGACAAGCCGTTTCGGGGCACGGATCCTGACAGCCGTGTCCCGATTCCCGCTGCCCGGGGGCGGCGCGTCCCCCTTGCTGGAATGCTGGGCCTTCGTACAGACGGAGACGCGCGAGCACGGGGGCTGGAAGATCGTGGAGGACAGGGTGCGGGTGGTCATCGCCGAGGATTCAGTGCTGCTCAGGGAGGGCCTGACCCGGTTGCTGACCGATCGGGGGCACGAGGTCGTCAGCGGGGTCGGGGATGCCGAGGCGCTGGTCAAGACCATCGCCGACCTCGACGGGCGGGGCGAGCTGCCCGACGTCGTCGTGGCGGACGTACGGATGCCACCGACGCACACCGACGAGGGGGTGCGGGCCGCGGTACGGCTGCGCAAGGAGCATCCCGGGCTCGGCGTGCTGGTGCTGTCACAGTACGTGGAGGAGCGGTACGCCACCGAACTGCTGGCCGGTTCCACCCGGGGGGTCGGCTATCTCCTCAAGGACCGGGTCGCCGAGGTGCGGGAGTTCGTCGACGCGGTGGTGCGGGTGGCGGGAGGCGGCACCGCCCTCGACCCGGAGGTGGTCGCGCAGCTGCTGGGACGCAGCCGCAAGCAGGACGTACTCGCGGGGCTCACCCCCCGGGAGCGGGAGGTTCTGGGCCTGATGGCCGAGGGGCGGACGAACTCGGCGATCGCCAGGCAACTGGTGGTGAGCGACGGAGCAGTCGAGAAGCACGTGAGCAACATCTTCCTGAAGCTCGGCCTGTCCCCCAGCGAAGGGGACCACCGGCGTGTTCTGGCCGTCCTCACCTACCTGAACTCCTGATGGACTGACACTGTGTCAGCGAAGTCCCGAACCCGGAACCGATAGACCCAGAACCCAGAATCCAGAACCGAGAAACAGGCGGGGAGCGTCACCAGAAAGAGCTCGGGGGCGAGAAATCATGACAAGTCAGGGCGACGTAGGGTTGATCCTGGCAGAGTCCGCGGGACGGACACGCCCGGACAGCCGCCTCGAAGGAGGTCCAGTTCAGTGACCAGCCAGGTCAGCAGCCCAGCGGAGCAGGCCGACGGAGCCGTCGTGGGAGATCAGCGCAAACCGGGTGGCGTGAAGGATGTCCGCAGCCTGGATCGTGTGATCATTCGTTTTGCGGGTGATTCGGGTGATGGGATGCAGCTCACGGGTGACCGGTTCACGTCGGAGACGGCGTTGTTCGGGAA
>NZ_JBIVBC010000020.1:0-98653 GCF_044745865.1 Streptomyces sp. NPDC086787 | reverse complement strand
GTTCGACCAGCAGGGGCAGCGGCTCGGACGCGGTCACCAGTTCCCGCAGCGGACATTGGGCCAGCACCCCCACCACCTCCGGCGCCAACGCCGCCGCCAGCCGCCAGGCGGCCGGCCGGTCCTCGTCCCGCAGGGTGTGCACCGCGGCGGCGAGGACGTCCCGTCCGCCGTCCCGCTCCGGCAGCCCGGCGGCCGCCCGTTCGTACAGCCGGGCGCCCTCCTCCAGGACCAGGTCCGTGTCGATACCCGCCGGGATCTTGATCTCCGCGTGGTGCCGCCAGGTGGTGACCGGGTCGCCCCACGCCTCCACCGTGTACGTCCACCGGCCGGGCCGGTCCGGGGTGACGAACGCGCCCCAGCGGTCGGTGCCCGGGGCCAGTTCACGCATCGGAGTCCAAGGGCCGGGACGGCCCTGGGGGTCGCGCAGGACGACGTTCGCGGCCACCGCGTCGTGTCCTTCGCGGAACACCGTCGCCGAAACCTCGAACGTCTCTCCGGTGACCGCCTTGGCGGGCCGGGCCCCGCGCCGGACCACCGGGCGGACGTCGAGGACGGGGATGCGGCCGACGGCGGCTCCGGCGTCCACGGCGGACCACGCCCCCGGTGACGGGCCGGGGTCGGCCGGACGTACCGGCGACGGCACCGCGGCCGCCCCGGCGGCGGTGCCCTTCGTCCGGTTCTCGCTGCTGGTCGGGCGTGCTGACGAGTGGTGCGTGGCGGGCATGACCGCTCCTGTCCGCGTCAACGTGGGTATGGGCGGATGGGGGTGGGGAGGTGGGTCCTGCGAGTGCGCGTGCGGCGCGCCTGGAGGGCGTACCGGAGGAGCCTTCCCACCCTATTCGGGTGAGCAATCCGGCACTTTGTTAACTACTCGTGTCTGTGTCTACGGCCAAGACCGGCCGTTTACGGCCCACTTGGCGTCTGGAGGAGCCCGTCGGGCGAGCCCGGACCCGCCCCGGACACCGCGCCCCGCGCCGTCCCCGCCACCAGAGCCCCCGCCACCTGGGCCGGTGTGGCCCCGGGGTGGCGCCCCAGGTAGAGGGCGGCCGCGCCCGCGGCGTGCGGGGCCGCCATCGACGTACCCGAGGAAGTGGCCCGGCCGGTGTCGCTCGCGGCGGACGCCGAGGTGATCGACACGCCCGGCGCGAACAGGTCCACCGCGGAGCCGAAGTCCGAGAAGGCGGCCCGTGCGTCCGACCGGTCGGTGGCGCCGACGGTGATTGCCTGCGGCACGTCGGCCGGTGAGTACAGGGAGGCCGGACCGCCGTTGTTGCCCGCCGCGACCGTGTAGGTGATGCCGGACCTGATGGAGGCGCGCACGGCGGCGTCCAGCCGGCCGCTGTGCGCTCCGGCCAGGCTGAGGTTGGCGACCGCGGGCCGCCGGGCATGCCGGGTCACCCAGTCGATGCCCGCGATGACCTGGGCGACCGTGCCCGTGCCCGTGTCGTCGAGCACCCGGACGGCGACGACCCTGGCCTGCTTGGCGACGCCGTACCGGGTGCCGGCGACGGTGCCCGCGACCTGGGTGCCGTGCCCGTTGCCGTCGCCCGTGCCGCGGTCCCCGTCCACGAAGTCCCAGCCGTAGCTCGCCCGCCCGCCGAAGTCCTCGTGCGTGACGCGGATCCCGGTGTCGATCACGTACACCGTCACCCCAGCGCCCCCCGAGCCGGACGGGCCGTACCTCCCGTCGAGCGGCAGCCGCCGCTGGTCGATGCGGTCCAGGCCCCAGGACGGCGCGCTTCGCCGGCCTCGGTCGAGTCTCACCGGGCCGTCCGGGACGACCGAGGCGACCCGGCGGTCGGCGGCCAGACGTCTCGCCTGACCCGCGTCGGCCCGGACCGCGTAACCGTCCAGGACACTGTCGTAGATATGGCTGATTCTCACCCCGTACCGGGCGGCCAGGCGCCGTCCTGCCGGGGAACCGGCCTCGGTCCCCTCCCTCAGGGTCACCAGATAGCTGCCGCCGACGGAGCCGGCGCCGTCCGCGCCGTGGACCGTGACCTGTGGCGCGGCGCGCGCGGGCAGGATGGCGGCCGAGAGCACCGCGGCCGTGACCGTCGCGGTCAGGCCTCCCGCCCGGCGCGGACACCCGTTTCGCGTCCGTGCCATGGTTCGAGTTCCCCTCCTCAGCTCCACCGGCAGCGTCTCGTGCGAGGCGTGGCACCACAAGAACGCCCGGTACGGCGCAACCGGCCGAATGGCCGGATGGCGTTCATCCGGCCGACCGGGTGTCCGCGGCGCAGGCACCAGCGGACCTCGGGGCGACACCGGTACGGTGCTGAGTGACCGGACGCACAGCGCCGTGCGTCCCTCCACCCAACGCGCCGAGGTGGTATGTGAAGGCGATCCGTCGGTTCACCGTCCGTCCCGTGCTCCCCGAACCCCTCCGGCCACTGAGCGACCTGGCGCGCAATCTGCGCTGGTCCTGGCACACAGAAACGCGCGACCTCTTCCAGTCCGTCGACCCCGGGCAGTGGGCCTCCTCGGAGGGCGACCCGGTCCGGCTGCTCGGCAGTGTCCGGGCCGGCCGACTCGCCGAGCTCGCCGAGGACCGCCGCTTCCTACGCCGTCTGACCGCGGCCGCCGACGACCTGCACGACTATGTGACCGGCGACCGCTGGTACCAGACGCAGTCCGCCCAACTGCCCGCCGCGGTCGCCTACTTCTCCCCGGAGTTCGGCATCGCCGCCGCCCTGCCGCAGTACTCCGGCGGCCTCGGTATCCTCGCCGGCGACCATCTGAAGGCGGCCAGCGACCTCGGCGTTCCGCTGATCGGGGTCGGTCTGCTCTACCGGCACGGCTACTTCCGCCAGAGCCTCTCCCGGGACGGCTGGCAGCAGGAGCACTATCCGGTGCTCGACCCCAACGAGCTGCCGGTGGCGCTGCTCAAGGACGCCGACGGCACTCCCGCCCAGGTCTCCCTCGCCCTGCCCGGCGGCAAACAGCTGCACGCCCGCATCTGGCTCGCCCAGGTCGGCCGGGTGCCGCTGCTGATGCTCGACTCCGACGTGGAGGAGAACGACCTCGGCGAACGCGGGGTCACCGACCGGCTGTACGGCGGCGGCAGCGAACACCGGCTGCTCCAGGAGATGCTCCTCGGCATAGGGGGTGTGCGGGCCGTACGCGCCTACTGCCGGATCACCGGCCACCCCGAGCCTGAGGTGTTCCACACCAACGAGGGCCACGCCGGCTTCCTCGGCCTGGAGCGGATCGCCGAACTCGGCTACCAGGGGCTGGACTTCGACGCGGCCCTGGAGTCGGTGCGGGCCGGAACCGTGTTCACCACGCACACCCCCGTGCCCGCCGGCATCGACCGCTTCGACCGGGAGCTGGTCGCCCGGCACTTCGGCCCCGACGCCGAACTCCCCGGCATCGACGTCGAACACATCCTGCGGCTCGGGATGGAGACCTACCCCGGAGGCGAGCCCAACCTCTTCAACATGGCCGTCATGGGCCTGCGGCTCGCCCAGCGCGCCAACGGCGTCTCCCTGCTGCACGGACACGTCAGCCGCGAGATGTTCTCCGGACTCTGGCCGGGATTCGACCCCGACGAAGTACCGATCACCTCCGTCACCAACGGAGTGCACGCCCCCACCTGGGTGGCGCCGGAGGTGTTCCGCCTCGGCGCCCGCCGGCTCGGCACCGAACGCGCAGAGGACGAGCTGGCGGCCGGCGGCGCGCGGCGCTGGGACGTGCTCGCGGACATCCCCGACCAGGACATCTGGGAGCTGCGCCGCACCCTGCGCGAACAGCTCGTCGAGGAGGTGCGGGAGCGGCTGCGCGTCTCCTGGCGGCAGCGCGGCGCGGGCACGGCCGAGCTGGGCTGGATCGACGGCGTCCTCGACCCCGACGTGCTGACCATCGGGTTCGCGCGGCGCGTCCCGTCGTACAAGCGGCTCACCCTCATGCTCCGCGACCGCGACCGGCTGATGGACCTGCTGCTGCACCCCGAGCGCCCCATCCAGATCGTGGTCGCGGGCAAGGCGCACCCCGCGGACGACGGCGGCAAGCGGCTGGTGCAGGAACTGGTGCGGTTCACCGACGACCCGCGGGTCCGCCACCGCGTCGTCTTCCTGCCCGACTACGGCATGGCCATGGCGCAGAAGCTGTACCCCGGCTGCGACATCTGGCTGAACAACCCGCTGCGCCCGCTGGAGGCGTGCGGGACCAGCGGTATGAAGGCGGCGCTGAACGGCTGCCTCAACCTGTCGGTCATGGACGGCTGGTGGGACGAGTGGTTCCAGCCGGACTTCGGCTGGGCGATCCCGACCGCGGATGGCGCCGGCACCGACCCGGACCGCCGTGACGCCATCGAGTCCGCGGCCCTCTACGACCTGCTCGAACAGCGGATCACCCCCCGCTTCTACGAGCGCGGGCGCACGGACCTGCCCGACCGGTGGATCGAGATGGTCCGCCAGACGCTGACCCTGCTCGGCCCGAAGGTGCTGGCGGGCCGGATGGTCCGGGAGTACGTCGAGCGCCTCTACGCCCCCGCCGCCCGCGCCCACCGCTCACTGGCCCCGGACGCGGCCCGCGAACTGGCCCGCTGGAAGGCCCGGGTCCGCGCCGCCTGGCACGGGGTGACGGTCGACCACGTCGAGACCACGGCGGTGACGGCGACCGCGGAGCTGGGTACGACGCTGGGTCTGCGGGTCAGGGTCGGCCTGGGCGAGCTCTCCCCGGACGACGTCGAGGTCCAGGCGGTCTCCGGCCGGGTGGACCCGCAGGACCGCATCACCGACGCCACGACGGTCCCCCTGAAACCGGCCGGCGGCCCCGACCTGGAGGGACGCCGGCTCTACGAGGGCCCGCTCTCCCTCGACCGCACCGGCCCCTACGGCTACACCGTCCGCATCCTTCCCAACCACCCCCTGCTGGCCTCCGGCGCGGAACTCGGCCTGCTCGCCGTACCGTCGGAGGGGGTGGTGGACGGGGCGGGGGTGCTGCTGCGCTGAACCCCTGCGGTCAGTCCGTCCCGTACTCCGCGCACAGCCGCCGCAGGGCCGTCCCGCATCGCCGCGCGTAGGCGTGCTGCAACCCGCGGGTCGCGGCTCCGCCGGCCCGGGCGTACCACTTCTGGGCCCGGCTGAACGCGGCTATGGTCAGCCAGACCGTGCCGTCGCCGGTGCGGTCCACGACGAAGGCCTCCTCGCCGCATTCGGGGTGGCCGGGCAGGGTGCCGTAGGCCCAGCCCGCGCGGCGGGGTTCCCCGGTCGTCCAGACGACCCGGCAGGGGGCCTTGATCAGGCCGCCGAGGGTGACGGTGACGTCCACGCCCGGTGCCGCGCGATCGGCGGTGGTGTCGATACCGACGCCGATCGCCCGGTGCATCTCCCAGGTGAGGACCGCCTCCGCGGCCCGGCGGAACACCTCCTCGCCCTCGCCGATGCGCGTGCGCACGTGCAGGGGGTGGAAGCCGGGCGGGCAGGCGGTGAGGTTCTCGCGGGTCGCGCCCACCGGCTCGTAGGTGTAGGCCATGGGGCAAAGCGTAGGGCGGCCCCCGGGGACACCTTCGCCCCGGGGGCCGCCCGCACCGCGCGACTGCGGGCTAGCCGACGTTGACCGCCGACCAGGCCGCGGCCACCGCCTTGTATTCGGTGCTGCTGGAGCCGTACAGGGCCGCCGCCGCCGACAGGGTGCCGGTACGGGCCGCCTTGTAGTTGGTGCTCGACGTGAAGTACGTGGTCAGCGCCTTGTACCAGATCTGCAGCGCCTTGGCCCGGCCGATGCCGGTGACCGTGGTGTTCTTGTACGTCGGCGAGTAGTAGGACACGCCGTTGATGGTCTTCGAACCGCTGCCCTCCGCGAGGAGGTAGAAGAAGTGGTTCGCGACACCGGACGAGTAGTGCACGTCCTCGTCGCCGACGGAGGAGGACCAGTAGTCGGCGGAGCCGCCGTCCTTGCTGGGCTGGTCCATGTAGCGCAGCGGGGTGCCGTCGCCGTTGAGGTTGATCGTCTCGCCGATGAGGTAGTCACCGGGGTCGGAGCTGTTGGCCGCGTAGAACTCGACGCCCGTGCCGAAGATGTCGGAGGTCGCCTCGTTCAGGCCGCCGGACTCGTCCGAGTAGTCCAGGCCGGCGGTGTTGGCGGTGACGCCGTGGCTCATCTCGTGGCCGGCCACGTCCAGCGAGGTCAGCGGGTGGGTGTTGCTCGCGCCGTCGCCGTACGTCATGCAGAAGCAGTCGTCGTCCCAGAACGCGTTCTCGTACTTGTTGCCGTAGTGCACGCGGGAGTAGGCGGCCTTGCCGTCGTTCTTGATGCCGCTGCGGCCGAAGGTGTTCTTGTAGAAGTCCCAGGTGACCTGGGCGCCGTAGGCGGCGTCGACGGCGGCGGTCTGGTCGGTGGTGGAGCTGGACGCCTTGCCGGTGCCCCAGACGTTGTCCGAGTCGGTGAACAGGGTGCCCGCGGAGGAGCTGGTGCCGTGCGACTTGTTGTAGACCTTGTGGCCGCCGCGCGTGGTGTCGTACAGCTGGTACGTCGAGCCCGAGCTGTAGGTGTTCAGGCTGACCGTGCCGGAGTACAGGCTCTTGCCGGTGCCGGTCGTGGCCGTCTCGACATCCTGGTGCTGGAAGAGTTTCTTGCCGGTGGCGGCGTCGGTGACGACGTGCAGCCGGCTCGGGGTGCCGTCGTCCTGGAGGCCGCCGACGACCGTCTCGTAGGCGAGGACCGGCGTGCCGGAGCCGGCCCAGATCACCTTGCGGGAGCCGTCGGCCGCGGACTTGCCGGAGCCGAGGGTCTTCGCGGCGGACAGCGCCTGCTTCTCGGCCTTGGCGGTGGTCAGCTGCGGCTTGAGCGAGGCCACCTTGATGGCTCTGCCGGTGGCTCTGGTCACGCCCTCCGTCGCGCCGGACTTGGACGTGTGGACGACCAGGTCGCCGCCGAGGACCGGCAGGCCCGCGTAGGTGCGCTCGTAGCGGGTGTGCACGGTGCCGTCGACGTCCTTGACGACGTCCTTGACGACCAGCTTCTCCTTGGCGCCGAGGCCTATGTGCCGCGCGGTCTCGGTGGCGTCGGCCGCGGCCTGCTGGATCAGCGTGGTGCGGGCCGCGGCGGACAGCAGGGTGGGGGCGCTGGCCAGTGGCTTCGCGGCGGGACGCGCCGCGGCCGTGCTGGTCAGTCCGGTGGAGAGGAGGGCTCCGGCCGCGACAGCGGTGGCGATGGCCAGAGTGGTGCGCTTGTGACGCGCGTAGAGGGGGCTCACGAAAGCTCCTTCTCGTGGGGGAGTCAGGGCAGCGTGGGGTTGCTGTCCGGAAGGGTGTTTTCAAGCTGCTGCGGCGGGTGAGGTGAAGAGTGACACCAGGGACGCGTACATGTCATGACCCTGAAGTGATGTTGGCTGAAAACCAGCTGTCCGATTAACGTTTCGGGAATGTAAAAAGGGCGCCGCCCCGGGGAATTGGAACCCCGGGGCGGCGCCGCGCCGCTAGACGCGCTGACCTGGGTCTACGGGAAGGTCAGCTTCCAGCTGTTGATGGTGCCGACGTCCTGCGCCGCCTGGTCCTGAACCTTTAGCTTCCAGGTGCCGTTGGCCGATTCCGACGAGGCGTTGACCGTGTAGGTCGCGTTCACGTTGTCCGCGGAGTCGGACCCACTGAAGCTTTTCAGCCGGTACGAGGTGCCCGACGGGCCGACCAGGTCGATCACCAGGTCACCGCGCCAGGTGTGGGTGATGTTCACCGTCGCCTGGAGGTTGCTCGGCGCGTTCCCGGTCCGCCCGGAGACGCTGATGTTCGAGGTGACCGCGGGCCCGTTGTCCGGGATCGACACCGGGGTGGTGTTCTCGTACGACGTTCCGCCGCCGCCCCCGCCACCGGACCGTGAGCCGACCGCGACGCCCGCCCACGCGTCCTGCACCGCCTTGTACTCGGCGCCGGTGGTGCCGTACAGCTCACCCGCCGCCGCGAGCGCGCCGGTGCGGGCGCCGGCGTAGTTGGTGGTGGACGTCCACTTGGTGCTCAGCGCCCGGTACCAGATCTGCAGCGCCTTGTCCCGGCCGATGCCGGTGACCGGAAGCCCGTCCGCGGTGGGCGAGTTGTAGGTCACGCCGTTGATTACCTTCGTACCGCTGCCCTCGCTCAGCAGGTAGAAGAAGTGGTTCGCGGGGCCGGACGAGTAGTGCACGTCGACTCCGCCGATCCCGGAGTACCAGCTGTCCTTGGACGCGCCGTCCTTGCTCGGCTTGTCCATGTAGCGCAGCGGGGTGCCGTCGCCGTTGATGTCGATCTTCTCGCCGATGAGGTAGTCGCCGACGTCCGAGGTGTTGTTGGCGGCGAACTCCACACCGGTGCCCATGATGTCGCTGGTCGCCTCGTTGAGGCCGCCGGACTCGCCGCTGTAGTTGAGGCGGGCGGTGTTGGCCGTGACGCCGTGGCTCATCTCGTGGCCCGCGACGTCGATCGCGGTCAGCGGGTGGTTGTTGCCGGAGCCGTCGCCGTACGTCATGCAGAAGCAGCCGTCGTCCCAGAACGCGTTGACGTACGAGTTGCCGTAGTGCGTGCGCGAGTACGCCCCGACGCCGTCGTTCTTGATGCCGCTGCGGCCGAAGGTGTTCTTGTAGAAGTCCCAGGTCACGGCGGCGCCGTAGTGCGCGTCCGCGCCCGCCGTGGCGGCGTTGGACGTGGTTCCGTTGCCCCATGTGTCGCTGGTCTGCGAGAACAGCGTGCCGGTGCCGGACGAGCCGTGGTTGAGGTTGTACGTCTTGTGTCCGCCGCGCGCCCCGTCGGTCAGGGTGTAGTTCGAGCCCGACTGGGTGGTGGTCAGCGTCACCTGGCCGCTGTACTGGGTGTTTCCGACGCCGGTCTCGATGCCCTGGTACTCGTAGAGCTTCTGGCCGGTGGCCGCGTCGGTGATGACGTGCAGCTGGTTGGGCGTGCCGTCGTCCTGGAGGCCGCCGACGACCGTCTCGTAGGCCAGGACCGGCTTGCCGGTGGCCGCCCAGATCACCTTGCGGGCGCTGTCTGCCGCGGACTTCGTGCCGCCGAGGGCCTGGGCCCGCTTGACGGCCTGCTGTTCGGCGGACGCCCGGCTGACGCCCGGGGTGAGACCGGCGACCTTGATGGCCGCGTCGGTGGCCTTGATGACGCGCAGGGTGGCGCCCGACTTCGCGGTGTCGACGATCAGGTCGCCGCCGAGGACCGGGAGACCGGCGTAGGTGCGCTCGTAGCGGGTGTGCAGGGTGCCGTCGGCGTCCTTGACGACATCACGGGCGACGAGCTTCTCCTGTGCCCCAAGGCCTATCGCCCTGGCGGTGTCCGTCTGCGCGGAACCGGCGTCACGGATGAGCTCGGCGCGCTGCGAGGGGGTGAGCTCGACCGCGAGGTGGGCCGGATTGGCCTGTCCGGCGGCGGAGTTGTCCGCCGGTGCGGCACTCGCGGCGCCCGACTGGACGGCGGCTGCGATCAGCGCGGCCACGCCCGCGAGGGCGACGGCGGCGGTGCGGTGGGGGGTGGTGTGGGGGGTGCGTCTGCGAGAGGAACTGCTACTCAACACTGACTCCTTCTGCATGGCCGCAGGTCGCGCGGCCTGGGGAGATCCGGACGGCGATCTGAGCCGTCCGGGCAGAACGGGGCGTAACGCGGAACCAGGTGTGCTGTGCGAAGCCGGCTCGACGCAGTGGGCTGCGCTGTGGGGTTGCTGTGAGTCGGCCGTGGGAAGAGTGACAGGGACTTAGCACATCTGTCAGGACCGCGTCAGGAATTTGGCCGAATTTAAGTTCGTTGACCGGATGTTCTGGTTCGGTATACGGATTGTTGACCCGGAGGAGCACAAGTGGTGCCAACCGGCAGCTAAACCAGACTCTCCCGCCAGGCCCGGTGCAGATCCGCGAACCGCCCCGCTCCCGAGGTCAGTTCGGCCGGGGTGCCGTCCTCGATGACACGGCCGTGCTCCATGACCAGGACGCGGTCCGCGATCTCCACCGTGGACAGGCGGTGGGCGATCACCACGGCCGTACGGCCGCGCAGGACCGTGGACATGGCGCGCTGGACCGCCCGTTCGCCGGGCACGTCCAGCGAGCTGGTCGCCTCGTCGAGGATCAGCACCGCCGGGTCGGCGAGCAACGCCCTCGCGAAGGAGACCAGTTGGCGCTGGCCCGCCGAGATGCGGCCACCGCGCTTGCGTACGTCCGTGTCGTAGCCGTCGGGCAGCGCGCTGATGAACTCGTGCGCGCCGATCGCCTTCGCGGCCCGCTCGATGTCCTCCCGCGTCGCGTCGGGGCGGCCGATCGCGATGTTGTCCGCGACCGTGCCGGAGAACAGGAACGCCTCCTGCGTCACCATGACCACCCCGCGCCGCAGTTCGGGCACAGCGAGGTCACGCAGGTCGACACCGTCGAGCAGCACACGGCCGTCGGAGGGGTCGTAGAAGCGGGCGAGCAGCTTGGCCAGCGTCGACTTTCCCGCGCCCGTGGTGCCGACCACCGCGACGGTCTGCCCGGCCGGGATCGTCAGACCGAAGCGGGGGAGCACCTCGCCGCCGGTGCGGTAGGTGAACCGGACGTCGTCGAAGACGACCTCACGGCCCGGGTGCTCGCCCGCGCGCGCCGGGAGTTCCCTGGGCGCCGCCGGCTCCGGCACCGACGGCGTCTGGGCGAGGAGGCCGGCGATCTTCTCCAGCGAGGCGGCCGCCGACTGGTACGAGTTGAGGAACATGCTCAGCCGGTCGATCGGGTCGTACAGCCGCCGCAGATACAGCACAGAGGCCGCCAGCACACCCAGCGCCAGGGTGCCGGACGCCACCCGCCAGGCGCCCCAGAGCACGATCGCCGCGACCGCCGTGTTGGCGACCAGCCGAGAGCCGACCACATAGCGGGCCATCTCCAGGAGCGCGTCGCCGTTGCTGCGTTCGTACCGCCCGTTCACCTTCCGGAAGGCGGCCTCGTTCGCGGTCTCCCGGCGGAAGGCGCGCACCGGCCGGATGCCGTTCATCGTCTCGACGAACCTCACGATCACGGACGCGATCGCCGTGGACCGCGCCGTGAACGCCTGCCCCGCACGCCGACGGTAGAGCCGTACGAGCAGGTGGAGCGGCCCGAAGGAGGCCACCGCGACCGCGCCGAGCCCCAGGTCCAGCCAGAGCAGCATCGCCGAGATGAACGCGAACGACAGGACGATCGACACCAGTTCCTGGAGTCCCTCGTCGAGCAGTTCCCGCAGCGCCTCGACGTCCGAGGTGGAGCGGGAGATCAGCCGGCCCGAGGTGTACCGCTCGTGGAAGTCGACGCTCAGCGCCTGGGCGTGCCGGAAGATCCGGCCGCGCAGGTCCAGCAGCACGTCCTGGCTGACCCGCGCGGATGTCGCGATGAAGGCGAACTGGAGGGTGCCGGAGGCCAGCGCGGCGATGCCGTAGGCCACGCCCACCGCGATCAGCGGGCCCCGGTCGTGGTCCCGCAGCGCCGGTACGGCCCGGTCGATGGTGTATGCCACCAGCAGCGGGCCCGCCTGCACCGCCGCCTGCTGGAGCAGCAGCAGGAGGGTCGTGAAGGCGACGCGGGCCTTCATCGGGGCGAGCAGTGACCGCAGCAGGGCGGCCGTGGCACCGGGCGCGGTGGGCAGCACATCGCGGTCGAAGGGGTCGGTGGCGGCGGCCGGGTCCTCGGGGCGGGGGAGTTGTTCCTCGCCCTCCGGGGCGGTGGCGGAAGTCGTGGTCGTGGTCATCGTCGGTCCTCCGCCTCTCGGGATGCCTCTGCGGACGTCTCTCCGGACATCAGGTGGGCGTACTCGGGATGGGTGCGCAGCAGTTCGTGGTGGGTGCCGACGGCGGAGATCCGGCCGTCGGAGAGCAGCGCGACCCGGTCGGCGAGCAGCACGGTGGACGGGCGGTGGGCCACGATGAGCGCGGTGGTGTCCGCGAGGACCCGCCGCAGCGCGGCCTCCACGGCCGCCTCGGTGTGCACGTCGAGCGCGGACAGCGGGTCGTCGAGCACCAGGAAGTCGGGGCGGCCGACGACGGCCCGGGCGAGTGCCAGCCGCTGCCGCTGGCCGCCGGACAGACTCAGCCCCTGCTCGCCGACCTCGGTCCGCGAACCCTGCGGCAGCGCGTGGGCGAACTCGGCCTGCGCGACGGAGAGCGCCCGCTCCAGCTCCGGCTCGCCCGCGCCGTGGCCGGCGCCCATGAGCACGTTCTCCGCGACGCTCGCCGAGAACAGGGTGGGCTCCTCGAAGGCGACGGCCACCCTGGAGCGCAGCTCCTCGCGGGACATCGCCGTGATGTCCTGACCGTCCAGGGTGATCCGCCCGGATGTGACCTCGTACAGCCGGGGGACCAGCGCGGTGAGCGTGGTCTTCCCGCTTCCGGTGGTGCCGACCAGGGCCATGGACTCGCCGGGCCGGATGCGGAGATCGATGCGGTCCAGGACGGGTGGGGAGTCCGGCGGGGCGTCGGGATAGCGGAAGGTGACGCCCTCGAAGTGGAGTCCGCCGCGCGAGTCGACCGGTCCGGCCGGCGTCCCGGTGGCTCCGGTGCCCTGCGGCCCGGTGGTGTCCTGCGGTCCGGTGTCCTCCGGCTCGGCGTCCATCACCTCGAAGTACCGCTCGGTCGCGGTGGCCGCCTCCTGGGTCATCGCCAGCAGGAAGCCGATGGAGTCCACCGGCCAGCGCAACGCGAGGGCCGTGCTCAGGAACGCCACCAGCGTCCCCGCCGACAGGTCCCCGTCCGCCACCCGCACCGCCCCCAGCACCAGGGCCGCACCGATGGCCAGCTCCGGCAGCGTCACGGTCACGGACCACAGGAGCGCCAGCAGCCGTGCCTTGCGCAGCTCGGTGCCGCGCAGTGTCCGCGACAACTCGCCGAACGCCCTGGTCTGGCTGCGGTGCCGCCCGAACCCCTTGATGACGCGGATCCCGAGCACGCTCTCCTCGACGACCGTCGTCAGGTCGCCGGCCTGGTCCTGGGCGAGCCGGGCCAGCTTGGAGTACCGCCCCTCGAAGACGACGCACAGCCACATCACGGGCACGGCGGGCCCCAGCACGACCAGTCCCAGCATCCAGTCCTGGCTCAGCATGATGACCACACCGAACAGGATTGTCACCCCGTTGACCAGCAAGAACGTCAGTGGGAAGGCGAGGAACATACGCAGCAGCATCAGGTCCGAGGTGGCCCGCGAGAGCAACTGGCCGGACGCCCACCGGTCGTGGAAGGCCACCGGCAGCCGTTGCAGGTGCACGTACAGCCGCGCCCGCATCTCCGCCTCGACATGCGACAGCGGCCGCGCGACCAGCCACCGCCGCAGCCCGAACAGCAGCGCCTCGGCGATCCCGAGCAGCAGCAGGTACAGCGCACCGAGCCACACCCCGCCCGGGTCCCGGTCCGCCACCGGGCCGTCCACCATCCACTTCAGGACGAGCGGGATCACCAGCCCCAGGCAGGAGGCGACGACCGCGACGAACATGGCACTGAACAGCCGCCCGCGCACCGGGCGCACGAACGGCCACAGGCGGAGCAGGATACGTACGGCGGAACGGCCGTCGGAGGGCGCGGGAGTAGTGGACATCGCTGGTCAGCCTACGGACCCGTACTGACAACGCCCACCGAGTTTTGGCCGGACCGGGATCGGCCGCGGGTCCTGGGGCCCCGGTCCCGTCGAGGCGCGCGCGGTCAGTCCCGCACCCGCAGCAGCAGCACCGACCGTCCCTCCATCGTCAGCGTCTCCCCCGCCCGGTGGATCTCACCCGGCGGCTCCTCCTGCTCCTCCCGCGCGGTGTCCACGACGATTTCGTACCGCTCCGCCCACGGCGGGCCGGGCAGCACGAAGGACACCGGACGGTCACCCGCGTGCAGGACCGCGAGGAAACTGTCGTCGGTGATGGGCGCCCCCTGTTCGTCGCGGCCCGGGATGTCCCGGCCGGAGAGGTACATGGCGAGCGTGGCCGCGGGGGCGTACCAGTCGCTCTCGGTCATCTCCTCCCCGCGTGCCGTGAACCAGGCCAGGTCCCGCAGGCCGTCCGCCGAGTGCGCGCGGCCGGAGAAGAACGCGCGGCGGCGCAGCACGGGGTGGCGGTGGCGCAGGGCGATCAGACGGGACGTCAGGTCGAACAGTGGGCGCCAGGCGGGGTCGTCCAGCAGCGACCAGTCCAGCCAGCTGATCTCGTTGTCCTGGCAGTAGGCGTTGTTGTTGCCGCGCTGGGTGCGGCCCAGCTCGTCGCCCGCCACCAGCATCGGCACGCCGGTCGACAGCAGCAGCGTGGTCAGCAGGTTGCGCAACTGGCGGCGGCGCAGCAGCCGTACCCGCTCGTCGTCCGTCTCGCCCTCCGCCCCGCAGTTCCAGGAGCGGTTGTCGTTCGAGCCGTCCCGGTTGTTCTCACCGTTCGCCTCGTTGTGCTTGCCCTGGTACGACACCAGGTCGCGCAGGGTGTAGCCGTCGTGGGCGGTGATGAAGTTGACCGAGGCGTAGGGGCGGCGGCCGCCCCAGGCGTACAGGTCGCTGGAGCCGGACAGCCGGTAGCCGAGGTCCCGCACATCCGGGAGCGCGCCGCGCCAGAAGTCGCGGATCGCGTCGCGGTACCGGTCGTTCCACTCCGTCCACAGCGGGGGGAAGGCCCCGACCTGGTAGCCGCCCGAACCTATGTCCCAGGGCTCGGCGATCAGCTTCATCCGGCGCAGCACCGGGTCCTGGGCGATCACCGCGAGAAACGGGGACAGCATGTCGACGTCGTGCATGGACCGGGCCAGCGCCGCCGCGAGGTCGAAGCGGAAGCCGTCCACGCCCATCTCCGTCACCCAGTAGCGCAGCGAGTCGGTGATCAGGCGCAGCACCTGCGGCTGCACGACGTGCAGGGTGTTGCCGCAGCCCGTGTAGTCGGCGTAGCGGCGGGCGTCGTTCTGGAGGCGGTAGTAGCCGCGGTTGTCGATGCCCTTGAGGGACAGTGTCGGGCCCAGCTCGCCCGCCTCCGCCGTGTGGTTGTAGACCACGTCCAGGATGACCTCGATGCCCGCCGCGTGCAGGGCGCGCACCATCCGCTTGAACTCACCGACCTGCTGTCCCGTCGTACCGGAGGCCGCGTACGCCGCGTGCGGGGCGAAGTAGCCGATCGAGTTGTAGCCCCAGTAGTTCCGCAGGCCCCGGCGCAGCAGATGGTCCTCGTGGGCGAACTGGTGCACGGGGAGCAGCTCCACGGCGGTGACCCCCAGCTTCACCAGGTGCGCGATCGCCGCCGGGTGCGCCAGACCCGCGTATGTTCCGCGCAGCTCGGGCGGAATGTCCGGATGCAGCCGGGTGAAGCCGCGCACGTGCAGCTCGTAGATGACCGAGTCGGCCCAAGGGGTCTTCGGGCGCCGGTCGTCCGCCCAGTCGTCGTCGTCCTGCACCACGACGCCCTTCGGGACGTACGGCGCCGAGTCCCGGTCGTCGCGCACGGTGTCCGCGACATGCTGCTCCGGCCAGTCCCGGACATGCCCGTACACGTCCGGGGGCAGGCTGAACTCGCCGTCCACGGCACGCGCGTACGGGTCCAGAAGCAGCTTCGCCGGATTCCAGCGGGCGCCGGTCCACGGGTCCCAGCGGCCGTCCACCCGATAGCCGTACCGCTGGCCGGGCATCACCCCCGGCACGAAACCGTGCCAGATCTCGTGCGTCAGTTCGGTCAGCCGTACCCGGGTCTCCCGGCCGCGCTCGTCGAACAGGCACAGCCGCACCGCCTCCGCGCCCGCCGCCCAGAGCGCGAAGTTGGTGCCCGCCACCCCGTCGGGACCGACCCGGAAACGTGCGCCGAGCGGGGTGGGTGCACCCGGCCATACGGGTGGAGTCGGTGGAGCGGCGCGCGGGGCGCCGTTCGCCACCGCGGCCGGGCGGCCCGCCCGGGCGGCACCCTCCTGAGCCACTGACTGCTGCTCGGCTGCGCTCGTCACCTTGCGGCCCCTTTGCGTCGGCTCGTTCGCCTTCCGGAGCGCTCTCAGCCGGTGTCGGAGCGGTCGCGCGCGCCCGGTCCCCGAGGGCCGGCGGCGCGCACGACCTCCCGTCGCCGGCGTCCCCGCGGCTCACGGGCGCGGCTCTGCATCGCGTCGTCCTTCCACTGTTCTGCCCAGAGCTTGCGTCGCACTCACGTTTCCCCGGGGCCGCCCCGGTCGTTGCACCGCTCGTGAGGTATGCACAAGGGCGCGCACGGCGCGCGGGCGCCGTGTTGGCCGCCGTACTGACATGGGCAGGATTGCTGGCCGGAGCGGCCGGCTGCACGGACGGGTCGGGCGGCAGCGCCCTGGACCGCATCTTCGGCAAACCGCCGGCGTCCGACGACATCATCCGCATCTCCCCGGGAGACCGCGCCAAGGCGGTGCGCTCCGGCGAGCCGCTACGGGTGCGGGTCACCGAGGGGCGACTGGAGTCGGTCAGCGTCGTCCGCTCCCAGGACGCCCAGGACACCCCGGTGGCCGGGCACATCACCGACGACGGCAGAGAGTGGCGGCCCACCGAGCGGGCGCTGGCGCTGGCCGCCAAGTACACCGTGGACGTGGTGGCGCTGGACGGGCACGGGCGCCGTTCCGCCCGGCACGCCACCTTCACGACACAGGTCCCCGACGAACGGTTCATCGCCTACGTCACCCCCGAGAACCGTTCGACCGTGGGCACCGGAATGATCGTCTCGCTGGCCTTCAGCCGGTCGATCGAGAACCGTGCCGCCGTCGAACGCGCGGTCCGGGTCACCGCGAAGCCCCCGGTCGAGATCCGTCCGCACTGGTTCGCCGACGACCGGCTCGACTTCCGCCCCAAGGACTACTGGAAACCCGGCACCCAGGTGACCGTCGACATCGGGCTCCGCGACGTCGAGGGCGCGCGCGGTGTCTACGGACTCCAGCACAAGACGGTCACCTTCACCGTCGGCCGCAGCCAGGTCTCCCTGGTGGACGCGGCCGCGCACACCATGCAGGTCCGCAGGGACGGCGCGCTGCTCGCCACCGTCCCGATCACCGCGGGCGCCCCGAAGACCACCACCTACAACGGAAAGATGGTGGTCATGGAGATGCTGGAGGTGACCCGGATGAACGGCAGCACGGTCGGCTTCGGCGGCGAGTACGACATCCCGGACGTCCCGCACGCCATGAAGCTCACCGACTCCGGGACCTTCCTGCACGGCAACTACTGGGCGCCGGAGGCTCCCGGGGTCTCCAACGTCAGCCACGGCTGCATCGGCCTCAGGGACAACCAGGGCGGCGGCTCGGACACCCCGGCGGGCTGGTTCTTCGACCGGACCCTGATCGGGGACGTCGTCGAGGTCGTCCGCAGCAACGACAAGACGGTCTCCGCGGACAACGGCCTCGGTGGCTGGAACATGGGCTGGGACGAGTGGAAGGGCGGCAGCGCGGTCAAGTAGCACCGGCGTGCTCAAGTGGCGTCGAATCTGCGACGGAACGGTGACATTCGGCGGACACGTAGCCCAAAACCCTGCGGATACTATGCGCCAAGTGGGCGCCGGTGGCGCTGGGGAGCGGGCCTGACCAGGCCCCGCGAGGGGAGAGAACGTGAACGTGCGGCCGATATCGGGGGCGTCGGTTGAGGTGGGGCGCAGAGGCCGGAAAGGGCTGCCGGTACTGCTGGCCGGCGCCCTGCTGCTCGCCGCCACCGCGTGTGGTGGCGGGTCGGACTCGGGCGCCGGCTCCGGCTCCGGGGACGGCAAGGGCAAGGGCTCGGCACAGCAGAGCGAGCAGTCCGAGGCCGTCGTGAGCATCGCGCCGAAGTCCGGCGCCACCGAGGTGGACACCAGCGGCGTTCTCAAGGTCACCGCGGGCAAGGGCAAACTGACCCAGGTCGAGGTGAAGGACGCCAAGGGCGCGAAGATAGCCGGGGCGATATCCGGCGAGGGCGCCACCTGGACGCCCTCCTCCCACCTGGCCGCCGCCACCAAGTACACGGTGCACGCGGTCGCCAAGGACTCCGACGGTCGCGAGGCGGCCCAGGACTCCACCTTCACCACCCTGACCCCGAAGAACACCTTCACCGGTTCCTTCACCCCCGAGGACGGCTCCACCGTCGGCGTCGGGATGCCGTTCTCCGTCAGGTTCACCCGGGGCATCACCCACCCCGAGGACGTCGAGAAGGCCATCTCCGTCAAGACCGAACCGGCCGTCCCCGTCGAGGGCCACTGGTTCGGCAACGACCGCCTGGACTTCCGCCCCGAGAAGTACTGGGCGGCGGGCACCAAGGTCACCGTCTCCCTCGACCTCGACGGGGTCAAGGGCCGCCCCGGGGTCTACGGCAAGCAGACCAGGACCGTGAAGTTCACCATCGGCCGCGACCAGGTCTCCGTCGTGGACGCCAAGAAGCACACGATGCAGGTCACCCGGAACGGCAGGGTCGTCAAGACCATCGACGTCACCACCGGCAAGTCCGGCTACGACACCTGGAACGGCCAGATGGTCATCAGCGAGAAGCTCGCGGAGACCCGCATGAACGGCGAGACCGTCGGCTACGGCGGCCAGTACGACATCAAGGACGTCCCGCACGCCATGCGCCTGACCGAGTCGGGCACCTTCGTGCACGGCAACTACTGGGGCGGCGACGCCTTCGGCAACTACAACGCCAGCCACGGCTGCGTGGGCCTGCGCGACGTGAAGGGCGGCTACCGCAAGGACATCGCGGCCGCCTGGTTCTTCAACAACTCCATGGTCGGTGACGTGGTGGTCGTGAAGAACTCGCACGAGGCCACCGTCGCCCCGGGCAACGGGTACAACGGCTGGAACCTGTCGTGGGAGAAGTGGAAGGCGTAGGACGGACGCCCCGCGCCCCGTCGGAGGGGCGCGGGCAACCGCGCGAGCGACCCGGCCAGCCCGCGGCGGACGGCATACCCCTGTGCCCCGGCGCGTGAACGCCCGCTAACCTGCGGAGCATGACCGTCACTCTCGAAGTCGCCGAAGGCGTCGGCACGCTGCGTCTGGACCGGCCGCCGATGAATGCGCTGGACGTCGCCACGCAGGACCGGATCAGGGAACTCGCCGAGGAGGCCGCACGCCGCGAGGACGTGCGTGCCGTGGTGATCTACGGCGGCGAGAAGGTGTTCGCGGCGGGCGCGGACATCAAGGAGATGCAGCGCATGGACCACAGCGCGATGGTCCTGCGTGCCCGTGGCCTCCAGGACTCCTTCACCGCCGTGGCCCGTATCCCCAAGCCGGTCGTCGCCGCCGTCACCGGCTACGCGCTCGGTGGGGGCTGCGAACTGGCCCTGTGCGCCGACTACCGCATCGCCGCCGACAACGCCAAGCTGGGCCAGCCGGAGATCATGCTCGGCCTCATCCCGGGCGCGGGCGGCACCCAGCGGCTGCCCCGGCTCGTCGGCCCCTCCAAGGCCAAGGACCTGATCTTCACGGGCCGGATGGTCAAGGCCGACGAGGCCCTCGCGATCGGCCTGGTGGACCGGGTCGTACCCGCCGCCGACGTGTACACCGAGGCGCACATCTGGGCCGCGAAGCTGGCGCAGGGTCCGGCGATCGCGCTGCGCGCGGCGAAGGAGTCGATCGACACCGGTCTGGAGACGGACCTGGACACCGGTCTCGCCCTGGAGCGGAACTGGTTCGCGGGACTGTTCGCCACGGAGGACCGCGAGCGCGGCATGCGGAGCTTCGTGGAGGAGGGCCCCGGCAAGGCCAAGTTCCTTTAGGCCGACAGGGTTTGGTTCCCCCGAAGGGGCGGTTTATGGAAGCCTTAAAGCAACCTTAAGTCTGCCTTTCCGGGGGAACCCGTCAACTGCCCGGGAGTGTCCTGTTCGTGCAGGTGGGGTGGGCCGCCAGGACCCCAGTGATGCCATAGGCATATGCCGAACGAGTGTCCTGAAGTAGAGGCTTCCGGGGGGCGTATTCCACGGGAACGGCCCCGGGCGGGCCCTCGGGCCGCCATCATGGGGGCATGGCGGGGCTGGAGGGCATCGAACAGCCGCGGGGACACAGCCGTGCGACCGCGGCGCGCTGGTCGCCCGCGGTCGAGGACGACCGGGCACTCAAGGCACTTGAGCTGTTCGGCAACCCGGCCGAGGCCGAGGTCCCCCTGCCCTCGCGCCCCGAGTCGGCGGCCACCGCGCGCCGGCTCGCCCAGGTCGTCGTGCTCCGCCACTGGGGGCTCACCCCGAAGATGACGGAGGACGCGGTCCTCCTCGTCTCCGAACTGGTCGGCAACGCCGTACGGCACACCGGCGCCCGGGTCTTCGGCTTACGCATGCGCCGCCGCCGGGGCTGGATCCGCGTCGAGGTCCGTGACCCCTCCCGGGGGCTGCCCTGTCTGATGCCGGTCCAGGAACTCGACGTCAGCGGCCGGGGCCTGTTCCTCGTCGACAAACTGGCCGACCGCTGGGGCGTCGACCTGCTGCCACGCGGCAAGACGACATGGTTCGAGATGCGGGTGGCCGACCGCTGACGTGACACCAGGTCCGTACGCGCAGCCCGTACGCGGGTCAATCGGCTGTTTTCCCTCGCAACCCCCCTTAAATGGTGCGGGTGACCACGACCGACCGCCGCGCGGCGCTGCGTGCGGGCGCCGGGCTCGTCGCCGGGGGTGCCCTCGCCACCGGATGCTCCACCGGCACCGCAACCGGCACCGCCACCCGGCCCACGCGCACCGCATCCGCGGAAGCCGCCACCTCGACGCCGACCCCGCTCGCCGCCCCCGCCCCCCGCGCCTTCCCCCGGCAGCCCGCGCAGATCACCCACGGCCCCCGTGACCGCCCCCGCGTCGCACTCACCTTCCACGGCCAGGGGGACCCCGCCCTCGCCCGGAACCTGCTCGCCGAGGCCGAGGGGCACGGTGCCCGGGTCACCGTGCTCGCCGTCGGCGGCTGGCTCGACGAGCACCCCGACCTCGCGCACCGCGTCCTCGACGGCGGCCACGACCTCGGCAACCACACCCAGCGGCACGTTGCCGTCAACGAGCTGCCCGAGGCCGGCGCCCGCGCCGAGATCACCGAGTGCGCGGACCGGCTCCGGCGGCTCACCGGCGGCATCGGCACCTGGTTCCGCCCGTCTCGCGCCGCCACCGCCTCCCCGCTGGTCCTGCGGCTGGCCCGCGCCGCCGGCTACCCCCACGTGCTGTCGTACGACGTCGACTCGCTCGACTACACCAGCCCGGGTGCCGCCGCCGTCACCCGCAAGGTCCTGGCCGAGGTCCGGGGCGGATCCGTGGTGAGCATGCACTTCGGTTATCCGGACACGGTCGCCGCCCTTCCCGCCGTACTCCAAGAACTCGACCGCCGAGGACTGCGCGCGGTCACCACCACGGAGCTGCTGAGCTGATGCACCTCACCCGAACCACCCGCGCCCTGGCCGCCGGCGCCGCCCTCACCGCCCTGACCCTGCTGTCCGCGTGCGGCGGCACACAGCACCGCGCGGACGAGGCCCTCGGCAGCAAGGCGGCCCCACCGCCCGAGCCGCGGCAGGCCGTGGCCGACAGCCTGCCCGGGATGCCGCCCGTACTCGACGCGTCCGACGTCTACGCCGCCGACCGCCCCGGGGCGCTGTCCCCGGTGGTGAAGGACTTCCCGTCGCGCATCTACGTCCCGAACACCAACTCGGACACCGTCTCGGTGATCGACCCGGCCACCCGGCGGGTCATCCAGACCATCCAGGTCGGGCGACAGCCCCAGCACGTCGTGCCCTCCTGGGACCTGAAGACGCTGTGGGTCAACAACGACGTGGGCAACAGCCTCACCCCCATCGACCCGAAGACCGGCAAGGTGGGCGAAGCTGTCCCCGTGCACGACCCGTACAACCTGTACTTCACCCCCGACGGCAAGTACGCCGTCGTCATGGCCTCCCTGGACCGGCAGCTCGTCTTCCGCGACGCGCACACCATGAAGACCGTCAAGGCCGTCCCGGTCAGCTGCTACGGCGTCAACCACGCCGACTTCTCCCTCGACGGGCGCTACTTCATCGTCTCCTGCGAGTTCAGCGGGGAACTGCTCAAGGTCGACACGGCCGCCATGAAGGTCCTGCGCCAGGAGAAACTGCCCTACTCGGGCGCGATGCCGCAGGACGTCAAGATGTCGCCCGACGGCAAGAAGTTCTACGTCGCCGACATGATGGCCGACGGTGTGTGGGTCCTGGACGGCGACAAGTTCACCAAGCCCACCCTGATGCCCACCGGCAAGGGCGCCCACGGCCTGTACGTCAGCCGCGACTCCCGCGAGATGTACGTCTCCAATCGCGGTGAGGGCACGATCTCCGTCTTCGACTTCACCCAGGACCGGCTCACCAAGAAGTGGCACCTGCCGGGCGGCGGCAGCCCCGACATGGGAGGCGTCTCGGCCGACGGCAAGATCCTCTGGCTCTCCGGCCGCTACAACTCCGAGGTGTACGCCATCGACACCGCCACCGGCGCCCAGCTGGCCCGCATCAAGGTCGGCAGCGGCCCGCACGGCCTCGCCGTGTACCCACAGCCGGGCCGCTACTCCCTGGGGCACACCGGCATCTTCCGCTAGATCGTGTTGCTCGGATCAGGGCGAACGCGTCCGTGTCACCGCGGGGCCCGCGGAGCGGACGTGGACGGCCGCCGCACGGGAGTCGCGCGGAGGCAGCTAGTCTGACCTGCGGCAGTAGGCCTGCAAGGCCCGTAAAACGCGACAAAAGGGGCGGATCGGTGGCGGACATCGAGGAAGCACGCAAGCATTTCCAGCGGATCGATTCGGACGGTGACGGCTTCATCACCGCCACCGAGTTCAAGTCCGCCCTCGCACAGGAGGGTGACTGGAACGTCACCGAGACGGTGGCCGCGGCCATCATCAAGACCCGTGACCTCAATGGCGACAAGGTCCTGTCGTTCGACGAGTTCTGGGCCTACCTGAACAAGTGACGTGAACGCGCGAAGGGGGCGCCGGGTCCACCGGCGCCCCCTTCGGCCGTGTCAGGCTCCCGCCGCCCACTCGCGCAGCGCGCTCCGGCTCTCGAAGCGTGCCACGTTCTTGTCGTGCGGATCACTGGTGTACTGGTGGAAGAGCCACTTGGCCTTGATGCGGGGCTTGCCCGCGGTCACGTAGTCGGCGATCCAGAGACCGTCGCCGGCATACGACGTGACATCGATGTCCAGCCAGAAGTTCCGGTTCGCGTACAGCACGACCCGGTTCGCCGGCCGTAGTTCCTTCACCTTGCGGATGAAGCGGTCCTTCTCCGCGTTGTCGGCGTGCGTCCCGTCGCTCGTCGTCTCCCAGTCGACGGCGAGGATGTCGCCCGGCCGCTCGGGCGCGTGGGAGACGAAGTACTCGGCCTGCGCGGTGAGTTCACCGGGCCACAGAAAGTGGTAGAAGCCGACGACCAGCCCGGCCGCACGCGCGGTCCTGGTCTGGGCGGTGAGTCGTGGGTTGGTGTACGAACGCCCCTCCGTCGCCTTGATGAAGGCGAAGGAGAGGCCGTCCGTGTCGTACGTAGTGGGCTGAAACGCGCTCACGTCGATGCCGTGCAGCATGCGGACTCCTTTTTGTGCCAGGAGTTGTGGTACAAGTCCTCATTTTGCACCGGTTATCCATCGACGCGCAGCTTGTCTCAGCTTCTCGACGTGACCGAACTCAGGACCGCCGCCGACTTCGACGACCAGTCGGACGTGATGATGCTCGCGTGGTCCTTGGCCAACAGGTCCAGCCGGGTGGCGACTTCGGCGTCCGTGGGGTTGGTCGAGGAGATCGACGGGGAGACGCTGTCGGCGCCCGTCGCGATCAGGATGTAGTGGTTCGTGGAGTAGAAGGAGGTGTCGTAGCCGTTGTTCACATACGTCGCCGCGCTGCCGTCGAAGAACACGAACCAGGGCCGGATGGAGGCGTCGTAGCGGTTGACGCGCGGGTCACCGTTCTCGGCGTTGATCACCGCCGGGAAGGCCTGGGCCTCGCTGATCCGGCCCGCCGCGTACAGGTCGCGCAGATGGTCGCCGTACTCCTCGTCGGTCCAGTAGTGGTCGAACGGGTTGGACTGCTCCACCGTTCCCGGGATCAGCTCGAACATGAACTTGCCCTTGAGGGAGTCGCGGGAGGGCCAGGCGTTCGCCTTGGCCGCCGCGTCCAGCGAGGAGTACGTGCCGCCCAGCAGGTCGGCCGGCTTGAAGACGCTGCTGCCGAGCTTCTGCGACACCAGCTTGTCGAACTCGTCCGGGCCCATGCCCCCCTTGTCGTAGAAGCCGACCTTGAACTCGACCTTGAACACGATCGGCGGGTGGTCGGGGTGGAGCTGGTTCCAGGCCGCGATGTTGTCCAGGCAGCTGCCGAGGTCCTGGTTGCGTGACTTGCTGTACAGGTCGCCCGGTGTCTTGGCGGCCTCGCAGTTGTTGTCGTTGCCCCACGGGTTGCTGTGGCTGACCCGCCAGCGGTGGCTCAGGGTGTCCACGTACACGTCCAGCTCCAGCAGCGAGGCGCCCGAGTCCAACGCCTGGGCGAAGTACGTGTACTTGCCCTTGTCGTACGCGTTGTGCGTCCCGATCGCCGTCGTCTCCGAGAACTTCGGCGGCTCCGCCGCACGGGCATTCGCCGGTACCGCCACCAGCAGCGCGGCGGCACCCACCAGCGCCGCCAGCCTTTTCACTACGCGCATCCCTCAATGCCCCTTCGTCGTAGGCGAGTTGGCCGAAGCGTAGGGGTGAGCGGTTACTTCACGGTAGCCCCGGGGGCAACACAGTTGTCGGACAGCTGACGCTCAGGTTTCCGGCCGCGCCGGCTGTGCACAGACGGCCCTGATCGGTGAACGGCCGCACGCTGTCGCCGTACCCCCTCGCGCCGACGCGACCCAAGGCGGCTCGGGCGGCCGATGCGCACCCCGAAAAGGCCCCTCGCCCCGTCAAATGCCCAGCTCAGAAGGTATTTACCGGCAATTCGAGCGGCTCGCGCCCAGCGCAGGGGTCTCTCAGATTTCCCTGTCCCTCCCGGTCGTCGGCAACCCGGCGTTCACGCGGACGTCGCCCGGGACCGGCTTGCTTGGGAGGAAGTTATATAGACAACTTAGGGGATCAACACCGTGACATCCCTCTCACAGGCCACCGCGTCCGGGAGCAGCATCACGATCGCCTCCGCGACACCCCCCAAGCGCGGCGACAAACTGGCCTTCAACTGGGCGACGGACGCGCCCGACGCCAAGAACTGGATCGGCGTCTACCCCGCCGACCGGCAGCCCGCGACCGGAAGCAGCTCCCTGGTATGGGCCTACGTACCCGGCGCCTCCGGGCAGCAGACCCTCGACACCTCCGGCCTGGGCGACGGACCGTACATCGCCTACCTGCTGGCCAAGGACGGCTACGCAGTCCTCGCGAAGACCGAACCGTTCGGTTTCGCGGGCGGTGCCCCCGTCGACAACTCGGTCGGGCTGACCACACACGCCCCGCACGAGGGCGACAAACTCTCCTTCCACTGGACGACCGGCACACCCGACGCCAAGAACTGGATCGGCGTGTACGACGGCGACCGGCAGCCGGGCCACGGCTCCGCCCTCGCCTGGCAGTACACGCCCGGCGCCGACGGCGACATCACCCTCGACACCGCCGCCCTCACCGGTGGCCCGTACACCGCGTATCTGCTCGCCAAGGACGGCTACGGCATCCTGGCGAAGACGACCCCGTTCACCTTCACGGCACGTCCCGTCATCCCGCGCCCCCACGCGGCCGTGGACGCCGTCACCACCGCCCCGCAGACCGCGGGCACCGAGTTCTCCGTGAAGCTGGGCGGCCTGTGGATCAGACCCGGGGGCAACCCCGCGGGCGGCCCGGTCTTCAAGCGGACCGGCGGCGACCCCTGGCTGTCGGTGACCGCGGACGGCACGGTCGGCGGCCGGGCCCCGCACCTCGCTCCGCGCAGACCCGGACGGCTGGTGGCCGCCGTCACCGACAGCGCCGTCGGCACCGACACCGTCACCGTGCAGGTGCCCGTGCGCACCTCCCGCGAGCGGCTGCGGCTCAAGGCCGCCACCCTCAACCTCTGGGACGCCGGCGCCCACGTCGACGGCTCGCTGGAGAAGCAGCTGCGGCTCGTCCTCACCCAGGGCCTGGACGTCGTGGCCCTCCAGGAATGCGGGGACAAGGGCGCGGAGGAACTCGCCGAGGCGCTCGGCTGGCACGTCCACCAGGCCCCTGGCCTCGGCATCGTGAGCCGCCACCCGCTCACCGACACCGTCATCCCGACCGAGGACCTTCCGGCCGCGGCGGCGACGCTGCGCCTGCCCGGCGGCCGCACGGTACGCGTGTGGACGGCCCGGCTGGACGACGCCGACTACGGGCCGTACGCGCTGCTCGGGGGCCGTACTCCGGCCCAGACCGAGACGGCCGAGAAAGGCACCGCCCGCTACCGGCAGACGCAGGCGCTGGTGTCCGCGCTGCGCCCCGAACTCGCCGCCCGCGGCCCCCTCGTGCTGGCGGCCGCGCTCGCCTCGCCGTCGCACCACGACTGGACCAACCGGACGGCGGCCGCGCACGGGGGAGCGGGCCGGGTCCGCTGGCCCGTGACCGAGGCACTGGAGAGGGCGGGCCTCACCGACGCCTTCCGCGATGCCCACCCGAACCCGGCGAAGACGCCCGGAAACACCTGGTCCCCGGTCAGGCCGCGACGCGAGAGCGGCGGTGGCGCGGAACCCCAGGACCGTGTCGACCAGATCCAGTTCGCCGGACGGCTCCGGGTCGAGGAGGCGCACACCCTGGTCACCGGCTGGCCCCGCCCGGTGCCGGACACCGCTGCCAACGGCTGGCCCTCCGACCACGCCGCCGCCGTCGTCACCTTCTCCCTGTCCGCCCGCGGCTGACCGCGCACCCCGAAGGGCCCACCTCCCATGACCGAGATCAGCCGCCGTTCCTTCATCGGCACCACCGCGGCCACCGCCGCCATGGCAGCCGGACTCCCCGGCACGGCCGAGGCAGCCGCCGCAGGCAACGGTGCCGGCCGCCAGGGCGTCGCCGACGTCAAACACGTGGTCATCCTGATGCAGGAGAACCGCAGCTTCGACCACTACTTCGGCACCCTCGGCGGAGTCCGGGGCTTCGGCGACAAGCAGGCGACCGTCCTGTCCAACGGAGACTCGGTGTTCCGCCAGCCGGACCGGGGCCGCAGCGAGGGCTACCTGCTGCCCTTCCGCATGGACACCACCAAGTACAACGCGCAGAACGCGGCCGGCCTCCCGCACGACTGGGACACCGGCCACAACGCCGTCAACAGCGGCGCCATGGACAAGTGGGTGCAGTCCAAGGGCGAGCGCACCATGGGCTACTTCACCCGCGAGGACATCCCCTACCAGTACGCCCTCGCCGACGCCTTCACCCTCTGCGACGGGTACTTCTGCTCGCTCAACGGCCCCACCGACCCCAACCGCCTCTTCCTGTGGACCGGCACCTGCGGCCCCGGCGTCGACGGCACCACCGGCCCGTGGACCGACAACACCCCGGTCACCAACAACCCGGTGGCCGACTGGACGACGTACGCCGAACGCCTGGAGGCGGCCGGCGTCAGCTGGCGCGTCTACCACAACCCCGACGGCTCCGACGACCGCAACGGTGACTACGACGACAACGCGCTCTCGTACTTCAAGCAGTTCCACGAGTTCCCCAAGGACGACCCGCGCTACGTCAACGCCATGACGAAGTGGGATCTCACGGCGTTCGACAAGCACTGCAAGGACGGCACGCTGCCCACCGTCTCCTGGCTGGTCGCGCCCTACCTGTTCTGCGAACACCCCAACGCCAGCCCCGACTACGGCGCCCACTGGGTCAACACCGCGCTCCAGTCGCTGTTCTCCAATCCCGAGGTGTGGAAGCACACCGTCTTCCTCCTCATGTACGACGAGAACGACGGCTACTTCGACCACGTCATCCCGCCGTTCCCGGAGCCCGGCACCAAGGACGAGTTCGCGAACGGCAAGCCCATCGGCCTCGGCAGCCGGGTGCCGTTGTGGGTGATCTCGCCGTGGTCACGCGGCGGCTGGGTCAACTCCCAGGTCTTCGACCACACTTCGGTCGTGCGTTTCCTGGAGCGGGTCACCGGGGTGCACGAGCCCAACATCTCCGACTGGCGGCGCACCGTCTGCGGCGACCTCACGAGCTGCTTCGACTTCACCAGACCCGACTACAGCATCCCGGCGCTGCCCGACACGGTGGCTCTGATGAAGAAGGCGGACGCGGGCAACGCGCTCCCCGCCGTCAAGATACCCACCGACCAGTCGATGCCCGCCCAGGAGAAGGGCGAACGCCCGCACCGCGTCCTCCCCTACCGCCCCTGGGCCGACGTCACGGTGGACCGCGGCACCGGCAAGGTCACCTGCACCCTCACCAACCACGGCACCGTCGGCTACCACTTCACCGTTCTCCCGAACATCGCCCTCCCCTTCACGGGCACCCCGTTCACCGTCCAGCCCGGTCAGTCCCGCACCTACACCTGGGACGCCACCGCCACCGACGGCCGCTACGACTTCTCCGTGTACGGCGCCGACGGGTTCGCCCGCCGCTTCTCCGGCACGGTCGTCCGCGCGGGCCTGAACGACGTCGCCGTACCGTCGGTGCGGGCGACCCCGCGACGCACCACGGTAGAGCTGGAACTGAGCAACACCGGCGGCACCGAGGCGTCCTTCACCCTCACCCCGAACGACTACGCGGGCAAGGAGCGCACCGTCTGGCTGGCCCCGGGCGCCCGCACGCACCTGACCTGGCCCACAGACCGAAGCGGCCGCTACGACGTCACGGTCTCCGCAGCCACGGGCACCCGCTTCGCACAGCGGTACGCGGGAGTGGTGCATCAGCCGTAGCGGGCCGCTCGACCTGGCGACTCCTGACGGAACCGGCGACACGCTTGCAGTGCCGCCGGTTCCGTGACCGGAGTTCCGCAGCGACCGACGTTCGGATGACGCTCGAGCACCGCGCCACCACAGAAACGGAAGGTCACCCAGCCTGCTCCCCGCGCACGCGGGGATGGGCCGCATGCACGCCGTGCGACGTGTGCTGGCCGGAGTCCGCCTGCTCAGCACTCGATGATGTTCACCGCGAGCCCGCCCCGCGCCGTCTCCTTGTACTTGACGCTCATGTCCGCGCCCGTTTCCTTCATGGTCTTGATGACCTTGTCCAGGGACACCTTGTGGGATCCGTCGCCGCGCATCGCCATCCGGGCCGCCGTCACGGCCTTCACCGCGGCCATGCCGTTGCGTTCGATGCAGGGGATCTGGACGAGGCCGCCGACCGGGTCGCAGGTCAGGCCGAGGTTGTGTTCCATGCCGATCTCGGCCGCGTTCTCGACCTGCTCGGGGCTGCCGCCGAGGACCTCGGCGAGGGCGCCGGCGGCCATGGAGCAGGCGGAGCCGACCTCGCCCTGGCAGCCGACCTCGGCGCCGGAGATGGAGGCGTTCTCCTTGAAGAGCATGCCGATGGCGCCGGCGGAGAGGAGGAAGCGCACGACGCCGTCCTCGTCCGCGCCGGGGATGAAGTTGATGTAGTAGTGCAGGACCGCGGGGATGATGCCGGCCGCGCCGTTGGTGGGGGCGGTGACCACGCGGCCGCCGGCGGCGTTCTCCTCGTTCACCGCCATCGCGTAGAGCGTGATCCACTCCATCGCATGGGCCAGCGGGTCGCCCTCGGCGCGCAGCTGGCGGGCGGTGACGGCGGCCCTGCGCTTCACCTTCAGGCCGCCCGGCAGGATGCCCTCGCGGGACATGCCGCGCGACACGCACGCCCGCATCACGTGCCAGATGTCGAGCAGGCCTTCGCGGATCTCGTCCTCGGTGCGCCAGGCCCGTTCGTTCTCCAGCATGAGGGAGGAGATGGACAGTCCCGTCTCCTTGGTGAGGCGCAGCAGTTCGTCGCCCGTGCGGAAGGGGTACTTCAGGGCCGTGTCGTCGAGCTTGATGCGGTCCGCGCCGACCGCCTCCTCGTCCACGACGAAGCCGCCGCCCACCGAGTAGTACGTCTTCGCGAGCAGCTCGGTGCCGTCGGCGTCGTAGGCCCACAGGGTCATGCCGTTGGCGTGGTAGGGGAGCGTCTCGCGGCGGTGCAGGATCAGGTCGTCGTCGTAGGAGAACGGGATCTCGTGCTCGCCGAGCAGCCGTATCAGGCCGCCCGACTTGATCTTCTCCACCCGCTCGTCCGCGGTCTCCACGTTGACCGTGCGCGGCGACTCGCCCTCCAGGCCGAGCAGCACCGCCTTGGGTGTGCCGTGGCCGTGGCCGGTGGCGCCGAGGGAGCCGTACAGCTCGGAGCGTATGGACGCGACGGAGCCGAGCAGGCCCTCGTTGCGCAGGCGGCGGGAGAACATGCGCGCCGCACGCATCGGGCCGACCGTGTGGGAGCTGGACGGGCCGATGCCGATCGAGAACAGGTCGAAGACCGAGATGGCCACGGTGACTCCTCAATGACTCTGGGGTGGTGCGAAAAAACGGGTGGGGCACCGCGCCCTGGGAAGCGGACGTGCGCTTCCAGTGTGCGCGGTGCCCACGCCGGGACGGAAACTACTTGCTCAGCCCCGGGTACAGCGGGTGCTTGTCGGCCAGCGTACGGATCCGGTCCTTGAGGGCCTGGACGTCGTACGACGGCTTCAGCGTCTCGGCGATCACGTCCGCGACCTCGGCGAAGTCCTCGGCCGTGAAGCCGCGGGTGGCCAGGGCGGGGGTACCGATACGCAGACCCGACGTCACCATCGGCGGCCGCGGGTCGTTCGGGACGGCGTTGCGGTTGACCGTGATGCCGACCTCGTGGAGCCGGTCCTCGGCCTGCTGGCCGTCGAGCTCGGACTCGCGCAGGTCGACCAGGATCAGGTGCACGTCCGTGCCGCCCGACAGCACGTTCACCCCGGCCTCGCGGGCGTCCGGCGCGGTCAGCCGCTCGGCGAGGATCTTCGCGCCCTCGACCGTACGGCGCTGGCGCTCCTTGAAGTCCTCCGAGGCGGCGACCTTGAAGGAGACCGCCTTGGCCGCGATCACGTGCTCCAGGGGACCGCCCTGGAAGCCCGGGAAGACGGACGAGTTCAGCTTCTTCGCGAAGTCCTTCTTCGCCAGGATGATGCCGCCGCGCGGGCCGCCCAGCGTCTTGTGGGTCGTGGAGGTGACCACGTCCGCGAACGGCACCGGGTTCTGGTGCAGACCCGCGGCGACCAGGCCCGCGAAGTGGGCCATGTCGACCCACAGGTAGGCCTCGACCTCGTCGGCGATCCGGCGGAACTCGGCGAAGTCCAGCTGCCGCGGGTACGCCGACCAGCCCGCGATGATCACCTTGGGGCGGTGCTCCTTGGCGAGCCGCTCGACCTCGGCCATGTCGACCAGTCCGGCCTCGTCCACGTGGTAGGCGACCACGTTGAACTGCTTGCCGGAGAAGTTCAGCCGCATCCCGTGGGTCAGGTGGCCGCCGTGGGCCAGGTCCAGACCGAGGATGGTGTCACCGGGCTGGGCCAGCGCGAACAGGGCGGCCTGGTTGGCGGAGGCGCCGGAGTGCGGCTGCACGTTGGCGTACTCGGCGCCGAACAGCTCCTTGACCCGGTCGATGGCGATCTGCTCGGCGACGTCGACGTGCTCGCAGCCGCCGTAGTAGCGGCGGCCCGGGTAGCCCTCGGCGTACTTGTTGGTGAGGACCGAGCCCTGCGCCTCCATCACCGCGAGCGGCGCGAAGTTCTCGGACGCGATCATCTCCAGCGTGGACTGCTGGCGGGCGAGCTCGGCGTCGACCGCGGCGGCGATCTCCGGGTCCAGCTCGTGCAGGTGCGTGTTCAGGACAGTCATACGGCTACGACTCCTCAGCCGGCGGTGAAAGCGGTGTACTCGTCGGCGGAGAGCAGCTCCGCCGGCTCGTCCGTGATCCGCACCTTGAACAGCCAGCCGCCCTCGAAGGGGGCCGAGTTCACCAGGGACGGGTCGTCGACGACGTCCTGGTTGGCCTCGACGACCTCACCGGTGACCGGGGAGTACAGGTCGGAGACCGACTTGGTCGACTCCAGCTCGCCGCAGGACTCGCCCGCGGTCACCGTGTCGCCGACCTCGGGGAGCTGGGCGTAGACGACATCGCCGAGCGCGTTGGCCGCGAACTCGGTGATGCCGACCGTCGCGACGCCGCCCTCGGCGTCCGACAGCCACTCGTGCTCCTTGCTGTAGCGCAGCTGCTGGGGGTTGCTCATGGCCTGAATTCTCCTGTACGCGTGGGACGGGTGGTGAAGGGGGGACTGCTGAAACCGTATGCGGCACGGGTGGAACCGCACGTGGCACGGGTGACGTGCCCTGGCGTCACACCCGGATCAGTCTCTACTTCTGGCGCTTGTAGAACGGCAGCGCCACGACCTCGTACGGCTCATGGCTGCCGCGGATGTCCACGCCGACGCCGGCCGTACCGGGCGCAGCGTGCGCCGCCTCGACGTAGGCCATGGCGATGGGCTTGCCCAGCGTGGGGGAGGGGGCGCCCGAGGTGACCTCGCCGATCACCTCGCCGCCGGCGACGACCTGGAACCCGGCGCGCGGGACACGGCGGCCCTCGGCGACCAGGCCGACGAGAACCCGCGGCGGGTTCTGCTCGGCGCGGGCGGCGGCCTCGGTGAGCGCCTCGCGGCCCACGAAGTCGCCCTCCTTCTCGAACTTCACCACGCGGCCGAGCCCGGCGTCGAACGGGGTCAGCGAGGTGGTCAGCTCGTGCCCGTACAGCGGCATGCCCGCCTCCAGGCGGAGCGTGTCACGGCAGGACAGCCCGCAGGCCACCAGGCCCACGCCCGCGCCGGCCTCGGTCAGCGCCTGCCACAGCTCGACGGCGTGCTCCGGCTTCACGAACAGCTCGAAGCCGTCCTCCCCGGTGTACCCGGTGCGCGCGATCAGCGCCGGGACGCCCGCGACCGTGCCGGGCAGGCCCGCGTAGTACTTCAGGCCGTCCAGGTCGGCGTCCGTCACGGACTTCAGGATGCCGGGGGACTCGGGGCCCTGCACGGCGATCAGCGCGTAGGCGTCGCGGTCGTCGCGGACCTCGGCGTCGAAGCCCGGCGCGCGCTCGGTCAGCGCGTCCAGCACCACCTGGGCGTTGGAGGCGTTGGCCACGACCATGTACTCGGTCTCGGCCAGCCGGTAGACGATCAGATCGTCCAGGATGCCGCCGTCGGCCTGGCAGATCATGGTGTAGCGGGCGCGGCCGACACCGACCGAGCCGATGTTGCCGACCAGGGCGAAGTTCAGCAGGCGCGCGGCGTCCGGGCCGGTCACGGTGATCTCGCCCATGTGGGAGAGGTCGAAGAGCCCGGCCCTCGTCCGCACGGCGACATGCTCGTCCCGCTCGGAGCCGTAGCGCAGCGGCATGTCCCAGCCCGCGAAGTCGGTCATGGTCGCACCGAGCGCGCGGTGCAGGGCGTCGAGCGCGGTGTGCCGGAGGCCGGCGGCTTCAGTACTGCTCATCGGTCGGTCGTCTCCCAAGGCATGACAGGCGAGGTCGTTCCTCCCCATCTGTCATCGGAACCTGAGAGGTTCGCCCTGACCACCCCTACTGGGGGAGGACCACGGCTTGCACCTTGGGTGGAGCCGCTGTCACAGCGGCCCGCTTTTCAGATGTGCCTCGCCCACGCGGTAACGGTGCCTGAGAGATTCAAGGGAGGGACTTGCTCCTTCGGCGCCCCGGCGACACTTGCCGAGGACTCTCCCGCGCGGATTCAAACGGCCGGTATGCAGTTGGCGGGCACATCATTGCATGCCCCGGCCGGTCGGCGGCAGGCCGCATCTGTAACCGGGCTGTGGCAGTAAGCGCACGAAAACGCGAGACCGGCGGCATTACCTTCTCTTTACACACGACGGGCAGAGGATCCCCGAGCCCAAGGGGAGGACGATCACGGTGAACAGGACCACGGCCTGCGCCACGAGCGCCGGCGTCGCACTGCCGGAACAGCCCGCCGCCGCCCCGGCCGGTGTGCGGTCCGCCGAGCGTCCCGCGCCGGTCGTCCGCGACCTGCGCGAGCGCGCCGGCCGCAGCCCGCACGGCCTGCTCTTCGGCGCCGGCGATCTCGTCGTGATCACCGGACTGCCCGGCAGCGGCAAGACCACCCTGATGCGCCGAGCGGTCCGCGGCGCGCGCATCGACTCCCAGGACACCCGTGCCCGCTGGGACGCCCGCGCGCCCCGCCTCCTCCCGTACGCGGTCTACCGCCCCCTGGTCCGCCTCGCCCACTACGCCGCGCTGCGCCGCGCCCTGAGCGGTGGCGACGGGCTCGTCGTGCACGACTGCGGCACCCAGACCTGGGTGCGCGACTGGCTGGCCCGCGCGGCCCGCCGCCGCGGCGGCACCCTGCACCTGCTGTTCCTCGACGTCACCCCGGACACCGCCCTGGACGGCCAGCGCCGGCGCGGCAGAGGCGTCTCCCGGTACGCCTTCCTGCGGCACCGCAGAGCCGCCGCCCGCCTGCTGCGCGCCGTGGAGCGCGGCGCGCTGCCCCACGGCTGCGACTCGGCGGTACTGCTGGACCGGGAGGCGGCCGACGTACTGCGCCGCATCGCCTTCACCCGGTGAGCGCCCCAGCACACGGCGGGTCCCCTCCCCGGCGGCACCCGCTAGCCTTTCCAGCCACAGACCAGCGGTTCCCAGCAGGCGGTAGGCAGATGGACTTCCCGGCGGACACTCCCGCGGACTTCCCGGCACAGGCGCACCACCCCCACCCGCACGGCGGATGGCCCGGCAACGAGCTGGAGGAGGTGCTCTCGGCCTCCCTCGGCGTCCCCTCGGCGGGCGGCCGGATCGTCGAGGTCCTGGGCCGCAGCTTCGTATGGGTCCCGCTGCCGGGCGGGGGCGGCCCGCACAGCGGCCCCCTGGACCTGCCCACCATGGACATCGCGGGCCAGGTGTACGTGCCCGTGTTCAGCTCCGAGGAGCAGTTCCGCCGGGTCGTCGGCTCCCACCTCTCGTACACCGTCGCCCCCGCCGTGGAGTTCGCCCGCGGGCTGCCTCCGCAGGTGGGCCTCGCCGTCAACCCGGACGGAGTGGTCGGCGTGCCGCTGCCGCCGGACGCGGTGGCCGAGCTGTGCCGGGCCGGCCGCACCGTGCTCGACGGCCCCGCGAGCGGTGGCCGGGTCCGTCTCTTCGAACCCGACTGGCAGGACGACCCGGTCGACTTCCTCACCGTGGCCGCCGCGGAGTTCCGGGCGACCGGCGTGGTCGCCACGGCCCGCCGCTGCCTGGCCGCGATCGAGACGGCGGACCCGGTGATGTTCGTGGGCGTCGAACTGTCCCACCGGGAGGGCAACCTCCAGGAACTCCCGCTGGACGCGCTGGGCAGGGCGCTCGGGACGGTCCCGGTCGCCTGGCCGGTCAACCTGATCCTGCTCGACGTGGCCGAGGACCCGGTGGGCCACTGGATGCGGGAGAACGTCCGGCCGTTCTACCAGTACGGCCACTGAGGACGCGGGAACAGGCCCCGGGAGCAGGGGCGCTTAAGCTGATTCCAAACGCGGGGCACATTCTCGAAGGGGCGGTACACCAGGTGAGCGCGAGCGGCAGCGGCACCGCGACCGGACAGGTCGAGCACATGCTGCGGCAGGTCACCCCCGGGCGCTACGACGCCTACGAGGCGCTGCTGCGTGCCCTCGCGAACCCGTCGTCCGGCCAGGTCTGGATGCTCCTGTGGCACGGCCAGGCCGGTTCCCCGGACGCCCAGTACGGCACCATGCGGGTGGACGGCCACGGCTACGCGCCCTGTGTCACCTCGGCCCAGGAACTGTCGGCGAGCGGCTGGAACAGGGCGTACGAGGTGGCCGACGGCCTCGACGTGGCCCGCACGCTCTACCCGGACCACTACGGCCTCTGGCTCAACCCGCACGCCCCCGGCGGTGGCGTCGGCATTCCCTGGACGGATCTGCGCCGCATCGCCACCGGCCTGGACCGTCAGCCGGCCGGCCCGCTGCGGGTGTCCGAACCCGCCATCGAGATCCCGCAGTTCTACGCCCTGCTCACCCAGAACGCCCATCGCACCCCGGCGATCCGTTCGTTGCGCCGTGCCTGGGTGCAACCGGCCCTCGGCGCGCCGTACTTGACCATCGGTCTGGACGTGTACGACACCTCTCCGCCCGCCGTCGACTCGGTGCGGGCGATGATGGGGCAGTCGATCGGCGCCGTACCGGACGGGCTGCCGGTGTCCACGGTGGCGATGACCGACGAGTATGACCCGGTCGTGATGTGGATGCGGGCGGCCACCCGGCCGTTCTACGACCGCGAGGCGCACGCCGCGCAGGCGCCGCCGCACGGTGGATACGGCTTCCCGGAGCCGGGCGCCCACTGAGCCGCGCCGCCTCCGTCCCCGCCGCCGAAGTCGCGGCCCCGCGGGACACTTGCGCCGTTGGCATCAGCGAAGTGGTGACGGGCGTGCGCCTGCTTGCGCGCGTCGCGCAACCCCCGGAGAGCCTCGGCCCCGATCCCGTGCGCGTCCGGCCCCGACGTCATCCGCCGTCGCTCCCGGCGCACCGGCACCGTCACGGCGGCGGCCGGTAACACACCGGTACGTAACTCGCCGTCCCTCCGCGGTCACTTGGCGCGGACAGGCCGTTCCGGCGTACTTCCCGCGTCGCCGACGGGCATCTCCCGGACGCCCGAGCGGTTGGAGCGATTCGAGTGGACGATGACGGTTGCGCCCGCTGTGCCGGACTTGCCGGTGTTCGGTCTCCACAACTGACCGTCCGCATAGCGGGAAACATGGGCCCGGATCACGGTTGCGCATCCATTCACTTCCAAGGCTGGTAACTGGTTGGCGATGCGTTGAAGACTCGCCCTCCAAGGGGTTCGCCCCTGTGTACGACAGTTGGATTGATTGAGGCCGCTACCAGCGGCAAGTGCGGGCCGGCCACCGCCGGTTGAGAGGGGTCCCTGCCAGATGACGGCACCATTGCACGAGCCGACTGCGGAAGCGGCCCCGAAGGCGGCCGAGGAAGCGGCGGCTGCCACTTCGGGACAGAAGGCCGTCCAGGGGCGATCCCTGGGACGGATCGCCTGGGAGCGCCTGAAGCGGGACAAACTCGCCCTGACCGGTGGTGTGCTCGTGCTGGTCCTCATCGCGATCGCTCTGCTCGCGCCGGTGATCAGCAACCTGCTCGGCCAGGACCCGGACGCCTACCACGAGGACCTGATCGACCCTCTGTTCAGCACCCCCACGGGGTCGTTGGGCGGAATCAGCGGTGACCACCTGCTGGGTGTCGAGCCGGTCAACGGCCGCGACATCCTGGCCCGCGTCCTCTACGGCGCCCGGGTCTCACTGCTGGTCGGTTTCCTCTCCGCCGTGGTCGCCGTGGTCCTCGGCACCGTCCTCGGTATCCTCGCCGGCTTCTTCGGCGGCTGGGTGGACTCGGTCATCAGCCGTGTCATGGACGGCCTGCTGGCCTTCCCGCAGCTGCTGTTCACCATCGCCCTGGTCTCCGTCATGCCGAGCAAGATGCTCGGCCTGACCGGCTCCAACGTGCGTATCTTCGTGATGATCCTGGTCATCGGGTTCTTCGGCTGGCCCTACATCGGACGCGTGGTGCGCGGCCAGACCCTCTCGCTGCGTGAGCGCGAGTACGTCGAGGCCGCCCGGTCGCTGGGCGCCGGACAGTTCTACATCCTCTTCAAGGAGCTGCTGCCCAACCTCGTCGCGCCCATCGTTGTGTACACGACGATGATGATCCCCACGAACATCCTCACCGAGGCGGCACTCAGCTTCCTTGGCGTGGGCGTCAAGCCGCCCACCTCATCCTGGGGCCAGATGCTCTCCAGCGCGATCGACTACTACGAGTCCGACCCCATGTACATGGTGGTCCCCGGTGTGGCGATCTTCGTGACGGTGCTGGCCTTCAACCTCTTCGGCGACGGCGTGCGGGACGCGCTCGACCCGAAGGGTTCTCGCTGACCCGCCTCATCCCAAGTGTCCCGTGCCGTCGAGCACGGGGTCTCTCATCAAATCCGGAGGATCCGAGATCGTGACTACCCAACGCACCTCAGGGCGGCGCAAGCAGGCGTTGGCCGCCGCTGTCGCGGTCGCCGCGCTGCTGACCACGGCGGCGTGCGGCGGCGGCAACGACGCTGACGGCAAGGGCTCGAAGAACGGTGCCGCCGGTTTCGACGCGGCCAACAACAAGGTCGCCCAGGCCGACCAGGCCAAGAAGGGCGGCACGCTGCGCTTCGGTGGAGCCCAGGACGCCGACTCGTGGGACACCACCCGCGGCTACTACGGCTTCATGTGGAACTTCGCGCGCTACTACAGCCGTCAGCTCGTCACGAACAAGACGGAGCCGGGCAAGGCCGGCGCCGAGCTGACCCCGGACCTCGCCTCCGGTCTCGCCAAGGTCACCGACGGCGGCAAGACCTACACCTACACCCTGCGTGACGGCGTCACCTGGGAAGACGGCAAGCCGATCACGTCCAAGGACATCAAGTACGGCATCGAGCGCGTCTGGGCGCAGGACGTGCTGTCCGGCGGTCCGACGTACCTGAAGGACGTCCTCGACCCCAAGGGCGAGTACAAGGGTCCCTACAAGGACACCACGAAGGACAAGCTCGGTCTGAAGGCGATCGACACGCCGAGCGACAACACCATCGTCTTCCACCTCCCGAAGGCCAACTCGGACTTCGAGGAGATGCTGGCCCTGGTCTCGGCCTCCCCGGTCCGCCAGGACCAGGACACCAAGTCCAAGTACGGTCTGAAGCCCTTCTCCTCCGGCCCGTACAAGTTCCAGTCGTACAGCCCGAGCAAGGACCTGACCCTCGTCCGCAACGACAAGTGGAAGCAGGCCTCGGACCCGGTCCGCAAGGCGTACCCGGACAAGATCACCGTCCAGTTCTTCTCGGACGCCAACCAGCTCGACCAGCGCCTGCTCAACGGTGACCTCGACCTGGACATCAACCAGACCGGCATGTCGCCGCAGGGCCGCACCACCGCCCTGAAGCAGCACAAGGCCAACCTGGACAACCCGGTCTCCGGCTACGTCCGCTACGCGGTCTTCCCGCAGACCGTGAAGCCGTTCGACAACATCGAGTGCCGCAAGGCCGTCATCCTCGGCGCCGACCACGAGTCGCTCCAGACCGCCCGTGGCGGCCCGGTCGCCGGTGGCGACATCGGCACCAACATGCTCCCGCCGTCCGTCGCGGGCGCCGAGGGCCAGAAGTACGACCCGTACAAGCTCAGCAGCGACAACAAGAAGGGCAACGAGGCGGAGGCCAAGGCCGCGCTGAAGGCCTGCGGTCAGCCGAACGGCTTCTCCACCACCATCGCGGTCCGCAACAACAAGCCGGTCGAGGTGGCCACCGCCCAGTCGCTCCAGGCGTCGCTGAAGAAGATCGGCATCAAGGCCGACATCGACCAGTACGACGGTTCGCAGACCACCGGCATCATCGGTAGCCCCGCGAACGTGAAGAAGAAGAACTACGGCATCATCATCATGGGTTGGGGCCCGGACTTCCCGTCCGTCCAGGGCTTCGGTCTGCCGCTGTGGGACAGCAAGTACATCCTGCAGAGCGGCAACAACAACTACGGCATGATCAAGGACACCGCGATCGACGGCCTGTTCGACCAGTACGTCAACACGCTGGACGACGCGGGCCGGACCAAGATCTCCACGGAGATCAACCACAAGGTCATGGAGGGCGCGTACTACCTGCCCTTCGTCTTCGAGAAGTTCATCAACTGGCGCGGGAACAACCTGGCGAACGTGTACACCACCGACGGCTACAGCGGTACGTACGACTTCGTCAACCTCGGCCTGAAGTCCACGAAGTAAACCCGGCACACCCGCCGAACGGCACGAAAGGCAGGTGAAGGCCGGCGACGCGTGATCGCGGGCCACCGGAAGACCTCCGGTGGCCCGCGGTCCGCGGCGGGCCGAGAGCTGTGCTCGCTTACCTCATCAGGCGGTTGTTCGCCGCCGCAGTGATGCTCGTGGTCATCGTCATGGTGGTCTTCAGCATCTTCTTCCTCGTCCCCAAGTGGGCGGGCGTGGACATCGCCTCGAGCTTCGTGGGCAAGCAGGCCGACCCGGCCGCCGTCGAAGCCGTGCGGGTGAAGCTGGGTCTCGGCGACCCGATCTACACCCAGGTCTGGCACTTCTTCAAGGGCATCTTCGTAGGCCGCACCTACGCGGGCGGCGGCGACGTCACCCAATGTGCCGCACCGTGCTTCGGCTACTCCTTCCGCAACGAGCAGGCCGTCTGGCCGGTGCTGACCGACCGCCTCCCGGTGACCCTGGGTCTCGCGCTCGGCGCCGCCATCCTCTGGCTGATCCTCGGTGTCGCTGCCGGTGTGCTCTCCGCCCTCAAGCGGGGCAGCCTCTGGGACCGCGGCGCGATGCTCGTGGCGCTGTCGGGTGTCTCCCTCCCGATCTACTTCACCGGCATGATCGCCTCGGCGGTCTTCGTCTTCGGCCTGCACTGGATCAAGGCGGACTACGTCCCGCTGGCGGACAGCTTCACCGGCTGGTTCGGCGCCATGATCCTTCCCTGGATCACCCTCGCCTTCCTCTACGCGGCGATGTACGCCCGCATCACCCGCGCCACCATGATGGAGATCCTCGGCGAGGACTACATCCGCACGGCGCGCGCGAAGGGGCTCAAGGAGCAGGTCGTCATCAGCAAGCACGCCATGCGCTCGACGATGACCCCCATCCTCACGATGCTCGGCATGGACCTCGGCGCCCTCATCGGCGGCGCCATCCTGACGGAGACGACGTTCAGCCTCCCGGGCCTCGGGCAGGCTGTGCTCAACGCCATCAAGACCCAGGACCTGCCCATCATCCTCGGCGTCACCCTCATCACCTCCATCGCGGTGCTGATCGCCAACCTCCTGGTGGACATCCTGTACGCCGTGATCGACCCCCGCGTGAGGCTGTCATGACCGAACAACTCAGCAAGACCGGAGCCGCCGTGGGCGAGCCCACCTCCTCCTCGCCCGCTCCGAAGGCGTTCCTCGAAGTGCGCGACCTGAAGGTGCACTTCCCGACCGACGACGGACTGGTCAAGTCCGTGGACGGACTCAGCTTCCAGCTGGAGAAGGGCAAGACCCTCGGCATCGTGGGCGAGTCCGGCTCCGGCAAGTCGGTGACCTCGCTCGGCATCATGGGCCTGCACACCGCCGGCCAGTACGGCAAGCGCAAGGCGCAGATATCCGGCGAGATCTGGCTGGACGGCACCGAGCTGCTCTCCGCCGACCCGGACCACGTGCGCAAGCTGCGCGGCCGCCAGATGGCGATGATCTTCCAGGACCCGCTGTCCGCGCTGCACCCGTACTACACGATCGGCCAGCAGATCGTGGAGGCGTACCGGATCCACCACAACGTCGACAAGAAGACGGCGAAGAAGCGCGCCGTCGAGATGCTCGACCGGGTCGGCATCCCGCAGCCCGACAAGCGTGTCGACAGCTACCCGCACGAGTTCTCCGGAGGTATGCGCCAGCGCGCGATGATCGCGATGTCGCTGGTCAACAACCCCGAGCTGCTCATCGCGGACGAGCCGACGACCGCCCTGGACGTGACCGTCCAGGCGCAGATCCTCGACCTGATCCGTGACCTCCAGAAGGAGTTCGGCTCCGCGGTCATCGTCATCACCCACGACCTGGGCGTCGTCGCCGAACTGGCGGACGACCTCCTGGTGATGTACGGCGGCCGCTGCGTCGAGCGGGGCCCGGCGGAGAAGGTGTTCTACGAGCCCCGGCACCCCTACACATGGGGCCTGCTCGGCTCGATGCCGCGGCTCGACCGCGAGCAGCAGGAGCGCCTCATCCCGGTCAAGGGCTCCCCGCCCTCCCTCATCAACATCCCGTCCGGCTGCGCGTTCAACCCGCGCTGCCCGTACGCGGACATCCCGAAGGACAACGTCACCCGTACGGTCCGTCCCGAGCTGTCGGAGGTCGGCAGCAAGCACTGGGCCGCCTGCCACATGAGCCAGGAGCAGCGGGAGCGTATCTGGACCGAAGAGATTGCGCCGAAGCTGTGAGCGACAAGAAGGCCGACAAGAAGGCAGGGTCGATTCCTGCGCAGAGCGACGGCGCCGGCCGCGCCGACGGCGAGGTGCTGCTGAAGGTCACCGGCCTCCAGAAGCACTTTCCGATCAAGAAGGGCCTGCTTCAGCGGCAGGTCGGCGCGGTGCACGCGGTCGACGGCATCGACTTCGAGGTCCGGGCCGGTGAGACCCTGGGCGTCGTGGGCGAGTCCGGCTGCGGAAAGTCCACGATGGGCCGGCTGATCACCCGGCTGCTCGAACCGACCAGTGGCACCGTCGAGTTCCAGGGCAGGGACATCACGCACCTCGGCGTGGGCGGCATGCGCCCGATGCGCCGCGACGTGCAGATGATCTTCCAGGACCCGTACTCGTCGCTGAACCCGCGCCACACCATCGGCACCATCATCGGCGCTCCCTTCCGGCTCCAGGGCGTCGAGCCCGAGGGCGGCATCAAGAAGGAAGTCCAGCGGCTGCTGTCGGTGGTCGGTCTCAACCCCGAGCACTACAACCGTTACCCGCACGAGTTCTCCGGCGGTCAGCGCCAGCGCATCGGCATCGCCCGCGCGCTCGCCCTGAAGCCGAAGCTGGTGGTCGCCGACGAGCCGGTCTCCGCGCTGGACGTGTCGATCCAGGCGCAGGTCGTCAACCTCATGGACGACCTCCAGGAGGAGCTCGGCCTGACGTACGTGATCATCGCGCACGACCTCTCGGTGGTCCGGCACGTCTCGGACCGGATCGCGGTGATGTACCTCGGCAAGATCGTCGAGCTGGCGGACCGCGACTCGCTGTACCGGGCGCCGATGCACCCGTACACCAAGGCGCTGATGTCGGCCGTGCCGATCCCGGACCCGAAGCGCAAGGGTGCGAAGAGCGATCGCATCCTGCTCAAGGGCGACGTGCCGTCCCCCATCTCCCCTCCCTCCGGCTGCCGGTTCCACACCCGCTGCTGGAAGGCCACGGAGATCTGCAAGACGACCGAGCCGCCGCTCCTGGAGCTGAAGCCCGGTCAGCAGGTCGCCTGCCACCACCCGGAGAACTTCGAGGACCAGGCGCCGCAGGACACGGTCCTGCTCACCGTGGCCAAGGAGGCGTCGGAGCTCGTGCCGGACGCGGTCCTGGAGGAGTCGGCCGAGACGTCGGCGGCGGTGGCGGCGGCGGTCGCCCACGCGGAGCCGGACACGGAGGCGCAGCCGAGCGCGGAGGCCGAGCCGGAGACGGAAGCGGCGCCGAGCGCGGAGACGGAAGCGGCGCCGAGCGCGGAGGCCGAGCCGGAGACGGAAGCGGCGCCGAGCGCGGAGACGGAAGCGGCGCCGAGCGCGGAAGCCGAGCCGGAGACTGAAGCGGCGCCGAGCACGGAGGCCGAGTCGGAGGCGGAGCCGAGCGCGGAAGCGGCCGAGCCGAGCGCGGCTGCCGAGCCGGAGGCCGAAGTCGGGCCGAAGGCGGAGTCCGCCGGGGCCGGTGACGGCGTCACCAAGTCAGCGGCGGCCGATTCCGAGGGGTCGACCGAGAAGTAGCACATGCCATCCCGGCAAAGTCATGTACATGCCTGAACGGGAGGGTGCAGAGTCGTCCGTGTCATTTGGTCATTTGCCTGACCGGCACATGCTCGAAAGGGACGACTCATGGCACTCTCCCGTTCGGCACGTCTGGGGGCCGCCGTCACCGCGGCGGCCTCCTTCATGGTCATCGCCGCCTCCTCCGCCCCCGTGCAGGGCGCCCCCGGCATCGGTGACTCCTACTTCCCGCAGCTCGGCAACGGCGGCTTCGACGCCCGCCACTACGACCTCGACGTCGCGTACGCCCCGGGCACCGGCCGCCTCGACGGCCGTACGACCCTGACCGCGCGCGCCACCCAGAACCTGTCCTCGTTAGACCTCGACCTGCAGAAGCTGGAAGTCACCGGGGTCGAGGTGAACGGCAGACGGGCCGCGTTCACGCGCGACGGCGACGAACTGGTCGTCACCCCGCGCGCCACCCTGCGCAAGGGGCGGTCGTTCACCGTGACCGTCACCTACGGCGGCGTTCCCGAGGCCCTCGGCGGTCCCATCGTCTTCGGCTCGGACTACGGCTGGATGAAGACCGAGGACGGCGTCCTCGTCGCCTGCGAGCCCAACGCCGCCTCCACCTGGTTCCCGTCCAGCGATCACCCCTCCGACAAGGCCACCTACGACATCCGGATCAAGGCTCCCAAGGGGCTGACCGGGGTCTCCAACGGCCGGCTCGTGTCGACGTACGACCGGGGCGGCTCGACCTACACCCACTGGCGCGAGTCGAAGCCGATGGCGACCTACCTCGCCACCGCGACCATCGGCCGGTTCGACGTACGGACCGGCACCACCCCGGGCGGCACCCCGATCTACGTCGCCATCGACCCCACGCTCGCGAACAGCAGCACCGTCGACGTGTACGCCGTCACCGCCGCCGCCACCGACTACTGGTCGCAGGTCTTCGGGCCGTACCCCTTCGAGGTGACGGGCGCGGTCGTCGACAACGTACCGGCCGCGGGCTTCTCGCTGGAGGTCCAGTCGAAGCCGGTCTACTCGGCCGTGCGCAGCGAGTCGACGATCGTGCACGAGCTGGCCCACCAGTGGTTCGGCGACTCGGTCAGCGTGGCGCACTGGAAGGACATCTGGCTCAACGAGGGCTTCGCCACCTACGCCCAGTGGCTGTGGGCCGAGCACCAGGGCACCCGCTCGGCGCACGACTCCTTCCTCGCCGCCTACAACGTCCGCCCGGCCGACTCCGCCTTCTGGCAGACCACGGTCGGCGACCCGCAGCGCGACACGATGTTCGCCTCCGCCGTCTACCAGCGCGGCGCGATGACGCTCCAGGCGCTGCGCGAGCGGATCGGCGACACCGCCTTCTTCCGGCTGCTGCCCGCCTGGACCAGGCTGCACCGCTACGGCAACGCCGACACCGCGGACTTCATCCGCCTCGCGGAACGGATCAGCGGACGGCAGCTGGACGACCTCTTCCGGACCTGGCTGTTCACGACAGGGAAACCAGATCTTACGGCCAGCTAATCCTTGTATTGCAAGGTGCACGCTCAGTTCTGAGTAAGAATGGAAGGGTGCTCCAGCAACTGTTCAGTCCCTCCGTCCAGCACACGATCGACTTGGTCGGCATCTTCGTGTTCGCCATCTCCGGCGCGCTGCTGGCCGTCCGCAAGAACTTCGACGTGTTCGGCATCGCCGTACTCGCCGAGGTCACCGCGCTGGGCGGAGGGCTGTTCCGTGATCTGATCATCGGCGCCGTGCCGCCGGCCGCCTTCACGGACCTGGGGTACTTCCTCACCCCGCTGCTCGCCGCCCTGCTCGTCTTCTTCCTGCACCCGCACGTGGAGCGGACCCAGGCCGCCGTCAACGTCTTCGACGCGGCCGGACTGGGGCTGTTCTGCGTCGCCGGGACGACCAAGGCGTACGACTACGGCCTCAACCTCACCGCCTCCGCCACCCTGGGCCTGGCCACCGCGGTCGGCGGGGGTGTGCTGCGTGACGTGCTCGCGAACGAGGTGCCGTCACTGCTGCGCTGGGACCGCGACCTGTACGCGGTCCCGGCGATCGTGGGCGCCACCATGGTGGCGCTGTGCATCCACTACGATGCGCTGACCCCGTTCACCAGCGGGCTCGCGGTCGTCACGGCGTTCGTACTGCGCCTGCTCGCGATGCGGTTCCACTGGCGAGCTCCGCGGGCCTGGAACCGTCGTTCGACCGTTCGTGACGACGAGCCTCTTTCTTGACGGATTCCTGGCCGAACTGCTGGGTCAGCCAGCGGAAGACCGGTTCCACCTGCGGCTGCCACAGGTTCATGTTGTGGCCGCCGGCGCTGCGCGGCAGGAACACCACGTGCACGCGCGTCGGTGCCTTGGCGACCGACTCGAGGGCCTTGCCCGCCTCGTAGCCGTCACCCTTCTCGCCGGAGATGTAGAGCGCGACGCGCGGCGGTGTGGGTGCGTTGCGGAGGATCTCGTAGGGGTTGTTCTGCTTGCGCAGGTACCGGGAGTGCGCGGTCAGTGACCTGTGCTCGCCGATCGGGTCGTTGTAGCCGGACATCGAGACCGCCGCCCGGTAGCGGTCGGGGTGGGCGATCGCGAGCTTCGTCGCGCAGTGCGCGCCCGCCGAGTAGCCGGCGACCGCCCAGCCGGAGGGGGCCGGCTGTGCGCGGAAGTTGTCCATGACCATCTTCGGTACGTCGAGGCTCAGCCAGCTGTCCGCGTTCACCTTGCCCGCGATGTTCGCGCAGCCCGTGTCGACGTCGGCCAGCAGGCTGGTGCGCGGTGACACCAGGATGAACGGTGCGACCTGCCCGCTGCGCATCAGCGGCAGAAGCTTCTTGTGCGCGTCCATCGTTCCGAACCAGGCCTTCGCCGATCCGGGGTAGCCGGGAAGCAGCTCCACGACCGGGAACTTCTTGTTCCGCCAGGCGGGGTCGTTGTACTGCGGCGGCAGCCAGACGTAGACCTCGGCCTTCACGCCCGAGATCCGGCCCTCGAGCTCGGTCACCCGGACCCCGCCGGCCTCGTCCATGTCCGGCCCCTTGGCGGCCTTGAACTTCTGCTCCACCCTGGGCAGCTGTCTCAGCGCCATGCCGCCGGTGCCGTCCCGGCCCAGGTCCGCGGCCTGCTCGACGTGGTCGCCGGTGCCGAGCAGGTCGGCCCAGTTGTCGTACAGGTTGTTCTGGTTGTTGACCAGGACGAAGACCAACGTGACCGCCGTGCCCTGGGCGAACAGCAGCATCAGGGTCCGGCCCGCCAGGCGCAGTACCCGGGGTCCGCGAATTCTGGACCACACGACGAGGGGCAGGGCGAGGGCGACGACGGTCAGCACCACGGTCAGATAGAGGAACGGGGTCCCGGTGAGACTCATGTCCCAAAAGAGGCGATCGAACGCGTTTAGGTTGTGGACGTCTCGGAACCCGTGTTGAAAATCTCTGGAAGTTTGTGTCCGCAGGTTGGTCGCTTCATCTGAACGCAACATACAAAGCTACCGCTTAGTAATTTTGTGTTGTAGCGTTCAGGCATGTCTGAAGCAGCTACCGCGCCCCTCCAGCGGGCCGTGATCGGCGACAGCGAGTTCGACCGCGACACCGCGGTGACCCGGCGTGAGCCCGGCGTGTACGACATCGATCTCTCCGCCGGCTGGACCATCATCAGTGCCGTCAACGGCGGGTATCTGCTCGCGGTCCTGGGCAGGGCGCTCGGCGACGCCCTGCCGCACCCGGACCCCTTCACCATCTCGGCGCACTACCTGACCGCCTCCCAGCCCGGGCCCGCGGTCGTGCGCACCGAGACCGTGCGCACCGGCCGCGGCCTCTCCACCGGACAGGCGTCCCTCTACCAGTACGACGGGCAGGGCAACGAGGTGGAGCGCATCCGTGTCCTCGCCTCCTACGGCGACCTCGACGCCCTCCCCGACGACGTCCGCACGACGGCGGTGCCGCCCGTCCTGCCGCCCATGGAGCAGTGCTTCGGCCCCGAGGACGGTCCGGCCCCGATCGACGGCAGCAACGCCATCGTCGACCGTCTGAGTCTCCGTCTCGACCCCGCCACCCTCGGCTGGGCCCTCGGCGCACCGTCCGGCAAGGGAGAGATGCGCGGCTGGTTCGGCCTCGCGGACGGCCGTGACGCCGACCCGCTCGCCCTGCTCCTCGCGGTGGACGCGCTGCCGCCCACCGCCTTCGAGATCGGTATCAAGGGCTGGGTGCCCACGGTCGAGTTGACGGCGCATGTGCGCCGGCGCCCGGCCCCGGGCCCGCTGCGGGTCGCCATCACCACCCGCAACCTGGCCGGTGGCTTCCTGGAGGAGGACGCCGAGGTCTGGGACAGCGAGGACCGTCTGGTCGCCCAGTCCCGTCAGCTCGCGCGGGTCAGGCTCGGCTGAGCGGCTCGCGGCCGAGCCAGGCCGCGAGCTGTCCGTAGGCGTCCGAACCCTCGGGCGCCGTACGCGCGGCCGCGAACGGGGTGTCCGCGTCGCGCTCCGGGTCCGGCAGCACCCTGCGGGCGATCGCGAGCGCGAACCCGGCCGGCTCCGGGTCGAGCCCGAGCGGGTGGCCGAGCGCCTCGGCCAGGTCCCAGGTGTGGGTCACCAGCTCCATCGTGTAGCCGGACAGTGCCGCGTGCCCGGGTACCTCGCCCCACGGCACCCGGACCGCCGCCACCAGCCGTTCGTCGGGCGACCAGGCCTTGAGAACCCGCTCCCGCACCTCGTCGTAGGCGTCCGCCCAGGCGTCGTCCGCGACGCCTTCCACGAACGGGTGCACGGCCAGCCCGTCACCCCCCTCGCCGACCACCGCGATCCGCAGGGTGCCGCCGACCAGATGGCTCAGCAGGGTGCGCACGTCGAACTCGGCGCAGGGCGTCGGCCCCGTCAGCTGCCCGGGTTCCACGGTCGCGATCAGTGCGGCGGCCTGCTCGGTGGCGCGCCGGTAGTGGGGGCGGGGGTCGACGACGTTCGTGTCCATGGGTGCTCCGCGTTCCTTCCGTGATGCGTGATGCGTATGCGTGATGCGGTGGGAGAAGGATCCGTGGAAAACCTGACAGCTTCCGTCAACATTTCCGCCCGGCTCCGGGCGGCGCGGTTCCGGGGCATCCTGGGCCGGTGAAGTCCGACCGACTGCTGTCGATCCTGCTGCTCCTCCAGACCCGGGGCCGGGTACCGGCCCACGAACTGGCCGACCGGCTGGAGGTCTCCGTGCGCACCGTCTACCGCGACATCGAGGCCCTGTCGGCGGCCGGGGTCCCCGTCTACGCCGAGCGCGGCCGTCGCGGCGGCATCCAACTCCTCGCCGGATTTCGTACCGACGTCACCGGCCTGACCGCCGACGAGTCCCGGGCCCTGTTCGTGCTGGCCGCGCCGGGCGCGCACACCGCGCTCGGCCTGGACGCGGCGCTCGGCTCGGCGCTGCGCAAGGTGATGGCGGCCCTGCCCGCGCCGCACCGGCCGGCCGCGGAGGCGACCAGCCGCCGGGTCCTGGTCGACGCCACCCGCTGGCGGGGCGGGCCGGGACGGACCGTCGACCTGGAGGTGCTGCGGGAGGCGGTGTTCGCCGACCGCCGACTGAGGCTGCGCTACCGGCACAGCGGGGCGAAGGACGCGCGGACGTACACGGTGGACCCGTACGGCCTCGTCGCCAAGGCGGGCGTCTGGTACCTGGTCGCCGACCGGCAGGGCAGCCCGCGGCTGTTCCGCGCCGACCGGGTGCGGTCCGCCACGCCGCTGGACGATCCCGTGCGCCGCCGGCCCGGAGTGGATCTGGCCGAGGTCTGGGACGTGCTGCGCCGGGGGGTCGAGGAGCGGCCGGGCGGGATCGAGGTGACCGTACGGGTCCGCCGGGAGAGCCTGGACATGTTCCGGCGCGTGCTCGCCCCGGCGCTGACCGGACTGCCCGCCGACGACGGCGCGGACGAGTGGGCGACTGCCCGGCTGTCGTTCCCGGCGCTCCGCGCGGCCCGCCAACTGCTGGCGTTCGCCGACCAGGTGGAGGTGGTCTCGCCGCCCGAGGTGCGCGCGGAACTGGCCGCCGCGGCCCGTTCTGTCACGGACCTGTACCAGCGACGAGTCCGGGACGGTGGATGAAGTCGCAGGTCGGCGCGGTCACTTGGGTGTCGCTTTACCTCACTGACAGGCAGGGCACAGAGCGGACCCAAGAACGGCCCAAGCGGGGTTGGTTGAGTGCGCGCGTCAAAGTTCCTTCGAGTTTGTGGAGCTGTTCCTCATGAAGCGTGCACGTCTCGTCCCCGCTGTCGCCCTGCTGGCGCTGTCCCCGCTGCTGCTGACCGCCTGCGGCTCCGGCGACGACTCGTCGTCCACGAAGAACGGCACCTCGTCGTCCGCGGGGACATCGGGGTCATCGGGTGGCGGCACCTCGTCGTCCTCCAGCGGTGGCGCTTCGGGAAGCCAGAGCTGTCAGCCGCCGTCGGGGAAGCCGACCGGTATGCCCACCGGAATGCCGACCGGCAAGCCCGGCGGCGCCCCGTCCGGTGTGCCCAGCGGCATGCCGACCGGTGCCCCGCCGTCCGGCATGCCCAGCGGCGCTCCCTCGGGCATGCCCCCCAGGCGCCCCGGCGGTGGCTGCGGCGCCCAGTCCGGCGGTCAGGCCGCTCAGGGGCAGGGCCAGGGCTGACCTCGGGGTCACAGCGCACAGGGGCGGCGCGTCCGGCAACGGGCGCGCCGCCCCTGTGCGCTGTGCGGGGGACGGTCCGGGGTCAGTCCAGCCAGTGGCGACGGCCCAGGCTGATCAGCCGCATCTGACGGCTCGCGACATGGGCGACCCGGTCCCACTCCTCCGCCGAGGCCGAGGCCTCCAGGGCCTCGAGGAACAGTGAGGCGGTGAAGAGCATCTGGTCGACGTAGAGGTACGCGAGCATCAGCAGGTCGTCCTCGCCCCAGCCGACGGCCTCCGGGTCCTTGGCCAGCGCGGCCCGCACCTCCTCGGCGAACCTGCGCAGCTGCTTCCGGATGGCTTCCCGTACCGGCTGCACTCCGCCGTGCCGTTCGCGGGCGATGAAGCGGATGTGTGCGGGGTGGGTCTCGACATGCCGGGCGATCAGCTGGATGGCACGGGTGATGCGCTCGTCGCTGCCCCCGGCCGTGGACACGGTCGTACGGACCATCGGATGCAGGCTGCCCAGCGCCTCGTCGACCAGCGCCACGCCGAGGTCCGCCGTGGAGCGGAAGTGCCGGTAGAAGGCGGTCGGGGCGACGCCGACGGCCCGGGTGACCTCGCGCAGACCCAGACTGCTCAGGCTCTGCTCCTCCAGCAGGGCGAGTGCCGCGTCCAGGAACGCCTGCCGGGTCTTCTGCTTCTGGGCCTGCCGGATGCCGACGGTGTGACTCATGTCATCCAGTTAACAACTGTTCTCCGGATTTTAAAAGCCGTCCGAGGCGCTAGACTCAAAGTCAGTGAACAACTGTTACTACAACCGTTCACCGAAACTTCACGAAGGGGGGATCGAATCCCATGCTGTTCCTCGTCGCCGCACTCATGCTGTTGGGTGTCGTGATGGGCACCGTCGCCCACATGCCGCCCGCCGCCACCGTTGTGGCCGCCGCCGCGATCGCCGTCTGGCTCGGCATCTTCGCGCTGCGCGAGCGCCACGGCCGTCGTCGTACCTCGGCCGACTGACCGACCGATCCAATCCGCAGGAGCTGAGCACCATGCAACTGACCGCACCGGCCCCGAGCCGCACCGACACCGATAACCGCCGCACCGACACCAGCACCCGTGACGCCGACGGCATGGCCGTGGCCTCCTTCATCCTCGGCCTTCTCGGCCTCCTGGTCCTCAACGTCTTCCTCGGGCCGATCGCCGTGGTCCTCGCCGCCGTGGCCCTGTGGCGCGGCACCGCCCGCCGTGGCCGGGCCTACCTCGGTCTGGCGCTGGGCGTGGCCGACCTGGCGGTCCTGGTGACCGCCATGGAACTGTCCAACACCGTCTCCTGGAGCCTGTGAGCCGGCGGACCCAGCCCCCTGTGAGCCACCCGACCCGGCCCTGAGCCGCGCCGGCCCACCGGGTACGACGGCCGACGCCCCGAGGACGACGGGGCACCGCCGCCCGCCCGGCCGCATGGCCGCCCGCGCCGCCGAGCCGCCACCCGGGGCCCCGTAGAATCGGGCCCACCATGGCTTACCTCGACCACGCCGCGACAACCCCGATGCTTCCGGAGGCGGCAGAGGCACTGACCGCCGCGCTGAGCGTCACCGGCAACGCCTCCTCCCTCCACGCGTCCGGCCGAGCGGCCCGCCGCACGGTCGAGGAGTCCCGCGAGACACTCGCCGAAGCGCTCGGCGCCCGCCCCAGCGAGGTCGTCCTCACCTCAGGCGGCACCGAGGCCGACAACCTCGCGGTCAAGGGCCTGTACTGGTCCCGGCGCGACGCCGACCCGGCCAGAACCCGGGTCCTCGCGAGCCCCGTCGAGCACCACGCGGTCCTCGACGCCGTGCACTGGCTCGGCGAACACGAGGGCGCCACCGTCGAGTACCTCCCCGTCGACTCCTACGGCCGGGTGAGCCCGGAGGCGCTGCGCGAGGCGATCGCCCGCAATCCCGACGACGTCGCCCTGGCCACCGTCATGTGGGCCAACAACGAGATCGGCACGCTGCTGCCGGTCCGCGAACTCGCCGAGGTCGCGGCCGAGTTCGGCGTCCCGCTGCACTCCGACGCCGTCCAGGCCCTCGGCCAGGTCCCGGTCGACTTCGGCGCCTCGGGCCTCGCCGCGATGACCGTCTCCGGACACAAGATCGGCGGCCCCTACGGCATCGGCGCACTCCTCCTCGGCCGGGAGCACAGCCCGGTGCCCGTGCTGCACGGCGGCGGCCAGGAACGGCACGTACGCTCCGGAACCCTCGACGTCCCGGCGATCGCCTCCTTCGCGGTCGCCGCCCGGCTGGCCGCCGAACAACGGGTTCGGTTCGCCCGGGAGATCGGTGCCCTGCGGGACAGCCTGATCGAGGCGGTCCGTACGGCGGTGCCGGACGCGATCCTCGGCGGCGACCCGGTGCACCGCCTCCCGGCCAACGCCCACTTCACCTTCCCCGGCTGCGAGGGCGACTCCCTGCTGCTCCTCCTTGACGCCCAGGGCATCGAGTGCTCGACCGGCTCCGCCTGCACCGCGGGCGTCGCCCAGCCGAGCCATGTCCTGCTCGCCACCGGCACCGACCCGGACCTCGCCCGCGGCACCCTCCGCTTCTCGCTCGGCCACACCTCCACACGGGCCGACGTGGACGCCGTGGCGAAGGCGATCGGCCCGGCGGTGGAGCGCGCCAGGGCCGCGGGCCTCACCTGACGCGCGCGTCACGCCGTACGAGCCTGGCGCACCAGCCGTATGTAGCGGTCCCAGTCCCAGTACCGCCCCGGGTCCGTGTGGTCCGTGCCCGGCACCTCCACATGCCCGATGACGTGCTCCCGGTCCACCGGAATGCCGTACCGCCCGCATATCCCGGCCGTCAGCCGTGCCGAGGCCGTGTACATCGCGTCCGTGAAGGACGAGGCGCGCTCCACGAAACCCTCGTGTTCGATGCCGACACTGCGCTCGTTGTACGACCGGTTGCCCGAGTGGAACGCCACGTCCAGTTCACGGATCAGCTGGGTGATCCGCCCGTCCGCGCGCACGATGTAGTGCGCGGCGGCCCCGTGCCCGGGGTCCTGGAAGGCCCGCACCGCGCTCTTGTAGCCGCCCTGGGTGACATGGATGACCACCCGGTCGACCGGATAGTCGGCCGGCCGGTCCGCCGTCCGGTAGTTCGCCTCGGACGCGGCCACCCAATGGGCGCCGCGGAAGTCCACCGCACCCGCCACCCGTGACTTCTTCACCCCGGGCAGCCGCCAGTACAGCCGGGACAGCTCCTCCCGTGCCAGCGCGGCCGTGCCTGCCGCTGCCGCGACCCCGCCGACGACCAGGGCCCGCCGCCCCAGCCGCCGATCCGAGTCGCCGCCCTTTGCCGAACCCGCCCGTGTCGCGCCCACGTGGTCCAGAACGGATACGCGCGGTCTCCGGTTCCCGCGCCCCCTTACTCTGGAAGGGTTATGACTGAGACCCCGCAGCCCACCCGCCCCCTCCGCGTACTCGCCGCCATGTCCGGCGGCGTGGACTCCGCCGTCGCCGCCGCCCGCGCGGCCGAGGCGGGCCACGACGTGACCGGCGTCCACCTCGCGCTCTCCGCGAACCCGCAGTCGTTCCGCACCGGTGCGCGGGGCTGCTGCACCATCGAGGACTCCCGTGACGCCCGCCGGGCCGCCGACGTCATCGGCATCCCGTTCTACGTCTGGGACCTCGCCGACCGCTTCCGCGAGGACGTCGTGGAGGACTTCGTCGCCGAGTACGAGGCCGGCCGCACCCCGAACCCGTGCCTGCGCTGCAACGAGAAGATCAAGTTCGCCGCGCTGCTGGACAAGGCGCTGGCGCTCGGCTTCGACGCCGTCTGCACCGGCCACTACGCCCAGGTGATCGTGCACGAGGACGGCACCCGGGAGCTGCACCGGGCCTCCGACATGGCCAAGGACCAGTCCTATGTGCTCGGTGTCCTGGACGAGAAGCAGCTCGCGCACGCGCTGTTCCCGCTGGGCGACACCGTCACCACCAAGGACGAGATCCGCGCCGAGGCCGAGCGCCGCGGCCTCGCGGTGGCCAAGAAGCCCGACTCGCACGACATCTGCTTCATCGCGGACGGCGACACCCAGGGCTTCCTCTCCGCCCGGCTCGGCAAGGCCGAGGGCGACATCGTCGACGAGTCCGGCGCCAAGGTCGGCACGCACGAGGGCGCGTACGGCTTCACCATCGGCCAGCGCAAGGGCCTGCGCATCGGCGTCCCGGCCGACGACGGCAAGCCGCGCTACGTCCTCGACATCTCCCCGGTGACCAACACGGTGACGGTCGGCCCGGCCGCCGCCCTCGACGTCACCGCCCTGACCGCGATCAAGCCCCGCTGGTGCGGCACCGCCCCCCCCGGACCCGGCACCTACACCGCCCAGCTCCGCGCGCACGGCGGCGAGACCGAGGTCACCGCCGAACTCACCGACGGCACCCTGGAAGTCACCTTCACGGAGCCCGTCCGGGGCGTGGCCCCCGGCCAGGCGATCGTCCTGTACGACGGCACGCGCGTGGTCGGCTCCGCGACCATCGCGTCGACCACGCGCGCGGCGGCGGCCGTCTAGCGGGCTAGGAGGTTTCTACTTCGTAGAAGCAGAAGTGGTCCTTGATCCGCGCCACCCCGTCCTTCGGTTCGGGGTAACCCCACACCAGGTCGGGGGCGTCCGGCAGGGACCAGTACGACGCCGTCCCCTTGAACGGGCAGTACGTGTGGGTGTCGGAGGGGGTCAGCAGGTCGAGGCGTACGTCCTCGGCCGGGATGTAGTAGCGCACCGGGCAGCCCGTCTCGCGCAGCAACAGCGGCCGCCGGCTCTCCGCCAGCACCAGCTCCCCGCGCACCACGCGCACGTGCTGCTCGCTCTGCTCGATCGTGATCGTGTGTCCATCGCTCATACGCAGGGAAATGCTCGGAGGGCGCCGGTTCTTCCCGTCTAGGCTGAACGCATGCGTATTTGCGTCTTCCTCTCCTCCGCCGACCTGGCCGACCGCTACTCGCGCCCCGCGCGCGAGTTCGCGCAGCTGCTCGGAAAGGGCGGTCACACCCTGGTGTGGGGCGGTAACGACGTCGGTCTGATGAAGGTCGTCGCCGACGGCGTCCAGGAGGCGGGCGGCAGGCTGGTGGGCGTCTCCGTCCAGTTCCTCGCGGCGACGGCCCGGCCAGGCGTGGACGAGATGGTGATCGCGGCCGACCTCGCCGAGCGCAAGCGGCTGCTGGTGGAGAAGGCGGACGCGGTGGTCGTCATGGTCGGCGGGGCCGGGACGCTGGACGAGGTCACCGAGGTCCTTGAGCTGAAGAAGCACGGGCACACGGACAAGCCGGTCGTGCTGCTCAACACCGAGGGCTTCTACGACGGCCTCAAGGAACAGCTCCGCAGGATGGAGGACGAGGGCTTCCTGCCCCGACCGCTCACCGACCTGGTGTTCTTCGCGGAGGAGCCGGTGGGCGCGCTCGCCCACCTGGAGGAGAGCCAGGGCGTCAGGTAGACGTCCGGTGATGCGAGCATGGCCGACATGGCTACTCATGTGATCACCGGAGCCGGCTCCGGCATCGGCGCGGCCGTCGCCCGCAGGCTGCACGCGCGCGGGGACGACATCGTGCTGCACGCGCGCGACGCCGGCCGCGCCAAGGAGCTCGTGGCGGAGTTCCCCGGCGCCCGGACCCTGGTCGGCGACCTCTCCGACCCGGACCGGCTCTCCTGGGCCTTCTCCCACCAGGCGCTCCCGGACCGGGTGGACTCGCTGCTGCACATCGCCGGGGTCGTCGACCTCGGTGAGGTCGGCGAGCTGACCCCCAAGTCCTGGCACCACCAGCTCGACGTCAACCTCGTCGCGCCCGCCGAACTGACCCGGCACTTCCTGCCGCAACTGCGCCTCGCCCACGGCCATGTCGTCTTCGTGAACTCCGGCGCGGGCCTCAGCGCGCACGCCGGCTGGTCCGCCTACGCCGCCTCCAAGCACGGCCTGAAGGCCCTGGCCGACTCCCTGCGCGAGGAGGAGCACGGGAACGGCGTCCGCGTCACCTCCGTCTACCCGGGCCGCACGGCGAGCCCGATGCAGGCCAAGGTCCACCAACAGGAGGGCAAGGAGTACGAGCCGGCCCGTTGGATCGACCCCGAGTCGGTCGCGACGACGATCCTGATGGCCCTCGACCTGCCCGCGGACGCGGAGGTCAACGACCTGACGGTGCGACCGGGGAAGTGACGGGAGCCGTTTTCCGTGAACGGCGACCACTGCGTGAACGGCGCCGGGCAGCACCCTGAATCCGCTCCACCGCCGGAGGCATAGGCTTCCCGGGTGAGCGAAGACACGCAGTTCAGGTTCGGTGCCGCCACCGGTGTCGGGTCCATGCCCGGCGGCGACGCACGAGAAGCCGCCAAGACCGTCATGGGATCCTTCGAGGACTTCCCGTTCCTGCCCGAGCTGCCCGCCCGCGGCCCCGGTGCCGACATGATCGGCCGTACCACCGGGATGCTGGTCGAGCTGTACGCGCGCGTGGAGCCGAGCGGCTGGCGGATCGGGGACCGGCCGGGGCGGGACACCAGGCGGGCCCGGTCCTGGCTGGGTGAGGACCTCGACGCCCTGGAGGAGTTCGCCCAGGACTACGAGGGCCCGCTGAAGGTGCAGGCCGTCGGCCCCTGGACGCTCGCCGCCGCCCTCGAACTGAGGAACGGCGAGGTCGCCCTGTCCGACCCCGGCGCCTGCCGCGACCTCGTCGGCTCCCTCGCCGAGGGACTGCGTCTGCACCTCGCCGAGCTGCGCCGCCGGCTGCCCGGGGCCCAGCTCGTGCTGCAACTCGACGAGCCCTCGCTCACCGCCGTACTGCGCGGCCAGGTGCGCACCGCCAGCGGCTACCGCACCCACCGGGCCGTGGACCGTCAACTCGTCGAGGGCGCCCTCAGGGATCTCGTCGCGGTGCACGGCACCGGCCCGGTCGTGGTCCACTCCTGCGCCCCGGACGTGCCCTTCGCCCTGCTGCGCCGCGCGGGCGCGGCCGGGGTCTCCTTCGACTTCTCGCTTCTGACGGAGCGTGACGAGGACGCGATCGGCGAGGCCGTCGAGGGCGGCACGCGGCTGTTCGCCGGTGTCGTACCGGGCACGGACGGTCCGTTGTCAGACCCTGCCGGTAGCGTCATGGGGGTCAGAACGCTGTGGCGCAGGCTGGGGCTGAATCCGGGGCTTCTCGCGGAGACGGTCACGGTCACTCCCGCGTGCGGACTCGCGGGCGCTTCCCCCGCGTACGCGCGCCGGGCCCTCGCACACTGCGCCCTGGCGGCGAGATCACTCGCGGACAACCCAGAGTAACGGGAGGACGACACGGTGGCCGGCGACAAGCAGCAAGCGGAGACGGCAGTGCCCGCCGAGGCACGGGAGAAGCACGCCCGGATCGCCGAGCAGATCGAGGAGCACCGCTTCCGGTACTACGTGAAGGACGCTCCCGTCGTCAGCGACGCGGAGTTCGACAAGCTCCTGCGCTCCCTGGAGGCGCTGGAGGAGCAGTATCCGGAGCTGCGCACCCCGGACTCGCCGACCCAGAAGGTCGCGGGAGCCTACGAGACCGAGTTCACGTCGGTCGAGCACCGCGAGCGCATGCTCTCCCTGGACAACGCCTTCAACGACGAGGAACTGGCCGCCTGGGCCGAGCGCGTCGCCAAGGACACCGGCACCTCCGACTACCACCTCCTGTGCGAGCTCAAGGTCGACGGCCTCGCCGTCAACCTCACCTACGAGCACGGCCGGCTGACCCGCGCGGCCACCCGCGGCGACGGCCGCACCGGCGAGGACATCACGCCCAACGTCCGTACGATCGCCGAGATCCCGGACCGGCTGACCGGCGACCGCGTCCCCGACCTCGTGGAGATCCGCGGCGAGGTCTACTTCCCGATGGAGAAGTTCAAGGAGCTGAACGAACGCCTGGTCGCGGCCGGCGACAAGCAGTTCGCCAACCCGCGGAACGCGGCGGCCGGTTCGCTGCGCCAGAAGGACCCGCGCGTCACCGCCGGCCGCCCGCTGCACATGGTCGTCCACGGCATCGGCGCCCTGGCCGGCTACGAGGGCCTGACCCGCCTCTCCCAGGGCTACGACCTGTTGAAGTCCTGGGGCCTGCCCACCTCCGCGCACAACCGGGTGGTGGACGGCCTCGACGGCGTACGGGAGTTCATCGCGTACTACGGCGAGAACCGCCACTCCGTGGAACACGAGATCGACGGCGTGGTCGTGAAGCTGGACGAGATCCGCCTCCAGGGACGCCTCGGTTCGACGGCTCGCGCGCCACGCTGGGCGATCGCGTACAAGTACGCGCCGGAGGAGGTCAACACCAAGCTCATCGACATCAAGGTGGGCGTCGGCCGCACCGGCCGGGTCACGCCGTACGCCCAGGTCGAGCCGGTCACGGTGGCCGGTTCCGAGGTCGAGTTCGCCACCCTGCACAACCAGGAGGTGGTCAAGGCGAAGGGCGTCCTCATCGGCGACACCGTGGTGATCCGCAAGGCCGGCGACGTCATCCCGGAGATCCTCGGCGCGGTGGAGGACCTGCGGGACGGCAGCGAGCGCGCGTTCGTCATGCCCGCCGAGTGCCCGGAGTGCGGCACGCCCCTGCGGGCCATGAAGGAGGGCGACATCGACCTCCGCTGCCCCAACGCCCGCACCTGCCCGGCCCAGTTGAGAGAGCGCGTCTCCTATCTCGCGGGCCGGCAGTGCCTGGACATCGAACACTTCGGTGCGGTGGCGGCGGCCGCGCTGACCTCCCCGCTGGAACCGGCCGCCCCGCCGCTGGCCGACGAGGGCGACCTGTTCGACCTCACCGTGGAGAAGCTGCTGCCCATCAAGGCCTACGTCCTGGACCCGGACAGCGGCCTGCCCAAGCGCGACCCCAAGACGGGTGAGGACAAGGTCGTCACGGTCTTCGCCAACCAGAAGGGCGAGCCGAAGAAGAACACCCTCGCGCTGCTGGAGTACATCGAGGCGGCCAAGCAGCGCCCGCTGGCGCGCTTCCTCAACGGGCTGTCCATCCGGCACGTCGGCCCGGTCGCGGCCGAGGCCCTGGCCCGCGCCTTCCGCTCGCTCGACCGCATCGAGGAGGCCACCGAGGAGGAGCTGAAGAACACCGACGGCGTCGGCCCGATCGTGGCCGCCGCGGTCAAGGAGTGGTTCGCCGAGGAGTGGCACCGGGAGATCATCCGCAAGTGGAGGGCGGCCGGTGTCCGGCTGGAGGACGAGGCGTCGGGAGAGGACGAGGGACCGCGCCCGCTCGAAGGGCTCACCGTCGTCGTCACCGGCACCCTGGAGAACTTCACGCGCGACGGCGCCAAGGAAGCGCTCCAGAGCCGCGGGGCGAAGGTGACCGGGTCGGTGTCGAAGAAGACATCTTTCGTGGTCGTGGGCGAGAACCCGGGATCGAAGTACGACAAGGCGATGCAGGCCAAAGTGCCTGTTCTGGACGAGGACGGCTTCCGTGTTCTGCTGGAACAGGGACCGGAGGCCGCGGCCGAAGTCGCCCTCCCGGCCGGGGAGTAGCGGTTGAAGGCCACCCGATCGGCGCATATCAGATGTATACGGGTGGCCCGGGCGCATTCGGGCAACCACCGACGACCGCTGCCCGTGGAAGCCTTCCGCGGCCTACTGTTGAGACGTGCGCCTGCCGTGCCCAGCTGCGGCCGGGGCATTCCCGTGCTCATCGAGCGTGCGGGGAAGGGTTTTCCAACGCGGGACCGCTGATGGCCGTCGGACAGCGGACCGCGTGGCGTGGGCACCGCCGGCTGTGAGAGGGACGGGAATGGAACCGACCGAGAGCGCCGCCCCGGACTCATGGCAGCGCCTGCGCCGGAAGGCGGGCGCGTGGCGGGAGATCCGGTGGCCGCGCCGGGCCGCGGAGCGGACGGGGGCGGCCGCGGACGGCCGCGGCACCTTCCCCCCGGCACTCGTGGCCCCCCTGATGTCCCCGGCACCGCTGACCGTCGAACCCGTCGCCGTGCTTCCCGGTGGCGAACACGAACGCCGGCAGTCCTGGCCCGCGCTGCCCGCCGCGGTCGTCGCGGCCGCCGGATTCACCCTGGGCGCCGGATTCCTGCGGGCGTTCACCGACGGCCACGCCCTCTTCCCGTCCGGCACGGTCGGCTGGTCGCTGGCCGTGCTCACCGGAGTCATCGTCGGCCACCTGGTCATGCTCGGCCGCTCCCGCTGGTGGAGCGGCACCGGCTCCGGCGCCGCGCTCACCCTCGCCGTACTCCTGCTGTACGGCTGGGTGCCCGCCGGAATGGTCAGTCTCAGCGTCGTCGTCCTGGTCGCCGCCGCCCGCCGCAACCGGTGGCGCCAGGGCGCGCTCCAGGGCGCGGTGGACATCCTCGGGATCGGCGTCGGCGCCCTGGTGCTCCGTGCCTTCGGCCGCGTTCCGAGCGTCGAGGCCCCCTGGGACCCGCACCGCTGGACCGTCGCCACCGCCGCGGAGGTGGTGCTCGTCGCGGCCGCCTACCTCGCGGTCACCCGCGTCCTGCTGTGGTACCTGCACGCCCCGCGCGGCGGACTGCCCACCATCGCCCGCACCGCGCTGGCCAGACAGGGCCTGATCGCAGTCGCGCTGCTCGGCATCACCCCGCTGGTCTGCGCGGTCGCCGACGCCCAGCCGGTGCTGCTCCCGCTGTTCGCCATCCCGCTCGTCGCGCTCGACTCCACCCTGTGGATCGCCCGCGCGCGGGCGGAGGAACAACTGCGCGACCCGCTGACCGGGCTGCCCAACCGGCAGTGGCTCCTGGAGCGGATCTGGACCGCCCTCGACGACGCCGAACGCATCGGCGCGCGGGCCGCCCTGGTACTCATCGACCTCGACCGCTTCCGTTCCGTCAACGACACCCTCGGCCATCTCGCCGGCGACCGCCTGCTGCTCCAGACGGCCGACCGGCTGCGGCTCGCGCTGCCGCGCGGCGCCGAGGCGGCCCGGCTCGGGGGAGACGAGTTCGCCGTGTTACTGCCCGTCGCCGACTCCACCACGTCGGCGACCCGCGTCGCCCGCAACCTGATCGCCGCCCTCGGCTCCCCGCTCGACCTGGACGGGCTCACCCTCGTGCTGGAGGCCAGCGCGGGCGTCGCCGTCTTCCCCGATCATGCCCTGGACGCCGAGGGGCTGCTGCGCCGGGCGGACGTGGCGATGTACCAGGCGAAGCGGGACCGCACGGGCGTGGAGGTGTACGAGTCCAAGCGGGACTCCAACACCCCCGACCGGCTCGGGCTGCTCGGCGATCTGCGCCGCGCCCTGGACGCGCACGAGGTCCAGCTGCACTACCAGCCCAAGGTCCGCTTCGACGGCCAGGTCGCCGGTCTGGAGGCGCTGGTGCGCTGGGTCCACCCCGAGCGCGGAAAGGTTCCCCCGGACGAGTTCATAGCGATCGCCGAGTCCTCCGGGCTGATGCCCCATCTGACGGAGTACGTGCTGGAGACCGCGCTCGGGCAGGTCGCCCGGTGGCGCGCGCAGGGGCTGCGCGTGCCGGTCGCCGTCAACGTCTCCCCCCGCGACGTCCACACCCCCGGCTTCGCCGGTTCGGTGGCCGCCCGGCTGGCCCGGCACGGCGTCCCGGCGGGGGCGCTGCAACTGGAGATAACGGAACACGTGCTGCTGGAGGACCCGCAGCGGGCCGCGGACACCCTGGCCGGGCTGACCGGGCACGGTGTGAAGATGTCCCTGGACGACTTCGGCACCGGGTACTCCTCCCTGGTGCACCTGCGCCGGCTGCCGGTCAGCGAACTGAAGATCGACCGGTCGTTCGTGGCCCGGCTCGCCGTGGACAACCAGGACGCGGAGATAGTGCGCTGCACGGTGGACCTCGCGCACTCCCTCGGGCTGCTGGTGGTGGCCGAGGGCGTCGAGGACGACGAGACCTGGGAGCGACTGCGGGACCTCGGCTGCGACGCCGTACAGGGCTGGCTGGTCGCCGCGGCGATGCCCCCCGACGAAACCACGGCATGGCTGCGCGCTCGCGGCTCCCGCGGCTGGCAGCGCCCGAAGGCCGCCCTGCCGGCGGCGGCCGCGGACGACACGGGCCTGGTGGGCTGAGACCCGGGGGAGTGTGTCCGGGCGGCGCCGTGCCAGGCCGTGCGAGGCCGTCCCAAGGTCGCCGCGCGCTGCCCGAGAGCGGCCCGGGGGAGTGTGCCGGGCGACGCCGGGGGAAACCGTTGCACGGTCACGGTGCCCAGCCCCATAGGATTGGGTCAACCACACACACTCACCCCAGAGGAACGCTGCATGCCTGGCATCACGCGCGAGGAGGTCGCCCACCTCGCCCGGCTGGCGCGTCTGGAGCTGAAGCCCGAAGAACTCGACCACTTCGCGGGCCAGCTCGACGACATCATCGGCGCGGTCGCCCGCGTCAGCGAGGTCGCCGACCAAGACGTACCGCCGACCTCCCACCCGCTGCCGCTGACCAACGTCATGCGCGCGGACGAGGTCCGTCCCTCGCTCACCCCCGAGCAGGCGCTCTCCGGCGCCCCGGCCCAGGAGCAGCAGCGTTTCAAGGTGCCGCAGATCCTGGGGGAGGACTGAATCCCATGACGGACAACGTCAACATCATCAAGCTCACGGCCGCCGAGACCGCCGGGAAGATCGCCTCCGGCGAGCTGACGGCGGTCCAGGTGACCGAGGCCCACCTCGCCCGCATCGAGGCCGTCGACGAGAAGGTGCACGCCTTCCTTCACGTCGACCGCGAGGGCGCCCTCGCCCAGGCACGCGCCGTGGACGAGAAGCGCGCCCGTGGCGAGAAGCTCGGCCCGCTGGCCGGCGTCCCGCTCGCGCTGAAGGACATCTTCACCACCGAGGGCATCCCGACCACCGTCGGCTCGAAGATGCTCGAAGGCTGGATCCCGCCGTACGACGCGACGCTCACCAAGCGGCTGAAGGCCGCCGACGTCGTCATCCTCGGCAAGACCAACATGGACGAGTTCGCCATGGGGTCCTCCACCGAGAACAGCGCCTACGGGCCGACCGGCAACCCCTGGGACCTCACCAGGATCCCCGGCGGCTCCGGCGGCGGCTCCTCCGCAGCGCTCGCCTCCTTCCAGGCGCCGCTCGCCATCGGCACCGACACGGGCGGCTCCATCCGCCAGCCGGCCTCCGTCACCGGCACGGTCGGCGTGAAGCCGACGTACGGCGCGGTCTCCCGCTACGGCATGGTGGCGTTCTCCTCCTCCCTCGACCAGGGCGGCCCCTGTGCCCGTACGGTCCTGGACGCGGCCTTGCTGCACGAGGTGATCGCCGGACACGACCCGATGGACTCCACGTCCATCGACGCGCCCGTCCCGCCGGTCGTGGAGGCCGCCCGCAACGGCAGCGTCGCCGGTATGCGCGTCGGCGTCGTCAAGCAGTTCCGCGGCGAGGGCTACCAGGCCGGCGTCATCCAGCGGTTCGACGAGTCGGTCGAGCTGCTCAAGGAGCTGGGCGCCGAGATCGTCGAGCTGGACTGCCCGTCCTTCGACCTCGCGCTGTCGGCGTACTACCTGATCGCGCCGTCCGAGTGCTCGTCCAACCTCGCCCGCTTCGACGGCCTGCGCTACGGCCTGCGGACCGGCGACGACGGCACCCACTCGGCCGAGGAGGTCACCTCCCTCACCCGTGAGGCGGGCTTCGGCGCCGAGGTCAAGCGCCGCGTCATGCTCGGCACGTACGCCCTGTCGAGCGGCTACTACGACGCGTACTACGGCTCCGCGCAGAAGGTCCGCACGCTCATCACGCGTGACTTCGAGAAGGCCTTCGAGCAGGTCGACGTGATCGTCTCCCCGACGACCCCGACCACCGCCTTCGCGATCGGCGAGCGCGCGGACGACCCGATGGCGATGTACCTCGCCGACCTGTGCACCATCCCGACCAACCTGGCGGGCAACGCGGCCATGTCCCTGCCCTGCGGTCTCGCCCCGGAGGACAACCTGCCGGTCGGCCTCCAGATCATCGCCCCGGCGATGCAGGACGACCGTCTGTACAAGGTGGGTGCCGCCGTCGAGGCCGCCTTCGTGGAAAAGTGGGGACACCCGCTGCTGGAGGAGGCTCCGTCGCTGTGAGCAACACACTGTCGAAGGCCAAGGGCTTCAAGAAGACGAAGTCCGGCACGTACCTGTCGATGGCCGGGACCGCGTTCGGCGCGTTCGGTGTGGCCAAGCAGATGAAGAAGGCACGCACCGAGCACGACACCCTGCGGCTGATCGACGCCGCCGTGTCCGCCGCCGCGATCGTCACCGGCCTCGCCATCCTCTACCGCGAGCTCAAGCGGCTCGGCGACGACGACGTCCTGCTGGGCTGAGAGGGAACTTTCACCGTGACCACCACGACCGACCTGGTGTCGTACGAGGACGCGCTGGCGTCGTACGACCCCGTCATGGGCCTTGAGGTCCATGTCGAACTCGGCACCAAGACCAAGATGTTCTGCGGGTGCTCCACCGAGCTGGGCGCCGAGCCCAACTCGCAGACCTGCCCGGTCTGCCTCGGCATGCCCGGCGCGCTCCCGGTCGTCAACGCGACCGGCGTCGAGTCCGCCGTCAAGATCGGCCTCGCGCTGAACTGCGAGATCGCCGAGTGGTGCCGCTTCGCCCGGAAGAACTACTTCTATCCGGACATGCCGAAGAACTTCCAGACCTCCCAGTACGACGAGCCGATCGCCTTCAACGGCTACCTCGACGTACAGCTGGAGGACGGCGAGACCTTCCGCGTGGACATCGAGCGCGCCCACATGGAGGAGGACACCGGCAAGTCGACGCACGTCGGCGGCGCCACCGGCCGTATCCACGGCGCGTCCCACTCCCTGCTGGACTACAACCGCGCCGGCATCCCGCTCATCGAGATCGTCACCAAGCCGATCACCGGCGCCGGCGAGCGCGCTCCCGAGGTCGCCCGCGCCTACGTCCGTGAGCTGCGCGAGCTCATCCGGGCGCTCGGCGTCTCCGAGGCCCGCATGGAGATGGGCCAGATGCGCTGCGACGTGAACCTGTCGCTGATGCCCAAGGGCGCCGAGAAGTTCGGCACGCGCTCCGAGACGAAGAACGTCAACTCGCTGCGCTCGGTGGAGCGTGCGGCCCGCTTCGAGGTCATGCGGCACGCCGCGGTGCTCTCGTCGGGCGGCACGATCATCCAGGAGACCCGTCACTTCCACGAGGACACCGGGTCGACGACCTCGGGCCGGGTGAAGGAGGAGGCCGAGGACTACCGGTACTTCCCGGAGCCCGACCTCGTCCCGGTGGCGCCCGCCCGCGAGTGGGTCGAGGAGATCCGCGCCGCGCTGCCGGAGATGCCGCTGGCCCGCCGCACCCGCCTGCTCGCGGAGTGGGGCATCTCGGCCACCGACATGCAGTCGATCCTCAACGCCGGTGCGCTGGACCCGATCGTCGCCACGATCGACGCCGGCGCCGACGCGGCCTCCGCCCGCAAGTGGTGGATGGGCGAGCTGGCACGCAGCGCCAACGAGTCGGGCACGTCGCTGGACGAGCTGGCCATCACACCGCAGCAGGTCGCCCGGGTCACCGAGCTGGTGAACTCCGGTGACCTGAACGACAAGCTGGCCCGCCAGGTCATCGAGGGCGTCCTCGCGGGCGAGGGCACCCCGGACGAGGTCGTCGAGAAGCGCGGTCTGAAGGTCGTGTCGGACGACTCGGCGCTCGGTACCGCCGTGGACGAGGCCATCGCCGGCAACCCGGGAATCGCCGACAAGATCCGCGGCGGCAAGGTGGCCGCGGCCGGCGCCCTGGTGGGCGCGGTCATGAAGGCCACGCGCGGCCAGGCCGACGCGGCCCGCGTCAAGGAGCTGATCCTGGCGAGGCTGGGCGTCAGCGAGGGCTGACTCCGGCCCGAGGGGGTGCGCCGGCACCGGCGCACCCCCTCGGCACCGCGTCGGCCCGGTGAACGTGCCGCCCGGCGCGCGCGTACCCGAAGGTATGCGCTCGGAGGCACAGGTACTACGCTCGCCCGCCATGAGCGGACGCACCGATTACGACACCCGGCCGGACACGGACGAGGTGAGCGACGTGGACGACGACGTGCACGACGCGGCCGACGCGGCCGACGCGGCCGACGTGGACGGCGTGGATGAAGCCGACCACGAAGGCGACGGAGACGGGGCCGAGGACGCGCGCCGGGCCCGCTGGACCGCGTCCGGTGCCGGAGCCCTGCTGTTTCTCGCGGGACTCGCGGCGTCCCTGATGCGCCTGACCGGCTCCGCACCCGCCCTGGTCCCGGCCGCCTACGGGTTCGGCGCGGCGGTGTGCGCGTGCGGCGCGGTCCTCGGCCACGGGGGCCGTACGCGCCGGGCCCTGTGGCTGCTGATCGTCGGCACGATGGTCATGGCGCTGGGAGACCAGTTCGACTGAACATCCGAAGGAGAACGGCACGATGTACGCGATATCCCTGGGCGACGACGGCGCGGAACTGCGCCCGCTGGAGTCCTGGCACGCGGAGGAGTTCCTCGCCCACCTCGACCGGGGGCGGGAGCACATCGGCCGGTACATCACCTTCGGTTCGCAGGCCACCGACGTCGAGTCCGCCCGTGCCCTGCTCACCGGGCACGCCGACAAGCGCACCGCCGACAACGGAGGCCTGCACGGCATCTGGCTGGACGGCAAGCTGGTCGGCGGAGTGCTGTTCTGCACGTTCGACGCCGTGAACGGCACCTGCGAGGTCGGCTGCTGGCTGGAACCCGCCGCGACCGGGCGGGGACTGATCACCCGGGCCATCACCGTGCTCATCGACTGGGCGGTCGAAGTGCGCGGCATCCACCGGGTGGAGTGGCACGCGGCGTCCGGCAACGTACCGAGCGTCAACACCGCCCGGCGGCTGGGCATGACCCGGGACGCGGTCATGCGCGAGACCCACCTCCACCGGGGAGTACGGCACGACATGGAGGTCTGGTCGGTGCTGGCGCCGGAGTGGCGTACGGCACGTGGGCACCGCGACGATCATTAAGGGACCTCTCAGACAGCGTCCGTACGGTGCCAGACATGGGAACGAAGACTGTTGACGGTGCCGCTCCCGGCACCGAGGCACAGACCGACGAGACCAACCCGGCCGAAGAGACCACGAAGAACGCCACCGAGGCCGCCGCAGGGGAAGAGGCCGCCGCGGAATCGGAGAAGCAGGGCCCCTCCGGCGTCGACCAGGGCCCCTCCGGGGTCGGACAGGGAGCCGCCGCCGTCGTCTCCGCCGCGCTGGGCCTCGTATCGCTCAGCGGAGGCTGGATCGGCACCGTGGCCGCCGCCCGCACGACCCTCGACGGCCAGCTCCACACCGCGTCCAACGCGGGTGTCGCCACACAGATCAAGGCGGTTTACGGCGACGCCTGGCACACCACCGCGCTGTGGGCGGGGCTGTTCGCCCTGGTCGCGCTGCTCACCGGCGTCGCCGTCCTGGCCCGTCCCGCGTTCGGCACCCCCGGCGGGCCGCAGGCCCCCTGGATCAAGTCGGTCGCCTGGGCGGGCGTATCGCTCGGTGTCGTCGGACTGCTGCTGGCCCTGCTCAAGTACTCCGACGTTCTGCTGGGACTGCCCTCCGCCGGCTGACCTCACCACCACCGATCACCAGGGGTCTCAGGTCCTGCGTAAGTACCTACGCAGGACCTGGGACCCCTTAGGTGTGTCCGGGCTCAGCGCACCTCCAGCTCCAGGATCCGGTCGTCACCCTTCTTCGGGGTGCCCCTGCCGTCCGTGTTGCTGGTGACCAGCCACAGCTTGTGGGGGTCCGCCGCGACGACCGTGCGCAGCCTGCCGTACTCGTCGGTCAGGAAGGCCTGCGGGGCCGCCGAGGCCGTCGTGCCCTTCAGCGGGACGCGCCACAGGCGCCGACCCTTCAGGCCCGCCATCCAGACCACCCCGTCGGTCTGGGCGATGCCGCTGGGGGAGGCGTCGTCGGTGTGCCACTGGGCGATCGGGTTCTGATAGGCCGGGTCGGCCGACCTGCCCTCCGCCGTCGGCCAGCCGTAGTCGCCGCCCGGCTTGATCGCGTTCAGCTCGTCCCAGGTGTCCTGGCCGAACTCCGAGGCGAACAGCCGCTGCCGGTCGTCCCAGGCGAGGCCCTGCACATTGCGGTGGCCGTAGCTGTAGACCGGGGAGCCGGGGAAGGGGTTGCCCGGCGCGGGCTCGCCCTCCGGGGTCATCCGCAGGATCTTCCCGCCCAGGGACTTCCTGTCCTGCGCCAGGCCCCGCTGACCGCTTTCGCCGGTGCCCGCGTAGAGCATGCCGTCGGGACCGAACGCGATCCGGCCGCCGTTGTGGATGAAGCCCTTCGGGATGCCCTTGAAAACCGTGTCGGGGGCGCCCAGTTGATCACCGGCGGGCCTGTGCTCGTCGTACAGCACGCGCACGATCCGGTTGTCCGAGGCGGAGGTGAAGTAGGCGTAGATCATGTGGTCCGAGGCGAAGTCGGGGGAGACGGCGAGGCCCAGCAGGCCGCCCTCGCCCGCCGCGGACACCCCGGAGACCCTGCCCAGTTCGGTCGTGCGGCCGGTCTTCTCATCCACCCGGGTGATCGTGCCCTCGTCGCGCGAGGAGACCAGCAGGCCGCCGTCCGGCAGGGGAGCCAGGCCCCACGGGGTCTTGAGACCTTCGGCGACCGTGCGCAGCACCTTGACCGACCCCTTGGCGGGCGGGACCCGCTCGGTCGCGCCCGCGGACGGATCGGCGGTGGAGGACTTCCCCTTCGACGCCGTGGTCGTACCCACGCCCGGGAACGGCGGCCCTCCGTCGCCCGAGGAACAGCCCGCCGTCAGCAGGAGCGCGGCCGCGGCCAGTGCGGCGGGCACGGCTCGGCGTTGTACGAATGGCACGATCGAGTTCCCTTCGACGCGGCGATGCCGTCGGCTTCTCTCTCTCATACACCGCTCGTCCCGCCCGGGTTCCCGATTTCCCGGGATCATTCCCGGGATCAGTCCCACGAGCCCCGTGCGGGCGGCACCAGGGACAGCTCCGCCAGATCCTCCGTGGTCAGGCACAGGCCCGCGGCAGCCGCGTTCTCCGCCGCCCAGCGCTCCTGCTTGGTGCCGGGCACCGCGACCACGTGTCGGCCCCGCGCCAGCACCCAGGCCAGGGCCACCTGGGCGGGCGTGACCTCCGGGCCGTGCCGGCCGGCCACCCGCCGCAGTCCGGCCACGGCGGCCTGGTTGGCGGCCATCATCTCGGCCGTGAAGCGGGGGTGCCGGGCGCGTACGTCGTCCGGCTCGAAACCCTCACCGGGGGTCAGAGTCCCGGTCAGGAACCCGTTGCCCAGCGGCATCGCCGCCAGGAAGCCGATCCCCCGCGCCTCGCACCACGGCAGCAACTCGTCCAGGGCCTCCCGCGACCACACCGACAGCTCGGCCTGCACCGCGCTCACCGGGAACACCTGCTGCACCCGCCGGAGCTGACGCAGCGTGCCGTCGTACAGCCGGCTGCCCGCCCGCCGCCCGCCCCGCACGCCCATCGCGCACAGCCCCAGTGCCCGTACCTTCCCGGCCCGCACCAGATCCGCCATGGCGCCCCAGGTCTCCTCGACCGGCACCTCCGGGTCGGCCCGGTGCAGCTGGTAGAGGTCGATCACATCGGTCTGGAGCCGTCTGAGCGAGGCGTCGCAGGCGCGTCTCACGTATCCCGGACGGCCGTTCGCCACGATGTGCTGCTCGCCCACCAGCAGGCCGACCTTGGTCGACACGAAGGCGTCCACGCGCCGCTCCCTCAGCACCCGGCCGAGCAGCAGCTCATTGGTGAACGGCCCGTACATGTCCGCCGTGTCCAGGAGGGTCGAGCCCAGGTCCAGCGCCCGGTGCACGGCCCTGAGCGACTCGTCACCCCGCTGCCGCGACCTCGTGTACGCCCAGCTCATCGGCATGCAGCCGAGTCCGACGGCCCCGACCGCGAGCGCCCCCGCGCCGATCGTCCTGCGCTCCACCTGCTTGTGAACCTCCCTCTCCTGCCACCCCAACCTAACCCGGGCTCGGGCACCCGCCTGACATAGCCTCCTGACATGACTGCTGACGTGTGGCTTCCCATTCCACCGAAGGAGATCGAGGGGCTTCCCGAAGGGCTCCGCTACCTGTTCTGGGACGGGGGCGAGGACGGTGACCAGGAGTTCCCCGGCGATCCCGCGGACTGCGCCCTGTATGTGGTGCCGTACATGAAGCGTCAGCCCGTCCTGGTCCGCCCGCTGGAGCGGATGCGCAACGTCCGCGTCGTGCAGACCCTCACGGCCGGGGTCGACGACATCAGCGAGCGGATGTCCTTGTTCCCGCCCGGGGTACGGCTGTGCAACGCGCGCGGGGTGCACGAGGCGAGCACAGCCGAACTGGCGCTCACCCTGACCCTCGCCTCACTGCGCGGAATTCCGAACTTCGTGCGGGCGCAGGAGCGGGGGGCCTGGGCGAGTGAATTCCGTCCGGCGCTCGCCGACCGCAGCGTCCTCATCGTCGGCTACGGGGCCATCGGCGCCGCCATCGAGGACCGGCTCGTGCCCTTCGAGGTCGCGCGGGTGGTGCGCGTCGCGCGCTCTGCCCGCACCACGGAGCGCGGACCGGTGCACCCGCTCACCGAACTGCCCGCCCTGCTTCCGCAGGCCGACGTCGTCATCCTCTCCACCCCGCTGCTCGACAGCACCCGAGGCCTCGTCAACGCCGACTTCCTCACCCTGATGAAGGACGGAGCGCTGCTCGTCAACGTCTCCCGGGGGCCCGTCGTCGACACGAACGCGCTGCTCACGGAGCTGGAGAGCGGGCGGATCAGCGCGGCCCTGGACGTCACCGACCCCGAACCGCTGCCCGCGGGACACCCGTTGTGGCAGGCGCCCGGTCTGCTGATCAGCCCGCACGTGGGCGGCCCCACCTCGGCTTTTCTGCCGCGCGCCAAACGTCTGCTGGTGGACCAGTTGCACCGGTTCGTGAACCGGGAGCCCCTGCGCAACGTGATCCTCACGACGGGGTCACCGAACGGGTGAGGACGGGCGCAACGGGCACGTAACACCGGCTTCCGGTACCCTCCGCGACCTTCCGGACGCGGTCTGCGCCCGCATAACCGCTGGTCGTCACTGTCCGTAGAGAAGCTATGTCCCTGAGTGACGAGACTGGTGTATCGTCCCGACAGGGGCTGCGCCGCGCACCGTTCGGCGCCGGGGATGGACATTTCAGACTGTGAGGGGGGCGACGGGCGATGCACGGCCTATGGACGAACGATCCGACGCGGCGGAGCCGCCGGCGACGACCCTGGCGCACAGCCGCGCTTGGACGCGGCCACCACACCACCCACCACCGCAGGCACAGTGCACGCAGGAGGCACACGCACCCCGCGCACCAGGAGGCGCACCGGGACCCACGGGACCCGGGGGCGGAGCGCACCGGGAGGCCCCGGTGAGTTCCCCGTCGACTGTGACCACCACCCTCGACGGAGGGCTGCGGGCGCAGCCTCCGTCGGGAACCCAGCTGCCCCGTCCGCCGGCCCTCGGCGGCGGGTCCGGCCTGGCTCAGCAGCTCGTCCTGGCCCTGCTCTGCGCGGCATACGCCGTCGGTTCCGCGCTCGGCTGGGGCTCGGCCGTACTGGCCCTGTTCATGGGGGACTTCGGGCTGACCGCGGCCGCGGGCACCGCCGCGGTCTCGTGCTTCCTCTTCGCCCGGAGCCCCCACGTCCGTTTCCGGCCCGCCTGGCTGCTGTTCGCCCTCTCCTCGGCGATGGCCGCCCTCGGCAACGCGGTCTGGGGGTGGTACGAGGTCGTCCTCCAGAAGCCCGTGCCCAGCCCCAGCTACGCCGACCTGTTCTTCCTGTGCTTCGCGCCGCCCGCCATCGTCGGACTGCTGGTGCTGGCCAAACGGCCGGTGTCCAAGGCCGGGTGGATCTGTCTGACGCTGGACGCCTGGCTGATCGGTGGCTCACTGCTCACCCTGTCCTGGAGCCTCGCGCTCGCCCAGGCGGCCAAGTTCGACGGGCCGAGCGTGGCGCACACCGCGCTGTCACTGGCGTACCCGCTCCTCGACATCGCGCTGGTCAGCATGGTGCTCGCGCTGCACTTCAGGCGCTCGCCGGGCAATCGCACAGCGGTGAACACGGCGATCGGGGCGCTGGCCCTGACCGTCATGTGCGACGCCCTGTTCACCTCGCCGCTGCTGCACAGCAGTTACCGCTCCGGCCAGTTGCTCGACGCGGGCTGGTTCGCCGGGTCGCTGCTGCTGGCGTACGCGCCCTGGGCCCCGACCCGGCGCCACGACCGGCCCGAGGGCGACCGGCAGGGTGACCGCCAGGGCGGCGACGGGCACACCCGCGCGGTCCACGAGCACGTCCCGGGGCAGCGCACCTCCGGCCCCGGCCCCGGCCGGAAGGCACCCGGGCAGACGCCGGGCGGCGACCACCACGTCGGTCTTCCGGCGGGCCGTCCGCTCACCGGCTCGCTGGCCGCGCTCACCCCGTACCTGGCCGCGGCCGTGTGCACGCTGGGCATCCTCTACAACGTCCTCAGCGGCCGCAGCCCCGACCACGTGGTGCTGCTCACCGCGGGCGCCGTCGTGCTCGCGCTCGTCGTGCGTCAGGGCATCATGCTGCTCGACAACATCACCCTCACCCAGGAACTGGCGCAGAAGGAGAACCACTTCCGCTCCCTGGTCCAGGGCTCCAGCGACGTCATCATGATCGCCGCCCCCAATGGCTTCCTCCGCTACGTCTCCCCGGCCGCCGCCGGGGTGTACGGCCGGTCCGCCGAGGAGCTGGTCGGCACGGAACTGGCCGGTCTCATCCATCCGGAGGACCTCGGCTGTGTGGTGCACGAGGTGCGCCGCTTCATCGCCGCCAACCCCCTGGAGGAACCCACCACCCGCATCGAGTGCCGCTTCCGGTCCGGCAACGGCGGCTGGCTCAACGTCGAGTCCACCGTCAACCGCCACCACGGCGGCCTGATCTTCAACAGCCGTGACGTCACCGAACGGGTGCGCCTCCAGGCGCAGCTCCAGCACAACGCCGAGCACGACCCGCTCACCGACCTGCCCAACCGCGCGCTGTTCACCCGGCGTGTGCAACAGGCGCTGTCCGGCCGCCGGGCCTCCGACCGCGGCGCCCATCTGCGCGGCACGGCCGTCCTCTTCATCGACCTGGACGGCTTCAAGGCGGTCAACGACACCATCGGGCACCAGGCCGGGGACGAACTGCTGGTCCAGGCCGCCCGCAGACTCCACGACGCGGTACGGCACGGGGACACCGCCTCCCGGCTGGGCGGCGACGAGTTCGCGGCCCTGATCGTCGGGGACGGCGCCCGTGACCGCAGCGCCCGGGAGCGGCACATCCTGGAGCTCGCCGACCGCCTCAGGCTGACCCTCTCGCAGCCGTACCTCATCGACGGCAACGATGTCCGTGTCAACGCCTCGATCGGCGTCGCCTTTGCCGAACCAGGCCTCGGCGCGGGTGAGTTGCTGCGCAACGCCGACCTCGCCATGTACCGGGCCAAGGCGGCCGGAAAGGGCCGGGTCGAGCTGTACAGACCGCAGATGCAGCAGGACGTCGTCCGCAAGGCGGAGCTGGCCACCCGGCTGCGCGCCGCGCTGCACGACGGCGAGTTCACCCTGCTGCACCAGCCGGTGGTCAGCCTGGCGGACGGCCGGATCACGGCCGTCGGCGCACAGGCGCGCTGGCGCTCCTCGCAAGGGGTGCTGTTCACCCCGGCCGAGTTCCTGCGGGTCGCCGAGGGAAGCGACAAGACCTCGGAACTCGACCGCTGGATCCTGGAGGAGGCGGTGGAGCAGGCGGCCGAACGCTCGTCGAACGGGCTCGCCGTGCCCGTGGTCGTCCGGATGAGCGCCCATCGGCTGCTCGACCGCTCACTGCCGCTCGGCTCGGTGGAGGCCCTGCTCAACCGGCACGGGCTGCCCTCCGGCGCCCTGCTGGTCGAGCTGGCGGGCGCCGACCCCCGGGACTGCCTGGACGAGCTGGAGCGGCGCCTCGGCGCCCTCAGACGGCTGGGCGTCCGGATCGCGCTGGACGGCTTCGGCAGCGGCTGCGCGGCGATCACCGCGCTCCGTCGCCTCCCCGTCGACGTACTCAAACTCGACCGCGGTCTGGTCGAGGGCGTGGTGGAGTCCGCGCGGCTGCACAAGATCACCAACGGGCTGCTGCGTATCGCCGCCGACCTCGGCATGCAGTCCGTGGCCGACGGTGTGGACGGGCCGGAGCAGGTCCTCGCGCTGCGCTCGATGGGCTGCACCCACGGGCAGGGCATGGCCTTCGCCGGGCCGCTGGACGAGTGCCGACTGCGGCGGGCGCTCGGAACCGGTCAGTATCCGGTTCCGCGCGTTCCGGTCGAGCCGGCGTTCGCGGGCGGGGGCGCGGGGGTGTACACAAGTGGTGTGCCCGCTGTCTTCGGAGGCGGAAGTGCCCTTCGCCCACATAGTGAGACGCCCGTCCCACCCACTTGACACGTGGTGCGCGTCGGGGGGAGGGTCAGTCCCATGCGCACCCGAATTCTCGTACTTGGACAGCGCGTCGGCTGAGCTGGGACCCACCGGAGGACGATCCGGAATCCCCAGCGACCTCACCGGCGCGCTCCCCTCGCTTGCCTTCTGGCACGAGGGGTTTTTTGTTGCCCAGCACGCCCCAACAGCAAGACCCGCAGCGAAACCCGCAGCGAAACCCTCAGCAAAACCCTCAGCATCGAGAAGAGAATGCCGATGACCGAGCAGGCCACCGGGGCCCACCATCCGCAGCCGCGGCCCCGTTCCGGAGGACAGCACCCGCCCGTCGAGCACATCACGGGCGCGCAGTCCCTCATCCGTTCGCTTGAGGAAGTCGGCGCGGACACGGTATTCGGCATTCCCGGCGGCGCGATCCTGCCCGCCTACGACCCGCTGATGGACTCCACCCGGGTCCGCCATGTGCTGGTCCGCCACGAGCAGGGCGCCGGCCACGCGGCCACGGGCTACGCGCAGGCCACCGGCAAGGTCGGCGTCTGCATGGCCACCTCCGGGCCCGGCGCCACCAACCTGGTCACGCCGATCGCGGACGCGCACATGGACTCGGTGCCGCTCGTGGCGATCACCGGGCAGGTCGCGTCCCGCGCGATCGGCACGGACGCCTTCCAGGAGGCGGACATCGTCGGCATCACGATGCCCGTCACCAAGCACAACTTCCTGGTCACCAAGGCCGAGGACATCCCCCGGGTGATCGCGCAGGCCTTCCACATCGCCTCCACCGGCCGCCCCGGTCCGGTCCTGGTCGACATCGCGAAGGACGCGCTTCAGGCGCGTACCACCTTCTCCTGGCCGCCCGTCATGGACCTGCCCGGCTACCGCCCGGTCACCAAGCCGCACGCCAAGCAGATCCGCGAGGCCGCCAAGCTGATCACCTCGGCCCGCAGGCCCGTCCTCTACGTCGGCGGCGGTGTGATCAAGGCCGGTGCCACCGCCGAACTGAAGGTCCTCGCAGAACTCACCGGAGCGCCCGTCACCACCACCCTGATGGCGCTCGGCGCATTCCCCGACAGCCACCCGCTGCACGTGGGGATGCCGGGCATGCACGGTGCGGTCACCGCCGTCACCGCGCTGCAGAAGGCCGACCTGATCGTCGCCCTCGGAGCCCGCTTCGACGACCGTGTCACCGGCAAGCTGGACAGCTTCGCTCCCTACGCCAAGATCGTCCACGCCGACATCGACCCGGCCGAGATCGGCAAGAACCGCGAGGCCGACGTGCCGATCGTCGGCGATGCCCGCGAGGTCATCGCCGACCTGATCCAGGCCGTGCAGAAGGAGCACAGCGAGGGCCACTCGGGCGACTACACCGCATGGTGGAACGACCTCAACCGCTGGCGCGAGACCTATCCGCTCGGCTACGACCAGCCCGCCGACGGCTCGCTCTCCCCGCAGCAGGTCATCGAGCGCGTCGGACAGCTCGCCCCCGAGGGCACGATCTTCGCCGCGGGCGTCGGCCAGCACCAGATGTGGGCCGCCCACTTCATCCAGTACGAGAAGCCCGCCACCTGGCTCAACTCCGGTGGCGCCGGGACGATGGGCTACGCGGTCCCGGCCGCGATGGGCGCCAAGGCCGGCGCTCCGGACCGCACCGTCTGGGCGGTCGACGGCGACGGCTGCTTCCAGATGACCAACCAGGAACTCACCACCTGCGCCCTCAACAACATCCCGATCAAGGTCGCCATCATCAACAACGGCGCTCTCGGGATGGTCCGCCAGTGGCAGACCCTCTTCTACAACCAGCGCTACTCCAACACCGTGCTGCACTCCGGCCCCGAGGACGTCAACCCGGAGGCCAGGGGCACCCGCGTGCCGGACTTCGTGAAGCTGTCCGAGGCGATGGGCTGCGTGGGCCTGCGCTGCGAGAGCCCCGACGACCTCGACAAGGTCATCGCGGAGGCGAACTCCATCAACGACCGTCCGGTCGTCATCGACTTCATCGTCCACGAGGACGCGATGGTGTGGCCGATGGTCGCCGCCGGCACCTCCAACGACGAGATCATGGCCGCCCGGGACGTCCGCCCCGACTTCGGCGACAACGAAGACGACTGAGAAGACGACCGAGCGAGAGAGACCACTGACCCATGTCCAAGCACACGCTCTCCGTCCTGGTGGAGAACACACCGGGCATCCTCGCCCGGATCGCCGCCCTGTTCTCCCGCCGCGGCTTCAACATCGACTCGCTCGCGGTCGGTGTCACCGAGCACCCCGACATCTCCCGCATCACCATCGTGGTGAACGTCGAGGATCTGCCGCTGGAGCAGGTGACCAAGCAGCTCAACAAGCTCGTCAACGTGCTCAAGATCGTCGAGCTGGAGCCCGCGCACGCCGTTCAGCGTGAACTCGTTCTGGTGAAGGTGCGCGCCGACAACGAGACGCGCTCCCAGATCGTGGAGATCGTCCAGCTGTTCCGCGCCAAGACCGTGGACGTCTCCCCGGAGGCCGTCACCATCGAGGCCACCGGCAGCGGCGACAAGCTCACCGCGATGCTCAAGATGCTGGAGCCGTACGGCATCAAGGAACTGGTCCAGTCCGGCACCATCGCGATCGGCCGGGGCGCCCGCTCCATCACCGACCGCTCGCTGCGCGCACTCGACCGATCCGCGTAGGGCTGGTGCGGGCGTCCGTCGCACCGCCGCCCGCAGCCGCCCGTATGCCGAGACCCCCGAACCACCCTCCCGCCCGCCGTCATACGGTGGGAGCAACATCTGCACACCAAGGAGAGAACCCAAAGTGGCCGAGCTGTTCTACGACGCCGACGCCGACCTGTCCATCATTCAGGGCCGCAAGGTCGCGGTCATCGGATACGGCAGCCAGGGCCACGCCCACGCCCTGTCGCTGCGCGACTCGGGTGTCGACGTCCGCGTCGGTCTGCACGAGGGCTCCAAGTCCAAGGCCAAGGCCGAGGAGCAGGGCCTGCGCGTGGTGAGCCCCGCCGAGGCCGCCGCCGAGGCCGACGTCATCATGATCCTCATCCCGGACCCGATCCAGGCCCAGGTGTACGAGGCGTCCATCGCGCCGAACCTGAAGGACGGCGACGCGCTGTTCTTCGCCCACGGCTTCAACATCCGCTTCGGCTTCATCAAGCCCCCGGCCGGCGTCGACGTCGCCCTGGTCGCCCCGAAGGGCCCGGGCCACCTGGTCCGCCGCCAGTACGAGGAGGGCCGCGGCGTCCCCGCGATCGCCGCCGTCGAGCAGGACGCCACCGGCAACGCCTTCGAGCTGGCCCTGTCGTACGCCAAGGCGATCGGCGGCACCCGCGCGGGCGTCATCAAGACGACGTTCACCGAGGAGACCGAGACCGACCTGTTCGGTGAGCAGGCGGTGCTGTGCGGCGGCACCTCCGCACTGGTCAAGGCCGGTTTCGAGACCCTGGTCGAGGCGGGCTACCAGCCGGAGATCGCCTACTTCGAGTGCCTGCACGAGCTGAAGCTCATCGTCGACCTGATGTACGAGGGCGGCCTGGAGAAGATGCGCTGGTCCGTCTCCGAGACCGCCGAGTGGGGCGACTACGTCACCGGCCCGCGCATCATCACGGACGCCACCAAGGCCGAGATGAAGCAGGTCCTCGCGGAGATCCAGGACGGCACCTTCGCGCAGAACTGGATGGACGAGTACCACGGCGGTCTGAAGAAGTACGACGAGTACAAGAAGCAGGACTCCGAGCACCTCCTGGAGACCACCGGCAAGCAGCTGCGCAAGCTGATGAGCTGGGTGAACGAAGAGGCGTGAGCCTTCCGGTCCGTGGCCGGGGCACGCAGCCCCGGCCACGGACGGGTGATCCTTCCGGATCCACCCGTGGAGACGCGAGGCGATCGGCCTCCCGCCACTACACTTCTGTTTCACAACGCGTCAGGCCCACAGCGTCGTGCGTCTTCCGCGGCTAGCCCCTCCTCCGCTTGCGGCCGTCGGGACGGCCGTCCGCACGCCAAGGACTTGTGAGGACTCACGTGAGCTCGAAACCTGTCGTACTCATCGCTGAAGAGCTGTCGCCCGCGACCGTGGACGCGCTCGGCCCCGACTTCGAGATCCGCCAGTGCAACGGCGGCGACCGGGCCGAACTGCTCCCCGCCATCGCCGACGTCGATGCCATCCTGATCCGTTCCGCCACCAAGGTCGACGCCGAGGCCATCGCCGCCGCCAAGAAGCTCAAGGTCGTCGCGCGAGCCGGCGTCGGCCTGGACAACGTGGACGTCTCCGCCGCCACCAAGGCCGGTGTGATGGTCGTCAACGCCCCCACCTCGAACATCGTGACCGCCGCCGAGCTGGCCTGCGGTCTCCTCCTCGCCACCGCCCGCAACATCCCGCAGGCCAACGCCGCGCTGAAGGTCGGCGAGTGGAAGCGCAGCAAGTACACGGGCGTCGAGCTGGCCGAGAAGACGCTGGGCGTCGTGGGCCTCGGCCGCATCGGCGCGCTGGTGGCCCAGCGCATGTCCGCGTTCGGTATGCGCGTCGTCGCCTACGACCCCTATGTGCAGCCCGCGCGCGCCGCCCAGATGGGCGTCAAGGTGCTGTCGCTGGACGAGCTCCTCGAGGTCGCCGACTTCATCACCGTGCACCTGCCGAAGACCCCCGAGACGCTGGGTCTCATCGGTGAGGAGGCGCTGCACAAGGTCAAGCCGAGCGTGCGCATCGTCAACGCGGCACGCGGCGGGATCGTGGACGAGCAGGCGCTGTACTCGGCGCTCAAGGAGGGCCGCGTCGCGGGCGCCGGGCTGGACGTCTACGCGAAGGAGCCGTGCACGGACTCCCCGCTGTTCCAGTTCGACCAGGTCGTGTGCACTCCGCATCTCGGCGCCTCCACCGACGAGGCCCAGGAGAAGGCGGGTATCGCCGTCGCCAAGTCCGTCCGCCTCGCCCTCGCCGGTGAGCTGGTGCCGGACGCGGTGAACGTCCAGGGCGGTGTCATCGCCGAGGACGTCAAGCCGGGCCTGCCGCTCGCCGAGCGCCTCGGCCGTATCTTCACCGCGCTGGCGGGCGAGGTCGCGCTCCGCCTCGACGTCGAGGTGTACGGCGAGATCACCCAGCACGATGTGAAGGTGCTGGAGCTGTCCGCGCTCAAGGGCGTCTTCGAGGACGTCGTCGCCGAGACGGTGTCCTATGTCAACGCCCCGCTGTTCGCGCAGGAGCGCGGCGTGGAGGTCCGGCTGACCACCAGCTCGGAGTCGGCGGAGCACCGCAACGTGGTGACCGTGCGCGGCACCCTGGGCAGTGGCGAGGAGGTCTCGGTCTCCGGCACCCTGTCCGGCCCGAAGCACCAGCAGAAGATCGTCGCGGTCGGGGAGTTCGACGTCGACCTGGCGCTCGCCGACCACATGGTCGTCCTGCGCTACGAGGACCGTCCGGGCGTCGTCGGCACCGTGGGCCGCATCCTCGGCGAGGGTGGCATCAACATCGCCGGTATGCAGGTCGCCCGCGCGGTGGCGGGCGGCGAGGCGCTGGCGGTACTGACCGTGGACGACACGGTCGGCTCCGCCGTCCTGGCCGAGGTCGCGGAGGAGATCGGGGCGACGTTCGCCCGGTCGGTGAACCTGGTCTGACACCGGACCAGCGCTTGTAGCGCTTGTTAGTACGACGCCCGCAGGCGTAGAGCGCCGGGCGGAGCCGGGGAAAATCCCGGCTCCGCCCGGCGCTCCGCCGTGTCCGCGCGGTCCGTGTCCGCGAGGGCGATCTCACGCGCGGTCCGTCTCACTCGCGGCCGGCGTCGATCTTCCGCAGCGTCACCGCCGCGAGCCCCGCGGCCCCGGCCAGTACGACGGCCCCGGCGATCGCCGCCGCGTGCATCCCGCCGGTGAACGCCTCCCGCGCCGAGGCGAGCAGATCCGCGCCGGTACGGCCGGGCATCCGGGCGGCGGTGGCGAGCGCGCCGCCGAGGGTCTCCCGGGCGGAGTCGGGGGCCGAGGAGGGCAGTTCGTGCCGGTAGACAGCCGTGCCGACGGAACCCAGGACCGCCATTCCGAGGGCGCCGCCGAACTCGGTGCCGGTCTCCAGCAGAGAGGAGGCGGTGCCTGCCCGCTCGACCGGGGCGGTGCTCATCGCGAGGTCGGTGAGCTGGGACATCACCATGACCACCCCGGAGGCGAGGACACCTGCGGCGGCCAGCACCAGCCAGAGCGAGTCGGTGCCGGTGAAGACGAGCAACGCGTAACCGGCGGCGCTGACGCCGAACCCGGCGGCCACGACGTGACCGCGGTTCACCCCCCGGGCCACGAGCAGTCCGGTGACCGGCCCGGCGACGCCGATCAGCACGGAGGGGAGCAGGCTCCACAGGGCGGCCTGAAGCGGGCTCCTGCCGAGGACGGACTGGAGGTACTGCGTGGTGAAGATGGCGGAGCCCATCATCCCGAACGCGGAGACCAGGGTCAGGACGAGCGCGGGGCTGAAGCCGCGGCCCCGCAGCAGGGCCAGGGGTACCAGCGGGGAGGCCGCGGTGCGCTGGCGGTGGACGAAGAGCACGGCGAAGACCAGACCGACGGCGATCGAGGCGCCGTAGCGCGGGTCCCAGCCCTCGGAGGGGATCTCCTTGAGGCCGTAGATCACGGGAAGGACGGCGGCCAGGGACAGCGGAACGCTGATCCAGTCGAACCGGCCGGGGTCGGGATTCCTGGACTCGGGGAGCAGCACGGGGCCGAGAACGAGCAGCAGCGCCATGGCCGGCAGGTTGACCAGGAAGACCGAACCCCACCAGAACTGCTCGACGAGGACCCCGCTCATCACCGAGCCGAGCGCGATCCCTCCGGTCATCACGCCGGACCAGAGCCCGATCGCCTTCGCCCGCTGGCCGGGGTCGGTGAACATCGTGCGCAGCAGGGCCATGGTCGACGGCATCAGGGTCGCGCCGCCGACCCCGAGGATCGCGCGGGCCGCGATGAGGGTTCCGGCGCTGTCGGCGTAGGCCGCGAGGACGGAGGCGGCGCTGAAGGCCGCGGCGCCGGTGAGCAGGAGCCTGCGTCGGCCCACGCGGTCGCCGAGTGAGCCCATCGTCATCAGCAGACCGGCGAGCACGAAGCCGTAGATGTCGAAGATCCAGAGCTGCTGGGTGCCGCTCGGCCGCAGGTCTGCGCTGATCGCCGGGGCGGCGAAGTAGAGGACGGAGACGTCCATCGAGACCAGCAGCAGCGGAAGCATCAGCACGCCGAGAGCGGTCCACTCCCGGCGGCCGGCGCGGGAGGTGGCGGGTGAGGGTGTGTTCGAAGGCGAAGGCGAAGGCGGGGTCGTGCTCGTCGAGTTGGTCACGACGAGGAATGTACGCGCGTCTTAAACGCTTGTCTAGGACGACTGTGTAATTCATGCGTCTAGGACGCGTGTATGTCCCCGGGGTAGGGTGCGCGCATGGGTCATCGTGAGGATCTGCTCGAAGGCGCCAAGCGCTGTCTGCTGGAGAAGGGCTTCGCGCGCACGACGGCGCGCGACATCGTCCGGGAGTCGGGGACGAACCTGGCTTCGATCGGCTACCACTACGGCTCGAAGGACGCGTTGCTGGCGCAGGCGTACGTCGCGCTGGTGGAGAACACGTCCGCCGGATTCGACGGGACCGGCGAGGGGGCGGAGGGCGCGCCGGGTTCGCTGGAGCGCTTCCGATGGGTGTGGTCCAACATCGTGGACACCATGCGGGAGCCCGGATCGGTCTGGCGGCTGAGCATGGAGGTCATGACCATCGACCTGCCCGAGCTGCGCGAACACCTGGCCCGTGCGCAGCGGGAGGGCGGGCGCGGGCTCGTGGCGATGCTCATGGGAGTGCCGGAGGAGGAGGTGTCCGACGAGACGGCCGACACCCTCGGCAAGCTCTACCTGACCCTGATGACCGGGCTCATCGCCCAGTGGACCTTCGATCCGGCGACGGCCCCGGACGGGGACGCCCTCGCCGAGGGGCTACGACAGGTCGTGCTTGCCGTCGGCAAGGCAGGATGACGGTATGGAACATGTGCTTGGAATCGGTGGGTACTTCCTGCGAGCCGCCGACCCGGCGGCAATGAGCGCCTGGTATCGCGAATGCCTGGGCATGGACACCGACGCCAACGGCCTGTGGCGTCAGGAATCCGGGCCGACGGTGTTCGCGGCCTTCGAGTCGGAGACCGAGTACTTCGGCTCCCGCGACCAGCAGACCATGCTCAACTTCCGCGTCCGCGACCTGGACGCGATGCTCGCGCAGCTGCGCGCCAAGGGAGCGGACGTGGCCGAGGAGACGCAGGAGATGGACGGTGTCGGCCGATTCGGCTGGGTCACCGATCCCGAGGGCAACCGGATCGAGCTCTGGCAGCCCGCCTGAGCCCGAGCCCGGCACGCACCCGGGCGGTGGGTCACATCCGCGCCCGCTTGAGCACCATGTGCAGCAGCAGCCGGTCCTCCCCGTCCCCCAGATCCAGCCCCGTCACCTGCTCCACCCGCGACAGCCGGTAGTACAGGGTCTGCCGATGGATGCCCAGCGCGGCCGCCGCCCGCCCCGCCTGGCCCGCGCAGTCGAGGTAGACCTCGGCGGTGCGGGCCAGTTCCTGGTGGGCGGGGGAGAGGAGGGGCCCGGCCGCGGGGTCCTGGACGGCGTCCGGGGGGAGTGCGGTCAGCAGCCGATACGGCCCGATCCGCGCCCACTCCACGACGGGTCCGAACCGGGACTCGGCCAGCGCGGCGCGCGCCGCCGCCACGGCTTCCTCCCAGGCCGCACCCAGCTCGGCCAGACCGGTGCGGACCGCTCCCACGCCCGCGGCGGGCGCGGCTTCGGGGCCGGCGGCCGCCCGGAGCCCTTCCGCCTCCCTCAGCAGCCGTCCCGCCGCGGCGGTGGCCGGTGCGACCGTGTCCGGCGAGCGGAGCCGGACCAGTGCCGCGAGGCACTGGGCGGTGTCCCCCCACGGCACCGCACACAGGGCCGTCGCGTGCGGCACCGTACGGGCCGTGGGGGCGTCGTCCGGGTCCGCGGAGGGCCACGGAGCGACGCAGATCAGTGTGTGCGGGCCCTGCGCGCGAGGGCCGAGGGCCGTCCGCAGCTCGGCCACCGCCATGTCCCGCTGCCAGCCCCGCTCCGCCGTGAGCACCGCACGCAGCTCCCGGCCAAGACCCGCCCCGGCCTGCGCCTCGTCGGCGAGCAGTGCGCCGAGGCGGCCCGTGACCGCCATCGCGGCGGTCAGCTGGGCGGCCGTCGGCCCGGGGTCGTCGTCCAGCAGCCAGACATAGCCGAGGACCACACCCCGATGGCGTACCGGGAGGCAGACCCGTCCCCGGTACACCCCGGCCTCGGGGGTGGGCGGGATGCGCACCGGTCCGGTCGCCCGGGTGATCCCGAAGCCCTCGAACCACGTCCTGACCGCCGCCGTGGAGCGCCGGGTCAGGATCGAGCGGGCGCGCACCGGGTCCAGGGCGGAGGCGTCGAGCTCGCCCTCGCTGTCGTACGTGCCGAAGGCGATCAGCTCGAAGTCACGGTTCTCCAGCGTCGCCGGGGCGCCGAGAAGCTCCGAGATCTCGTCCACCAGCTCCTGGTAGTCACCCTTGTAATCCGTCGCCACCCGGGCATTCTCCCCCAATTCCCGGCCGCCTTCATACATCTGTCTGAGATCCAGTACACGGATGCGTGACAGCTGTCGATGGCCGACGATCGGAGAGATCCTTAAGTTTCACGGTGGTTCTCCGTGCCGCACCCAAAACGTCGGGTGACGGCTGTTCTGGTGCTTGTCTGTGGAGGTGCCCCGTGCTGGGTCCCGTGATTCTCGCCGCGTCGCGCAGCGACCGGATGCGACGCCTGATCTCGGCGGCCCCGGTGACCAAGCGGGTGGTGGACCGGTTCATCCCCGGTGAGACCGTGCGCGACGTCGTCCCGGTCATCGAGCAGCTCACCGCCCAGGGGCTGGAGCTGACCATGGACGTCGTCGGAGAGGACATCACCACCCCCGAACAGGCCTCCGCCGCCCGGGACGCCTACCTGGACCTGATCGAGCACATCAAGGGCATGGACCTCGGTCCCATGGTCGAGATGTCCGTCAAGCTGTCGATGTTCGGCCAGGCCCTCGACGGCGGCCATGAGCTGGCGCTCGCCAACGTACGGCCGGTGGTCGAGGCCGCCGCCGCCATCGGTACGACCGTCACCCTGGACGCCGAGGACCACACCACCCTCGACTCGATGTTCGCCATCCACGAGGAGCTGCGGAAGGAGTTCCCGGGGACCGGCTGCGTCATCCAGGCCTACCTCTTCCGCACCGAGGCCGACGCCCGCCGCCTCGCCGCCTCCGGCAGCCGCGTGCGGCTGGTGAAGGGCGCCTACAAGGAGCCCGCCGAGGTCGCCTACCAGCAGAAGCACGAGATCGACAAGGCGTATGTGCGCATCCTGCGCACCCTGATGGACGGCGACGGGTACCCGATGGTCGGCTCCCACGACCCCCGCCTGATCTCGATCGCCCAGGAACTGGCCCACCAGGCCGGTCGCAAGATGGACGAGTACGAGTTCCAGATGCTGTACGGCATCCGCGGCGACGAGCACCTGCGGCTGGCCGCCGAGGGCCACCGCATGCGCGTCTACACCGCCTTCGGCACCGACTGGTACGGCTACTTCATGCGCCGTCTCGCGGAGAAGCCGGCCAACCTCCGGTTCTTCCTCCGCTCGATGGTCAGCAAGGGCTGAGCCCGAGCACCCGCTCAAGACCCCGAACACCCGCTCAAGATCAAGGAGTTACGGATCTCATGGACGCTGTGACCCAGGTCCCCACCCCCGTCAACGAGCCGGTGCACGGCTACGCCCCCGGCTCGCCCGAGCGCGCCCGCCTGGAGGCCAAGCTCAAGGAGCTGGCCGAGAACCCGATCGACCTGCCGATGACCATCGGCGGCGAGCAGCGGATGGGCGGCGGCGAGGCCTTCCAGGTGGTCCAGCCGCACAACCACAAGTCCGTCCTCGGCACCGGCCGGCACGCCACCCAGCAGGACGCCCAGGACGCCGTCGACGCGGCCCTGGCCGCAGCTCCGGCCTGGCGCGCGATGTCCTTCGACGACCGTGCCGCGATCATCCTGCGCGCGGCCGAACTGCTGGCCGGCCCCTGGCGCGAGACCATCGCCGCCTCCACCATGCTGGGCCAGTCCAAGACCGCCCAGCAGGCGGAGATCGACAGCCCCTGCGAGCTGGTCGACTTCTGGCGCTTCAACGTCCACTACGCCCGCCAGATCCTGGCCGAGCAGCCCCCGGCGAACTCCCCGGGTGTGTGGAACCGCCTGGACCACCGCCCGCTGGAGGGCTTCGTCTACGCGATCACGCCGTTCAACTTCAGCGCCATCGCTGCCAACCTGCCCACCGCCCCGGCCCTGATGGGCAACGTGGTGGTCTGGAAGCCGTCCCCGACGCAGACCCACGCCGCCGTGCTGCTCATGCGGTTGCTGGAGGAGGCCGGACTGCCCAAGGGCGTCATCAACCTCGTCACCGGCGACGGCATCGAGGTCTCCAAGGTGGCCCTGGAGCACCGCGACCTCGCGGGCATCCACTTCACCGGCTCGACCAAGACCTTCCAGTACCTGTGGAAGACGGTCGGCAACAACATCGAGAAGTACCGTGCCTACCCGCGCCTGGTCGGTGAGACCGGAGGCAAGGACTTCCTGGTCGCCCACCCGAGCGCCGACCGCGCGGTGCTGAAGACCGCCCTGACCCGCGGTGCCTTCGAGTACCAGGGCCAGAAGTGCTCCGCCACCTCCCGCGCCTACATCCCGGCCTCCATCTGGAACTCGGGCTTCAAGGAGGAGTTCGCGGCCGAGGTCGACTACCTGACCATGGGTGACGTCACCGACCTGTCGAACTTCGTCGGCGCCGTGATCGACGACCGTGCCTTCGCCAAGAACAAGGCCGCCATCGACCGCGCCAAGCAGGACCCGACCTGCACCATCGTCGCGGGCGGCTCCTACGACGACTCGGTCGGCTACTTCGTCCGCCCGACCGTCGTCGAGTGCACCGACCCGGAGAACGAGGTCTTCCGCACCGAGTACTTCGGCCCGTTCCTGGCCGTGCACGTCTACGAGGACGACCAGTACGACGAGATGCTGACCCAGATGGAGTCGGTGTCCGACTACGCCCTCACCGGCGCGGTCGTCTCGGGCGACCGCGCGGCGGCCGCGTACACGATGGAGAAGCTGCGCTACGCGGCGGGCAACTTCTACATCAACGACAAGTCGACCGGTGCCGTCGTCGGCCAGCAGCCCTTCGGCGGCGGCCGCGCCTCCGGCACCAACGACAAGGCCGGCGCCCCGCAGAACCTGATGCGCTGGACGCTGACCCGCGCCATCAAGGAGACGCTGGTCCCGCCGACCGACTACGGCTACCCGCACATGGGCTGACCAGCCCCCCGAACGCGGGCCGGGAAGCCTGACCCCCCGAGCAGGCTTCCCGGCCCGTCGCCATGTCCGGGCCCGGCCGCGCCCATACTCGGGCCATGACCGTCCGTCTGCGCACCGCCCACACGGCCGACCTCGCCCCCGGCGACCTCCGCGCCGTCCGTGGCCTTCTGGACACCGCCTTCGACGGCGGCTTCGACGACGACGACTTCGAGCACTGCCTCGGCGGCATCCACGCCCTCGTGCACGACGGGACGGGGTCGCTCGCCGCCCACGGCTCGGTCGTGATGCGCCGCGCCCGCCACCGTGACCGCTGGCTGCGCGTCGGCTACGTGGAGGCGGTCGGCGTACGGCGGGACGCGCGCCGTACCGGACTGGGCGGCCGGGTGATGACCGCGCTGGAGCGCGTCATCGACGGCGCCTACGACCTCGGCGCGCTCTCCGCGAGCGACTCCGGCGCCCGCCTCTACGCCGACCGCGGCTGGCAGCCCTGGACGGGCGGCCTCCACGCCCTCTCGCCGAACGGGATCGTCCACCTGCCCGAGGAGGAGGGCAGCACCTATGTGCGGCCCGCGCTCGCCGGTCCGCTCGACCCGGGTCCCGGACTGCTCTTCGACTGGCGGGACGGGGATGTGCTGTGACCGTGAAAGGCCAGTTCACAGCGGGGTGGGCCGATCGGCCGTCTCAGATAGTAGGAAGTCCGACTAACTATGGAGACAGGAACGCGTCCCTCCCTTACGTTTGTAGAAGCCGAACGTCTCGCTAGATCAAGCGAATGGCGGTCGTGAGCCGAGCCCCGTGCAGGCAACCCCTGCGGCACCGCTCCCCGCCCCTTCCGGCGTCTCGTAAACCCTCTTGCCGAACTCCGGTTTTGCCGAAGGAGTCGATTCACCATGGCCGAGACGACCGTCCGCCGCCGGGTCCGCCACGTGTCCCGCACGAGCGAGTCCGAGCGCAAGAACGCCGCAGCCGCCCTCCAGCGCGCCCTCGACCGCCGTGACAACGGCGGCGAGACCGGACACTGAGCCCGCGCCACAACTGATCCCGCACGAGGTGCGGCCCGGCCTCAACCGCCGCGCCGCACCTCGAAGTGGTCGATCCGGTCGCCGCTCTGCGCCAGCGCCGACACCTTGAGCCTCGGGACCGTACCCGTCTCCGCCTCCACCGAGAGGAAGGAGAAGCCGGTGTACCGCACCCGCGACCAGTCCGCCGTCTCGGGCACCGGGACCTTGGACTCGGTCCAGTGGAACGTCTTCACCTCGTCGTGCCGGGCGATGTTCCCCTCGTAGCTGTCCTTCACCCCCGACGGGAACGAGTACAGGTCCCGTCCGCCGCCGCCCGCCGTGACGTACACGATCCCGTCCCGCGTCGGGTCGGTCGACGCGCCGACCGGCACCGGACGGGCGGCCGCGCCCTCCCTGATCGCGTCCGTCCGCTCGTACACATGGTTGTGACCGTTGATCACCAGGTCCACCTGGTGCCGGGCGAACAGCGGCAGCCACTGCTCGCGCAGCCCGCCGTCGGAGGCGTGCTGGGAGGTCGAGTAGGCGCAGTGGTGGAAGAAGACCACCACGAAGTCGACGTCCTTGTCCGCGCGCAGCCGCCCGAGCGTGCTGTCCAGCCACCTGGTCTGCCGTCCGCCGGTGTGGCCGAAGTTGGCGGGGATCTCGTGGGACACGTCGTTCGCGTCCAGCGCCACGAAGCCGACGTTGCCGTAGGCGAACGCGTACACGCCCGGCGTGCGGCGCGGGTCGAAGCCGTTGTCCGGGAGGCTGAAGCGGGCCAGCTGTCCACCGTAGCCGTTGGGCGAGTACCAGGCCTCCATGTCGTGGTTGCCGGTGGTCACCATCCACGGCACCGACTTGGCCACCGTCTCGGTCTGCTTCAGGAACAGGTCCCAGAACCGCGGGTCGTAGCCGTCCGACGTCTTGCCGGCCCCGTTGACGTCGGCGTAGCAGATGTCGCCCGCGTGCAGATGGAACGCCGGGTTCTGGCGCAGCAGCACATGGTCGTTGGTGTCCGCGCCGGTGCTCACGCCCTGGTCGCCGAAGGCGGTGAACACGAACCGCTCCGGGGTGGCGGGTGCGGTGCGGAAGGAGGCGATCGCCGAGCGGTGGGCCGGGGAGGCGGGATCCCAGCCCTCGTGGCCGACGCCGTAGTAGTACGTCGTTCCGGGGCGCAGGCCGTCCAGGGCGGCGTGCACGTAGTACTGCTCGACGGCCGGCCGCACCCCCCGCACTCCCGGTGTGTGCAGGGCGCGCACCTCGGCCTCGACCTGCCGGCCGAGGTCGTCGGGCCGATGTCCCAGCCGCACGTACGGCCGCCTGACCGCGAACGGCACCTGCCAGGAGATCCGCATCCGGGTCTTCGGGTCCGCACCGAAGGCGAGGTGCCGGCCGAAGGGACGTACGGCGGAGCCGCGCACCCGCGACGTCGCCGGAGTCCTGACCGTGCCGCCGGGCGTCGTCGAGCAGCCGGCCAGCAGCCCGCTCGCCACCGCACCCGCCGTCACCAGCGTGCGGCGCCGGGTGATCCGGGTGCGCAGGTACTCGTACTGCTCGGCCATGCTCAGGCGTTCGGCCAACTGGGGCGGAACGCCGACGTCCGGGGTGTCCATGCGGGAGAAGTTCCCACCGAATGCCGACACCGGGCCCACATCCGGGTGAACGCCGCCCAACAGGATGAAGCCTGCCCCTCGTTTGTCCCTCCTCCCATCTCTCCTCCTGTCCCTCCTCCGCCATACGGATGTCCGTATGGCGGACATCCAATGTCATCCCATGGGACGAGGAGTAGGGTGCCGACATGTCTCGCAGCATCAATCTCGCAGTGATCCCCGGTGACGGCATCGGCCGTGAGGTCGTGGCCGAGGGCCTCAAGGTCCTCTCCGCCGCGCTTCCGCAGGACGTGAAGCTGGAGACCAAGGAGTACGACTTCGGCGCCCGCCGCTACCGCACCACCGGCGAGACGCTCACCGACGCCGACCTGGACGAGCTGAAGCGCCACGACGCCATCCTGCTCGGCGCCATCGGCGACCCGAGCGTCCCCTCCGGCGTCCTGGAGCGCGGTTTCCTGCTCAAGCTGCGGTTCGCCTTCGACCACCACGTCAACCTGCGTCCGTCGAAGCTGCTCCCGGGCGTCGCCACCCCGCTGGCCGGACAGCCCGAGATCGACTTCGTGGTGGTCCGCGAGGGCACCGAGGGCCCCTACACCGGCAACGGCGGCTCCATCCGCACGGGCACCCCGCACGAGGTCGCCACCGAGGTGTCCGTGAACACGGCCTACGGCGTCGAGCGGGTCGTCCGTGACGCCTTCGCCCGCGCCCAGGCCCGTCCGCGCAAGAAGCTCACGCTGGTCCACAAGAACAACGTGCTGACCTTCGCCGGGCACCTGTGGACGAACATCTTCAACAAGGTTGCCGAGGAGTACCCCGAGGTCACCACCGAGTACATCCACGTCGACGCGGCGACCATCTACCTGGTCACCCAGCCCGAGCGGTTCGACGTGATCGTCACCGACAACCTCTTCGGCGACATCATCACCGACCTCGCCGCGGCCGTCTCCGGCGGTATCGGCGTGGCCGCCTCCGGCAACATCAACCCGAGCGGCGCCTTCCCGTCCATGTTCGAGCCCGTCCACGGCTCGGCCCCGGACATCGCCGGCCAGGGCAAGGCCGACCCCACCGCCACGGTCCTCTCCGTCGCCCTCCTGCTGGGCCACCTCGGCTACGACACCGAGGCCGGCCGTATCGACGCGGCCGTGGCCGCCGACCTCACCGAACGTGTCGGGGGACCCGCCCGCTCCACCTCCGAGATCGGCGACGCGCTCGCCGTACGAGTAGCCGGCTGACCCGCCGCGTCACTCACAGCCGCCGGGTCGCATCAGCGCCCGGCGGCTTTCTCATGCGGCCACCGGGTGCCACCATCTTCCCTGGGCCGCTCCCACCCCCATTCCGACCACCACGGGTCCCGCGCGATAATCGAACGCGGAGCCGCGGTATGAGGGAAAGCCCGGACGTCCGACACACCGGCGAAAGCCGGTGCCGGACGGGCGGACGTGAGGCGCGGCCTGTCACTACAACTGGTGAAGGACACCCACTCATGACGACGCCCACGATCGAGCTCAAGCCCTCGTCCAGCCCGCTCGCCACAGCGGAGCGCGAGGCGATCCTGGCCAACCCCGGCTTCGGCCGTCACTTCACCGACCACATGGTCACCATCAAGTGGACCGAAGGCCGGGGCTGGCACGACGGACAGCTCGTTCCCTACGCGCCGATCCCGCTCGACCCCGCCACCAACGTCCTGCACTACGCCCAGGAGATCTTCGAGGGCCTCAAGGCGTACCGCCGCGCCGACGGCTCCGTGGCGACCTTCCGCCCCGACCAGAACGCCCTGCGCTTCCAGCGCTCCGCCAACCGGCTGGCCATGCCCGAGCTGCCGGTCGAGACGTTCATCGAGGCGTGTGACGCCCTGGTCCGCCAGGACCGGGACTGGGTGCCCGCGCACGGTGGCGAGGAGTCCCTCTACCTGCGCCCCTTCATGATCGCGACCGAGGTCGGGCTGGGCGTGAAGCCCGCCAACGAGTACCTCTTCATCGTCATCGCCTCCCCGGCGGGCGCCTACTTCCAGGGCGGTGTCCGGCCGGTCTCCATCTGGGCCTCCGAGGACCGCGTCCGCGCCGTCCCCGGCGGCATGGGCGACGCCAAGACCGGCGGCAACTACGCGGCCTCCCTGCTCGCCCAGGCCGAGGCTGCCGCGCACGGCTGCGACCAGGTCTGCTACCTCGACGCGGTCGAGCACAAGTGGGTCGAGGAGCTGGGCGGCATGAACCTGTACTTCGTGTACGGCGACAAGATCGTCACGCCGACCCTGACCGGCTCCATCCTGGAGGGCATCACCCGTGACTCCCTGCTGGCCGTCGCCCGCGACCTCGGCTACGAGTCCGAGGAGGCCCGTGTCTCCATCGACCAGTGGCAGGCCGACTCGGAGAACGGCACCCTGACCGAGGTCTTCGCCTGCGGCACCGCCGCGGTGATCACGCCGGTCGGCACGGTCAAGCGCGACGGTGTGGAGTGGCGGCAGTCGGGCGGCGAGCCGGGCGAGGTCACTCTCAGGCTCCGCCAGGCCCTGCTGGACATCCAGCGCGGCATCACGGACGACAAGCACGGCTGGATGCACGACATCGGCTGACCGGTCGGCCGTTCCGGATCAGGGCGCAGGATGCCGACGGCGCCCTGATCCGGGGAGCCCGCCGTGCCGTGGGTCAGGACAGCCGTACCGCATCCTGAGACACCCGTGAGCCGGCCGGCCCCCTGTGCCAGAATCTGCCCGTGCTCTCGTTCGCCATGATTATGGGCAGCAGGCGCGCCGGTCCGCAGTGACCACCTCGTACGACCAGGTACGGGTGGCCACCGTCGTCCTCGACCCGCGCGCAGACCTCTCGCACCCGCGAGGGGTTTTTTCGTTTTCCCGGCCCATCCTCAGCCGGGTGCGAAGCGCGAGGGAGTATGGAGGGACGGTGGAGCCGGTCATTCCGGTAAGACCGAGATTCAACACAGGAGCCTTGAGATCATGACCTCAAACAGCGAGCCCGACGACTCGTTCCACGTCTTCGACACCACGCTGCGCGACGGCGCGCAGCGCGAGGGCATCAACCTCACGGTCGCGGACAAGCTCGCCATCGCACGGCACCTGGACGACTTCGGCGTGGGCTTCATCGAGGGCGGCTGGCCCGGCGCCAACCCGCGGGACACCGAGTTCTTCGCCCGCGCCCAGCAGGAGATCACCTTCCGGCACGCCCAGCTGGTCGCCTTCGGCGCCACCCGCAGGCCCGGCGTGCAGGCGGCACAGGACCCGCAGGTCAGGGCGCTGCTGGAGTCCGGCGCCCCGGTCATCACGCTCGTCGCCAAGTCGCACGACCGGCATGTGGAACTGGCGCTGCGCACCACGCTCGAAGAGAACCTGGAGATGGTCCGCGACACCGTCGCCCACCTGAGCGCACAGGGCCGGCGGGTCTTCGTGGACTGCGAGCACTTCTTCGACGGCTACCGCGCCAACCCCGAGTACGCGAAGGCGGTAGTCCGTGCCGCCGCCGAGGCCGGCGCGGACGTGGTCGTGCTCTGCGACACCAACGGCGGCATGCTGCCCGCCCAGATCCAGGCGGTCGTCTCCACGGTCCTCGCGGACACCGGCGCCCGGCTCGGCATCCACGCCCAGGACGACACCGGCTGCGCGGTCGCCAACACCCTGGCCGCGGTGGACGCGGGCGCGACCCACGTGCAGTGCACGGCGAACGGCTACGGCGAGCGGGTCGGCAACGCCAACCTGTTCCCGGTGGTCGCCGCCCTGGAACTGAAGTACGGCAAGAAGGTCCTGCCCGACGGGCACCTGCGCGAGATGACCCGCGTCTCGCACGCCATCGCCGAGGTCGTCAACCTCACCCCCTCCACCCACCAGCCCTACGTGGGCGTCTCCGCCTTCGCGCACAAGGCGGGCCTGCACGCCTCAGCGATCAAGGTCGACCCGGACCTGTACCAGCACATCGACCCCGAGCGGGTCGGCAACACCATGCGGATGCTGGTCTCCGACATGGCGGGCCGCGCCTCCGTCGAGCTCAAGGGCAAGGAGCTCGGCGTCGACCTCGGCGACGACCGCGAGCTGGTCGGCCGGGTGGTCGACCGGGTCAAGGAGCGCGAGCTGGCCGGCTACACCTACGAGGCGGCCGACGCCAGCTTCGAACTGCTGCTGCGCGAGGAGGTCGAGGGCGGGCCCCTCAAGTACTTCGAGGTCGAGTCCTGGCGCGCCATCGTCGAGGACCGCCCCGACGGCAGCCACGCCAACGAGGCCACGGTCAAGCTCTGGGCCAAGAGTGAGCGGATCGTCGCCACCGCCGAGGGCAACGGCCCGGTGCACGCCCTGGACCGGGCGCTGCGCGTCGGCCTGGAGAAGATCTACCCCCAGCTCGCCAAGCTGGAGCTGGTCGACTACAAGGTCCGCATCCTGGAGGGCAAGCACGGCACCCAGTCCACCACCCGGGTCCTCATCGCCACCTCCGACGGCACGGGCGAGTGGTCCACGGTGGGCGTCGCCGACAACGTGATCGCCGCCTCCTGGCAGGCGCTGGAGGACGCCTACACCTACGGCCTCCTCCGAGCCGGCGTCGAGCCCGCCGAGTAGCACCCGTTCAGCAGGAAGGAGTCCTCGGCGAGCCTCTCGAACTCGCCGAGGCCCATCGCCCGGCCGGGGTGACGTATGCGGCGCGCATTCAACTCTCGAACTCATAACTCCCGTCTGCCGCAAGGTGATTGGGAGCACATCACTTATGACGTGAAGTCTTGACGGCGTCCGGGTACGCCAGTTGACTCACGCACTGGTCTAAGCCATGAGTGATTCAAGATGAGTCGAGGGAAGGTCCATGCGAAGAACCGCCCTGCTCGCCTTCACCGCCCTGCTCGCGTCCCTGATGCCGCTGGCGTCGGCCCGAGCCGCCGACGAGTCGGCACCCGCACCCGCACCCGCACCCGCACCCGCGCTCACGCCCGTCGACCGCTTCGAGGGCGAGGTCCCCTTCGCCTCCCAGCCCGCCGAGGGCATCTTCACCTGGGGAAGCGACGCCGACGATCCGCCCGCGCTCGCGCTCGCCGACCGCGCCGACGCCCCCGAGGGGGCCAAGGTCCTCACCGGCACCTACGACATCAGCGGCTACGGCGGCTTCACCCACGACTACGCGGCGACCGAGCCCGGCCACGACTGGTCCGCGCACCAGGGCATCCGTTTCTGGTGGGAAGGCCGGCACGACGGCCGGAAGATCGCCTTCGAGATCAAGGACGGCGGAGCGAACGGCGAGGCGTCCGAGCTCTGGACCACCTCCTTCACGGACGACTTCACCGGCTGGAAGCAGATCGAGATCCCGTTCACGGACTTCGTCTACCGCACCGACTACCAGCCGGTCGGCGGCATCGACCACGTCCTCGGACTCACCCGGATGTGGGGTTACGCGGTCACCCTCCCCGTCGGGGTCCGGGGCGGGTTCGCGATGGACGGCGTCGAGCTGTACGGCAGTGCCGACCAGTCACTGCGCGCCTCCGTCACCACCGACGCCGCCGTGTACCCGGTGGGGGAGGGCGGCACGGCCGCCGTCACGGTCTCCGTGGGCACCACCGGGTCCGCTCCGCTGGAGGAGCCGGTGACCGTCGCCTACGAGACCGCGCCGACCGGGACCGCGGAGCCCGGCAAGGACTACACCCCGGTCTCCGGCACCGTCACCTTCCCGGCCGGCACCGCCTCCGGCGCCGCACGGACCATCGGCGTGCCCACCCTGAAGGACCGGGCGGCCGAGCCCGCCGAGACGGTCCCGCTCAAGCTCACGGTGACCGGCGCCAAGGCTCCGGCCGAGACCCCGCAGATCGTGGTCGACGCCCATGGACTCCCCTACCTGGACCGCCGGTTGCCGGTGCGCAAGCGGGTCGCGGACCTCGTCGGCCGGATGTCCCTGGAGGAGAAGGTCGGTCAGATGACCCAGGCCGAGCGCGGCGCGATGAGCGCCCCCGCCGACCTCGCGACCTACGCCCTCGGCTCACTCCTCTCCGGAGGCGGCTCCACTCCGACGCCCAACACCCCCGAGGCGTGGGCCAGGATGATCGACGGCTTCCAACTGCGCACTCGGGCCACGCGGTTCCAGATCCCGCTGGTCTACGGTGTCGACGCGGTTCACGGCCACAACAACCTGGCCGGTGCCACGGTCATGCCGCACAACATCGGTATCGGCGCGACCCGCGACCCCGAACTCGCCTACCAGGCCGGTGCGGTGACGGCGGCCGAGGTCCGCGCCACCGGCATCCCCTGGGACTTCGCGCCCTGCCTCTGCGTCACCCGCGACGAACGCTGGGGCCGCTCCTACGAGTCCTTCGGCGAGGACCCGGCACTCGTCCAGTCCATGGAGACGGTCGTGCAGGGACTCCAGGGCCGGCCCGACGGCGGCGACCTGAGCCGTGACGACAAGGTCCTGGCCACCGCCAAGCACTTCGCCGGTGACGGCGGTACCGGGTACGGCTCCTCCACGACCGGGGCCTACACGATCGACCAGGGGGTCACCAAGGTCACCCGGGAGCAACTGGAGTCGATCCATCTGGCGCCGTTCAGGACCGCCGTGGAGCGGGGTGTCGGGACGGTCATGCCGTCCTACTCCTCCCTCGACATCCTGGGCGACGGCAAGGGCGCGGTGAAGATGCACGCCCGGGGCGACATGATCAACGGCGTCCTCAAGGACCGTATGGGCTTCGACGGGTTCGTGATCAGCGACTGGAACGCCATCGACCAGCTCCCCGGCGACTACGCGACCCGGGTGCGGACCGCGGTCGACGCGGGCGTGGACATGATGATGGTGCCGTACGGCTACAAGGACTTCACCGCCGCCCTGACTGCCGAGGTGACGGAGGGTCGGATCGGCCAGAAGCGGATCGACGACGCCGTCTCGCGGATCCTCACCCAGAAGTTCCGGCTGGGCCTGTTCGAACACCCGTACGCCGACACGAGCGGTGCGGCGCGGATCGGCTCCGCCGGTCACCGTGCCGTGGCCCGCAGGGCCGCCGCCGAGTCCCAGGTGCTGCTGAAGAACGACGGCGGGCTGCTGCCGCTGAAGAAGTCGCAGAAGGTCTACGTCGCCGGATCCAACGCCGACGACATCGGCAACCAGACCGGCGGCTGGACCCTCACCTGGCAGGGCTCCTCCGGCGACATCACCAAGGGCACGACCATCCTCCAGGGCATGCGCGCGGCGGGCGGGGACGTCACCTACTCCAAGGACGCCTCGGCTCCCACCTCCGGCTACGACGTCGGCGTGGTCGTCGTCGGCGAGACTCCCTACGCCGAGGGCGTCGGAGACGTCGGCAACGGCCACGACCTGGAGCTGTCCGCCGCCGACCGGGCCGCCGTGGACAAGGTGTGCGCGGCCATGAGGTGCGCCGTGCTCGTCGTCTCCGGGCGGCCGCAGCTGATCGGCGACCGGCTCGGCGCGATCGACGCCCTGGTCGCCTCCTGGCTCCCCGGCACCGAGGGCGACGGCGTGGCGGACGTCCTCTACGGCCGACGCCCCTTCACCGGGCGGCTCCCGGTCACCTGGCCCAAGTCCGAGGCCCAGCTCCCGGTCAACGTGGGCGACGCGTCGTACGACCCGCAGTACCCGTACGGCTGGGGTCTCACCACCCTGACCAAGGCACCGCGGGACGGCGAACGCACCCTTCGGGCGCTCGCCGGACAGGCCGCGGCGGCCGAGCGGGCGGGCCGGGACGACAGCGGGCGCGCACTGGTCGCCAGGGCACGGCTGATCGTGCAGGATCGGATCGGACAGCGGATCACGGCGGCGGTGGCCAAGCCCTTCGCGGACGCCGACCATCTGCTGCTGACCGGAAAGTACGGAGCGGCGCTGGAACGGCTGACGCAGGCGTACCGGGCGGCCGCCTGAGACCGCGGGCGGGAGGCGCACCGGACGGTGGGCGCCTCCCGCCCGCTCGATCCCTCCGGTCACCCCTTCGAGGAATGACCATTTCGGACGGGTTCGGGTAGCTTCGAACCATGAAGGCCGTCGTACGGACCCGAAGCCTCGCCGGACTGCTGGCGGCCCTGGCGCTCCTGCTCCTCACCCTGCTCGCGCCCGGCGCCTCGGCGGCCACCAGCGTCTCGTCGATCGCCGCGGCCCTGCGCGAGAACCCGGTCTACGTCGACCCGGCGGCCTCCGGACAGCTCTCCACGGCCGCCGCGAGAAACCTGACCGACGAGATCAGACGCGCGGGCAAACCGGTCTTCATCGCCGTCCTCCCGGCCGACTACCCGACCCAGAACCTCTTCACCGACCTGCGCACCGCCACCGGCGTCACCGGGCTGTACGCCGTCCGCCTCGGCGACCGCTTCGACGCCCGCGCCGACTCCTCGGTGCTCTCCCGGGCAGCCGTGAAGAACCTGGTCACCAGCGTGCAGGGCGAGGACACCAAGACCCAGCTGACCGACTTCACCGGCCGGGCGGTGGCCAACATGGGCGGCCGGGCCCCCGCGTCCTGGGGTTCACCCGGCGGCGGCGAGGGCGTCTCCGGCACCGCGCTGATCACCGTCGGGGCGCTGATCGTGGCGGGCGGCGCCGGCGCGTACACCCTGGTACGACGGAACCGGCGGCGCCGCGAACAGGAGCGGCGGGCCGCCCTCGACCGGCTCCGGGTGGTCGTGGACGAGGACATCACCGCCTTCGGCGAGGAACTCGACCGGCTGGACTTCCACCCCGCCGAAGCGGGCGCCGACGACGCGATGCGCGCGGACTACGAGCGGGCCCTGGACGCGTACGAGCAGGCGAAGCAGTACATGGCCGCCGCCCACGGCCCGGAAGACGTCCGGGCCGTCACCCAGGCCCTGGAGGACGGCCGCTTCTCCCTAGCCCAGCTCTCCGCCCGCCGCGAGGGCCGCCCCCTGCCCGAACGCCGCCCGCCCTGCTTCTTCGACCCACGTCACGGTCCCTCGGTCGCCGACGCTACGTGGACCCCCCCGGGCGGCTCCTCCCGGGAGGTCCCGGTCTGCGCGGCCGACCGCACCCGTCTCGCCGACGGCCGCGACCCGGTCATCCGCGAGGTGGACACCGACCAGGGCCGCCGCCCCTACTGGGACGCGGGCCCCGCCTACGGCCCCTGGGCGGGCGGCTACTTCGGCGGCGGCATCCTCCCCGGGCTGCTGGTCGGCACCCTCCTGGGCAGCGCCATGTCCAGCCCGGCGTACGGAGCCAACTACGACATGGGGTACGGCGACTTCGGCTCCGGCGGCTACCAGGGCGGCGACGTCTCCGGTGCGGACTTCGACCCCGGCGACTTCGGCGGCGGTTTCGGGGACGGCGGGGGCGACTTCGGCGGGGGCGGCGACTTCGGGGGCGGTTCCTAGGACACGACCTGGGCCCTGTCCTTTCCGGCGATCAACTCGATCGCCGTGTTCGAACGCCGCTAGGGCGTGTCTGACAATTCCCGCCTGCCTCGCGGGGGCTGGCACGCACGCTCGCAGCGTTGCCGAAACGCCCACGTGGCGCCGCCACGAGGGC
>NZ_JBIVBC010000019.1:0-101026 GCF_044745865.1 Streptomyces sp. NPDC086787 | reverse complement strand
CGACTTCCTTCACACCTACAACTACCATCGCTGCCACACCGCACTCGGAGGCCAACCACCCATCAGCCGTGTCAACAACCCTGCGGGTCAATACAACTAGGGCCGACCGGCCCCGGTGACTGTGCGGTCGTCGCGGGCCAGGTCGAACTGCACGTCCACCACCCCTTCGACGGCCCGTACCAGGCGGGCGGCCACCGGGACCAGGGCGGTGTCGCGGATGCGGCCCGTCAGTGTGACGACCCCGTCGTGGACATCCACCTGGAGGGCCGAGGTGGGCGGGGGGAACAGGTAGGAAACGATCTCCCGTCGTACTTCCTCCGCGATGCTGTCGTCGTCGCGCAGAAACACCTTGAGCAGGTCGGCTCGGCTGGCGACACCTTCCAGCAGTCCGGTCTCGTCAACGACGGGCAGCCGTTTGACTCCGGCACGGGCCATGATCCGCGCCGCCGCCGCGAGGGTGTCGCCCGGCCGGACGGTGATGGCGGGCGAGGACATCAGGTCGGCTGCGGTATCCGCTCGGGCCTTCGCTGTGACGCCGGGTCCGCGAGCCTGGGCGTAGGCGTCCTCGGGGTTGTCGCGCAGTTCTTCTTTGGGCAGCAGGTCGGCTTCGGAGACCACGCCGATTACCCGCCCTTCCCCTTCGATCACGGGCAGGGCGCTGACCTGCCATTCCTGCATCAGCCGCACGATCTCTTTGAAGGGCGCCCGCTGTCCGACGGCGGCGACCGTGTGCGTCATGACGTCGCTGATGATGTGCACTCTGCCGTACATGGTGAGCTCCACGAATCTCGGACGTCGGACGGCTCTCTTCTCAGGATGTACCGGTAGTGGAGTGTGAGCCAGGGACCGCCAGGCCCCCCGGAGGTAGTCGTTCGGGCTTCGTGCCGCACGAAATCGGGTCCTGCGGCTCCGAGTGTCCTGCTGCCGGTTTTACAGCAGCCGTCCCGAGAAACACTCCGGGTCGTTCGGACCTGGATGGGGTCGTGCGGCCCCTGACGCCGTGAGCCGAACGCTCCCACCCTGGAGATACGACTGCTGTCCGGGAGGTGGAGACGATGATCCGCACCGTCACGGTGGGTGTCGATGGCTCGCCTGAGAGCCGTGCCGCCGCCGGATGGGCAGCACGCGAGGCCCAGCTGCGCAGATTGCCGTTGAGGGCTGTCCACGTCTGGGAGCCGATTCCCGCGCTGGTGGCTCAAGCCCCTCAGCTCGGCGGTGAAACCCTGCAGAGCTGGACAGACGGAATGACCGTCAATGTTGTGGACGCACTACGGCTTCGACATCCCGACGTCGAGATCATCGTTGATCAGCTGCCTGGGGAACCTGCCGAAGCCCTGCTCGTGGCGGCCGAGTCCGCGGAGCTGCTGGTGCTGGGCTCCCGCGGTTTCGGTGGGATCGGCGGCCTTCTCCTCGGCTCGGTCAGTCTGTCCGCCGTCGCCGGTGCCGGATGTCCCGTGGTGCTGGTCCGAGCCGGTGAGCACCCCGCCGAGGAAGACCAGGCGGACGCACCGAGTGCGCCGGCCGAGACCGGGCCCTGCCGGCCTGTCGTCCTCGGCCTTGACGCTCCGGACGAGGCTCTCCTGGAGTTCGCGTTCGACGCCGCAGCGCGCCGTGACGCGTCACTGCGGGTCGCGTCCGCGTGGAGCGAGCCTCCCTCCTCCTCTTTCTACCGCTACTACGGGAGCACCGAGCTGTACGACTCGCTCACGCACAGTAAAGCCAAGGCTCTGACCGAGGTGCTCCTGCCCTGGCGCCAGAAGTTCCCGACCGTGCAGGTCGTCGAGGCGAGCCGGTGCGGAGTCGCTGCGCAGATCCTCGTTGATTCGTCGCGCCAGGCATCCCTGGTGGTCGTCGGCCGGCGTATCCGTACCAACCCCTTCGGCACGCACATAGGCCATGTGACCCATGCCGTCTTGCATCACTCCACGCCCCCAGTCGCTGTGGTCCCCCACCCCTGACCTCTGAGCAAACTCATTTTGGCGGTAGAAGAGTCGCTGTGCTATTGCTGATTCTCCGTCCCGGTGAGCAGCACCCCCGTGACCAGTTCGGGGCGGATTCGGACCGCGTGGTCCATCTCCTGCCGCGGTATCCAGGGCTCCAGCAGACCCCGAATGCGGGTGAGGTCGGCAGTGTCAGTTACCAGGCGGGCGTAGCCGGTGACCACCACGCTCCAGCCGGCGTGCGTGTCCGCGTCGATGGAGTCGGCCTCGTAGGCGACGACGACTCCATCGCCGTCGGGTGGGGTCGACAAGGCCACCGCCGCGTCCTCGTGGATACGGATCACGATGTCACCGCCGTCCACGATGTGGTTCACGGGGCGGATAGTTGGCAAAGCCCGTCGGGTGAAGACAAGTCTTCCCAGGGGAACAGTGCCCAGCAGGCTCAACGCTCTGGTCCGGTCCAGCTCGATGCGCCGACCCGTTGCACTGCCTTCACGGCTCATGGCTGCTCTCTTCGTGTACGCGAGACGCATCTCTTCGGATGCCGTACCAGGCGCGTTTGCCGCGGCACCGTGCGCTACGGAGCAACACTGTGGAACCGGTGCCACTCCTGTCTGATCCAGTGTCGTTCGCCGTGCTGCTTCTCCCCAGTGCCGTTCGGTCCTTGCCAAGGGCCGGTCGGCCTGGCGTGCGTTTCAGTGCTGTCGCGATCAAGTACGGCTTCCGCCTCCGCGAAACCGAAGCTGCATGGGCGAGAAGGGGCATCCGGGGCTCGCGCACGGCGCCAGCCCATCTCCGCAGCGCTGGGCGGGCTACTCGGCCGGCAGCGGGACGCGCCATTCCAGCGTGGTACCGCCGCCGTCCGGACGCGTCAGCTCGAGCCCCCCGCCGTGCCTGTCCGCACGCTCGGCCATGTTGCGAAGGCCGCTTCGCCGACCACCGGGCGCGAGGCCCACCCCGTTGTCGGACACCTGCAGGCGCACCTCGCGGTTGGCGGCCGTCAGGCGTACCTGAGCCCGGTCGGCGTGGGCGTGCCGCGCCACGTTGGTGAGCGCCTCGGTCAGCACGGCCATCACCTCGTTGGCGATGTCGGGCGGCACGTCGGTGTCCACCAGACCTTCCATGTGCACACTGGGAGTGAAGCCCAGCAGGGGTGCGGACTCACCGACCACACGGACCAGGTCCGCCCGCAAGCCGCTGCCGCCTCTCTCCGTCTCCGCAGGAGTCCGAAGGCCGAAGATCGTTGACCTGATGATCTTGATGGTCTCGTCCAGGTCGTCCACGGCCCGCAGCACCCGCTCCGATGCCTGAGGGTGCTCGATGAAGCGGCCCGCGCTCTGCAAGGTCATCCCCGCGGCGAACAGCCGTTGAATCGCGAAATCGTGCAGGTCGCGTGCAATGCGGTCACGGTCTTCCAGCACCGCGATCTGCTGGGCGTCCTGCCTGCGCTCGGCCAGTTCCATTGCGATGGCGGCTTGGACCGCGAAGCCCTTGAGCATCTCGGTCTCCGTCTCCAGGAAACCCGGCCGTCCTGCCTCCCGAGCCACCAGGACCACCCCCCGCACGCCTCCTCCGCCCGTGCCGATCGGAACGGCAGCGGCAGGGCCGAGGCCGCCGAAACGCGGCGGCTCGGGATTGATCCGATCGTCGTGGCACACGTCCTCGCTACTGACCGGGGCTGCCGTGGTGTACGCCATCCCCATCAGGCTTCCCCGCAGGGGCAGCACCAGGCCCCGGTGTGCCTCGGCGTCCAGACCGACGGCGATTTCCACGGTCAGAGACCCGGTGCTCTCCACCGGCAGGGCAACTGCTGCGAGCGCCGAAGCCGAGATCTCCCGCGCGCGCTCGGCGATCAGAGCCAGCGAATCGACACGGTCGGTTCCGGCCATCAGGCTATGGCTGATTTCCGCGTTCGCGCGTAGCCAGCGCTCGCGCAGCCGGGATTCCTCGTAGAGCCGCGCGTTGTCGATGGCCACACCGGCCGCCACGGCCAGAGTGGTGAGCACCGCCTCGTCTGCCTCGTCGAATTCCGCGCCGCCTCGCTTTTCGGTCAGGTACAGATTGCCGAACACCTGGCCGCGAATCCGGATGGGGACACCGAGAAAGCTGTTCATGGGCGGGTGGGACGGCGGGAAGCCGTATGAGGCCGGGTGACCGGCGATCTTCGCGAGCCGGAGCGGACGGGGGTCTCGGATCAGTTCACCCAGGATGCCGTGGCCTTCTGGGAAGGGGCCGATCGCTGAGATCTGTTGCTCGCTCATGCCTACCGTGTGAAAGGCCGAGAGCCGGGAGCCGTCGGGTCCGATGACGCCGAGAGCGGCGTACTCGGCGTCCACGAGCTCCGCAGCGGCTTCGACCACCGAGTGCAGGGCGTGCTCCAGTTCCAGCTCCCTGCCGACGGACAGGACCGCTGCCAGCAGACCGTGCACACGGTCCCGGCTGCCGCGGGCCGCGTTGATCTGCCCCTGCAGCTCTTTCAGCTGGAGGTCGGGCAGACGGACATGGGGTTCACCGGAGCCGGTCACCGCTTCCCTCCAGGTCCGGTCGGCACTAAGAACCTACCGGCGGGTCATATCCACCATATCCGCTCCTGTCCCAGGATGGGTACGCCGAGTCGCTTGCGGTGAGCCGACAGTTGACTGCGACGACGTCTTCGACTCCTTGGGTCAGGCGGGCGGCGAGGGTGATCCGAATTGATCCGAACAGTGTCCTGAACCCGGCCCGACAGGGGGGCGACACCTTCTGTCACCACGGTGTGCACGGGCCTTGATCGCGGCCAGGAGGGTGCCGCCGCGGTCGGTGAAGGCGACGTCGTCGATTCGACCAGGCCGGTGGCCCGGGTTCGGCGTGGTCGGCCGCCCCAACTTCACCGGGCTCCCAGGGGCGGACGATCCACGACGGGGCGGGCGGTCTGGGTGTACAACCTGGACAAGGGCACCGTGCTGCGCATCCGGTCACCCTGTACGGCACCGTCTTCCTTCCTGAAACGTTGTACTTCGAGTGAATCAATGTCTGTGTCCGGGACGTCAGATTTTGAAGGATCGCGCAATGGGAGTTTTTGCCGCGAAGAGCGGAGCGGAATTATTCAACGTACACGGGTCGTTCCGGCGTGCTAGTGTCGATCTCGGTTGCAGTTGTGGTTCCCAAAACTTCAAGTGCCCCCACCAGGCATCTGCCGGGTCGGGAGCGCTTCTGTATTTCCGGTCATTTCCGGTCGGGGTAATCATTGCGGCGACACGGCGTTCGCGCAGTGTGGATGCCGATGCACTGCCCCAAAGGAGATATGACATGGCTGCTGGTACTGTGAAGTGGTTCAATGCGGAAAAGGGTTTCGGCTTCATCGAGCAGGAAGGTGGCGGCCCCGACGTGTTCGCCCACTATTCGAACATTGCGGCGCAGGGCTTCCGTGAGCTGCTCGAAGGCCAGAAGGTGAACTTTGACATCGCGCAGGGCCAAAAGGGCCCGACTGCCGAGAACATCGTTCCCGCCTGACGCTCACGCACCATCTGTAGCCGGACCCCGCATCCTTCGGGGTGCGGGGTCCGGCTACACGCATCTCCCGCGGTGATTTCACCCGTGGGACGACTCGGAGGAATCCGCAGTCCCGCCACGCGCGACTCCTCCTCCGGAGATGCAGGCGCATCCTGAGGAGCTGCACCGCAGCCGACGCCCGGATCTTACGCCTCCATCGCGTCTCTCATTTCAGAACGTGCGCCCCGGACATTTCCGTCGGCCAGATTCTTTCTTTTGCTACCGGTCCATACTTGTAATTCTCCATGCCGCTCGTCGCTGCGGGAATTCCTTGATATGTGCCACATCGAGGAAGGTTCCGCATGAACCGCACCCGTACGAATGACCTCTCCGCCCGCACCCGTCAGGGCGGTGCCGACGCGGGGAAGGGCCGCAGTCGCTCCGGCTCGCCGGCACCGCGCCGTTCCGGCGGGCCTGCCCGTTCCGGCGGTTACGGCCGTCGGCCCGCCCCGGTGCAGGGAGAGTTCGCGCTGCCCAGGACGATCACCCCCGCGCTTCCTGCCGTTGAGGGTTTTGCCGATCTCGGCATGCCCGAGCAGTTGCTGGCCGAACTCGGCAGGCAGGGCGTGACCGTGCCGTTCCCGATCCAGGGCGCCACGCTGCCGAACTCCCTGGCGGGCCGTGACGTCCTGGGCCGCGGGCGCACCGGTTCCGGCAAGACTCTCGCCTTCGGCCTCGCCCTGCTCGCCCGTTCGGCCGGACGGCGTGCTGAGCCCCGCCAGCCGCTGGGGCTGATCCTCGTACCGACGCGTGAACTGGCGCAGCAGGTGACCGACGCGCTCACTCCGTATGCCCGCTCCGTCAGGCTGCGGCTGGCCACGGTGGTGGGTGGCATGTCCATCGGCAGGCAGGCGGTCGCGCTGCGTGGCGGGGCCGAGATCGTCGTGGCGACCCCTGGCCGGCTCAAGGACCTCATCGACCGTGGCGAGTGCAGCCTGAACCAGGTGAGCGTCACGGTGCTGGACGAGGCCGACCAGATGGCCGATATGGGATTCATGCCGCAGGTCACCGCGCTGCTCGACCAGGTGCGTCCGGAGGGGCAGCGGATGCTGTTCTCCGCCACCTTGGACCGCAACGTCGACCTGCTGGTGCGCCGCTATCTGACCGACCCCGTCGTGCATTCGGTCGACCCCTCGGCCGGTGCGGTCACGACGATGGAGCACCACGTCCTGCACGTCCACGGCGCTGACAAGCACGCCGCCACGACCGAGATCGCAGCTCGCGACGGTCGGGTGATCATGTTCCTGGACACCAAGCATGCCGTCGACCGGCTGACCCAGGACCTCCTCAACAGCGGAGTACGCGCCGCCGCGCTGCACGGCGGCAAGTCGCAGCCGCAGCGCACCCGCACGCTGGCGCAGTTCAAGACGGGGCACGTCAGCGTGCTGGTAGCGACCAACGTCGCGGCGCGCGGCATCCACGTCGACAACCTCGACCTCGTCGTCAACGTCGACCCGCCGACCGACCACAAGGACTACCTCCACCGCGGCGGCCGTACCGCCCGCGCCGGCGAGTCCGGCAGTGTCGTCACCCTCGTCACACCGAACCAGCGCCGCAGTATGGTGCGCCTCATGTTGGACGCCGGGATCCGGCCGCAGACCACCCAGATCCACTCGGGCGACGAGGCCCTGCGCCGGATCACCGGTGCCCAGGCCCCCTCCGGCATCCCGGTGGTCATCACCGCACCGGTGGCCGAACGCCCCAAGCGCAGCACCACCTCCCGAGGTCGGCGCCGCTCCTCTTCGGCAACCCGGCGCGCGCCCGTACGCAAGCCGGTCTTCGGCGCGGCGGCCTAGGACCTCGTGATCAAGAAGCTGACCATCTCTGCAGGAGGCACCTTTTGACGCTGGTTCAGATGCAGCCCCGCCCGGCGAGCGCCGGCCCCGTGCACAGGACGGCGGAGGAGGTCGTGGACGCGGCCGGACCGCAGGTCTGTGACGACATGAGCGTCGAGGTTGCGCTGTCCGTCATGGCCGCAGCCCGCACGAGCCGACTGGTCGTCTGTGACCAGGACGACCAGCGTACCGGCCTGGTCACCCGGACCGACCTCACCACCGTCCGCGACAGCTCCGCCTACACGGACCGCGTCCGCCTGCGCGACATCCTCGGCGACCACGGCTCGTTCACCTCACCCGTGACCACGACGGCCGAAGCCGAGCACGTGTTGCGCACCCGTGGGCTCGGTGCCCTGCCGGTGGCCGACGGGCAGAGGCAGCGCCCTGGGCGTCCTCGCCCTCTCCCGCTGAGCCGCCGCACGCTGGTCGGACGGTTCTCCCCTTCTCCCTTGTGAGGCTCCATGCGCTGCGTCATCGCCCGTTTCCCCTTCGAGCTCACCAAGCGTGGCGTGCTGGAATCGATGAAGGGCGTCAAGCCCGAACCGGTTACCGGCGATTCGGTGATCATCGGCCGTCGTCACTATCCCCTCAAGCAGGTCGGCCAGGTCGTCACGCGCCAGGACCGCCGTGACTTCAGCGCCCTCGAAGTCCTGCGGGCCATGACTCAGCTCGGATTCACCTGCCGCGCCGCCCCCAAGGCCGCGCCCCGGGGTGTTCTCAGCCCGATGCAGCACGCCTCCTCGATGCTCGGCACCCCCGTAGCCGTCTGACCCCGAGAACAGGCGCGAACCGACACCTGAACAGCGGTGTGGGCCCTATCGGTACGCCGATCGGGCCCACACTGCGTGCGGCCGACGCCCGTCGCTGCCGCTCAGTGGTCGGAATGGCTGAAGTCGCCCATGGCTCAGGCGCTGACGTCCTGGATCGCAACCGGGTACATCCCGCCTGTCTCCGGGATCCCGACCGCGCCCCGCAGGATCCGGGCGACATGGAAGTGCAGATGCGTCAACGAGCAGCTTGTCGGGCTTCGACGCGAAGTGGACCGTATTCGCTGGCGCCATCCGGCCGCGTGAGTTGAGCAGTGACGCTACCGGGCAGGGCAGACGCTCACGGTCTTGCCGCCTGAGGCCCGGCGGGTGACTGCCTGGGCGTCGGCGAGGCGGGTGACCAGGGGGCCAGCCGAAGCCCCCGGTGCCGCCGTCCGGGTCAGGGGTGCGCATGTCCGGCAGCGGCCGTGCCGTGGCGCAGGGCATTGGTGGAGCTCGGACGCGACAAGACCACGCTGTCCGCCTCGGCAGGCGGCACGGCGAGAGTCGACCCTGGGACGAGGAAGCAGACCCTCGCGTGGCTGAGGCAGATGCAGGAGCGTCAACCGGTGGTGTTCTTCTCGACGCAGTGTTGGCCGGTGCCCGCCGACGGCACGCCGGCTCGGTCGGCGACGTCACAGCCACCGGCGTGCCGCGCGGCGAGTGGGCCACTGCGAGCGCCGGACTGAGCCTCTGAGCTGCCTGAACCGTCCACGGACCGGTCGAGCAGACCGAAACGGACTACCTCATCTTCGAGCGCGCGAAAATCTATTCCAGCTGAAGTAGACATTGGGCGGCAGTGCGGTTATGGTTTCTCTCGTAGCCGAGATCGAGCGAGCGCGGCAGAGATGAACTGCCGGGCAGCAGTACGCAAATAGTTGATCAAGAGGGAAGAATGGAGGAGCCGAGCGCCATCAGGATCGCCCGGGTAAAGGTCTTGGACCCGGGTACCGCAGGACATCGGTAGTGAGGTGGTCTCCGGTCAAGCAATCGCGATCCCCGCGCCCCCGACAGCACGTCGGTCGGGTTTGCGGAAACAGAGGGCCGGTGCAGTATCAGGGCCGGCAGATGGTGTAGTAGTTCCTTCGGGGCCCTGGTGCCAGTACGGCGCCAGGGCCCCTCGACGCGTTCCACAGAGAGGTGCAATGACAGCAGACGACACGTTCGGCCGTCTCGATGACGACGACTACCCCGCTTACACCATGGGCCGGGCCGCCGAGATCCTCGGCACCACACAGGGTTTCCTCCGCGCCATCGGCGAAGCCCGCCTCATCACCCCGCTGCGCTCCGCAGGCGGCCACCGTCGCTACTCCCGCTACCAGCTGCGCATCGCCGCCCGCGCTCGGGAACTCGTCGACCATGGGACCCCCATCGAGGCTGCCTGCCGGATCGTCATCCTCGAAGACCAGCTCGAGGAAGCCCAGCGCCTCAACGCCGAATATCGCCGTGCCGCCGAATCAGCGAACCCAACGTCAGCAACATGAGATGAGCGTGCCCGTCGGCGTCGGCGGGCACCCGTGCACGGTCTGTGTGCGGCGTGATCACTTCCTCTGGTGACGCGGCGTGTGGGCGTGTAGCGTCTGCGTCAGCTGTCGTGGTTCGGAGTTCCCTCTCGCTCATGCCTCTGGTGTGGGCGTTTTGCTGTGCTTGCCGCAGGGACCAGGGCGATCACCTCCGTCTGCCACATGGAGTGGGAGGCGTTCGTCGACTGGAAGGCATGACCATGGCTACGGGAACTGTGAAGTGGTTCAACGCGGAGAAGGGCTTCGGCTTCATCGCACAGGATGGCGGCGGCCCGGATGTCTTCGCGCACTACTCAGCGATCAACTCCACAGGCTTTCGTGAGCTCCAGGAGGGCCAGGCCGTGACGTTCGATGTCACCCAGGGCCAGAAGGGTCCACAGGCCGAGAACATCAACCTGGCCTGACCTCCCAGACCGGCCCGAGGGAGCACCCGCGCCGCGTCCGGTGGCCTTCGCCCGTGCGGGCCCTGCCGCTCACCTGGACAAGCGCCTGATCTGCAGAGGCCCGGGGCGGTGCGACATCGGCCCGGACTTCCTGACCTCAGTCGCTCAAGCGTCGTCGGGAACGGGAGCCGCATGTCCTGCGCCGCGGCCGTGCAGCTTGGAGGAGCCGACGTTCAGACGCTCGTCCAGGCGGGAGGCTTTCCCTCCAGTCGGATCGTCCGACCTGCGGTCCGTGTGCAGGACGCGCCAGGCGGTGAACTCGAGATCGCTCCGCGTCCGGCGCCGCGGGGGAGGAGCAGTTCGAGGAGCCTGGTGGCCTCCCCGCGGTTGGTCACAGGGGCGACGGTCCGAACCAGCGTGCCGTCGCCCTCGTCCTCCACGCTCGGAGGGCGGCCACCGCCGCTACTCCCGTTACCAGTTGGAGGTCGCCCCTCGTGCCCGCGAACTCGTCGACCAGGACACTCCGGTCGAGGCTGCCTGTCGCATGACGGTGCGTGGCAACGAGAAGCGAGCGTGCTGTCGGCGAAGACGACCCACCAACGGGTCCGCAGTCGGCCGGTCGGTCACGTCCCGTGCTGCCGCGGACTCCTCCGCGTCTACGAAGTCCACCTCGCCGCTGACTGTGATCATCAAGACCTGATAGTGCAGGGGGGACGTGCACTGTCCTTTCGGAGATCGCGCGCATGGCGACAACTTCGCCCCCGTGCACGCAAGGAGGCCGGCCACCCCAGGACCGCAGGCGGTAGGTCCGTGACTTCATGTCGGCCAGCGGCCCACGCGGTTGGAGGCATGCTCGACATCCGCCAAGCGACCGCGCTCCGCGCACCGATTGCGGCCGCCTGGCACGCAGACAGGGTGCCGCCCGGGAGATCGGTCGTCGTATGAGCTGCGTCACCGGTCATACTGGGGTGACTGTTCCGAAACGCGGGGGTTTGCGGGTGATTCTCCTGTGATGTTTGTGGAGGCGGCGGGTGCGCCGGGGGAGTGAGTCCCCTGCCATGACCTGCCAGTAAGTGGGGGGCTGCAACACTGACCGGATGGATATCGGCCGCAGGAACAACGTCAGTGTCGTCGGCAATCCGCAGGGGCGGACGGTGGTGCTGGCGCACGGCTTCGGCTGCGACCAGAACATGTGGCGGCTGACGGTGCCTGCTCTGGCCGAGGACTACAGGGTAGTGCTGTTCGACTACGTGGGTTCCGGGCGCGCGGATCCGGCCGCCTTCTCGGAGGATCGGTACGCCTCGTTGCACGGGTATGCCCAGGACGTGGTGGAGGTGTGCGAAGCGTTCGAGCTGGGCGATGCGGTGTTCGTGGGGCACTCGGTCAGCGCGATGATCGGGGTACTGGCCGCGGACATGGCGCCGGAACGGATCGGGGCCATGGTGATGGTAGCCCCCTCGCCGCGGTACCTCGATGACGACGGTTACCGGGGCGGGTTCAGTGCCGAGGACATCGACGAGCTGCTGGCCTCGCTCGAGGCGAACTATCTGGGCTGGTCGGCGGCGATGGCGCCCGTGATCATGGGCAATGCGGAGCGGCCCGAGCTGGGGGAGGAGCTGACGAACAGCTTCTGCGCCACCGACCCGGACATGGCGCGCGTCTTCGCCCGCACCACCTTTCTGTCGGACTCCAGGGACTGTCTGAAGGGCGTGCGGGTGCCGACGCTGGTCCTGGAATGCACCCAGGACGCCATCGCCCCCCGGGAGGTCGGAGCCTTCGTCCACCAGGCGATCCCCGGCTCCACCCTGGTGACTCTCGATGCGACCGGGCACTGCCCGCATCTGTCCGCACCCGAGGCAACCAACGCAGCCATCCGTACCTTCCTGGCGGGCTTGCGATGATGTGCAGCACCGGGCACCAGCCCGATCCGCCCGACGCCGACGACGGCGTAACGGAGACGGCAGCCTTCGCCGCACTGCTGGAGGACAGCGCCGAGGACCTGTACGAGTCCGCGCCCTGCGGATACCTGTCCACGCTGATGGACGGCACCATCGCGAAGATCAACACTACCCTGCTGAACTGGCTCGGCCTTCGGCGTGAGGCAGTGGTGGGCCTGACACGGTTCACCGACCTGCTGACCGTGGGCGGCAAGCTGTACCACGAGACCCACTTCGCTCCGCTGCTGCGCATGCGGAGCGAGATCAGCGGCATAGCCCTGGAGATCAAACAGGCAAACGGCGACCGCATGCCGGTGCTGGTCTCCTCCGTGGTCAAGCACGGCAGCAGCGGCGAGCCGCTTTTCATCCGCACCACATTGTTCGACGCCCGGGACCGCCGTGCCTACGAGGAGGAACTCCTGCGCGGCCGGAAGTCGGCCGAGGAAGCACGCAAGCAGGCGGAGGCCGACCGCGCCCGACTGCAGGACGCCCTGGCCGCGCTCCAGCAGTCACTGCTGCCCGACACTCTCCCGCCGGTCACCGGCATGGAGACGGCCGCCTACTACCACACCGCCCATCCCGACCGGCTCGGCGGCGACTTCTACGACGTCTTCCCCCTCGACGGCAAACGCTTCGCCTTCTTCCTGGGCGACGTCTGCGGCAAAGGCCCCCAGGCGGCGGCGCTCACCTCACTGACCCGTTACACCCTGCGCGCCGCGGCCCTCCACGACCCCGATCCCGTCGCCGCCCTGACGACCCTCAACACAGCACTCCACGAGCGCTACGCGGGCAGCGGCGACCCGCGCTACTGCACTGCCGTCTTCGGCACCCTCGAACCCGACCCGGCAACGGGGAACGTCACGGCCCTCCTCGCCTCGGGCGGACACCCACCGGTCCTCGTCGTCCGACAGGACGGCACCGCCGACTTCCTGCCCACCCCGGGCGGACTCCTGGTCGGCATCCTGCCCTCCGCGCGCTTCGCCACCGCCACCACCGTGCTCGCACCCGGCGACACGCTGCTGCTCTACACCGACGGCATCACCGAAGCCCGTACCGGCAAGGACCGCACCACCCTGTTCGGCGACGAAGCCCTGCTCGCCTTCGCCGCCCAGCACGCCGACCGTCCGCCGCACGCCCTGATCCAGGCCCTGACCAGCCTGCTGCACGGCTTCGGAGACGGCCTCGACGACGACACCGCCCTCCTCGCCCTCGGTGCTAGCGCCGCTCATTCCCAGACGACGAAACCACGATGAGCCCGATTAAGATCACTACCCGAGACGCCGCCACCGGTCCCGTACTGCAGATCTCCGGCGAACTCGACCACACCACCGCGCCCGAACTGCGCGACCTGCTCACCACCATCCTGCTCCAGCCGGGCCAGCGCCTCGTCGTGGACCTGGCCGGCTTGGACTTCTGCGACTCCAGTGGCCTCACCGCCCTGATCGCGGCCCGCAACCACGCCCACTCCGCCCAGGCCGAGATCGCACTCGCCGCAGTCCCCGCCCCTACCCTGCGCGTCCTGCGCATCGTCGGTCTGGATCAGATCTTCCCACTCCACCCCGACAGCCACTCCGCCACCCAGCCCTGACTCCGGGCCCGTTCCGCAACAAAGCGAGGGCCTTCCCGGATGTGTTCCGGGAAGGCCCTCGACGAATGCGGGGGCGTCAGTGCTTGAAGGCGTCCTTGGCTTTCTCCTTCGCCTCACGGGCATCGCCGACGCTCTTCTGCGCCTGACCCTCGGCGGCCATGCGGTCATTCCCGAGAGCGCTGCCCAGCGCCTCCTTGGCCTTGCCTTCGGCCTGCTCGGTCTTCGCCTTGGCCTTCTCGCCGGCAGTCATGGAATGCGCCTCCTCGTAGTTCTGGTGCCGCTGTCGCGGTAAAGCCGCTCGTGCCCCGGTTTTCCCTACACAAACAAGGTGAATCCTGGGATTGGAGGCGCATGTGCAGGGCAGACGGAGCCGCAGGAGGTTGATAACTATGGTTCCCCTGCTTCTTGTTCTTCTTCTCGCGGTCATCCTTTTCGGCGCGGGTTTCGCCGTCAAGATCCTTTGGTGGGTGGCCCTGGCCGTGCTGGTGCTGTGGCTGCTGGGCTTCGTGATGCGTTCCACCACCACCGGCGGCGGGCGTGGCCGCTGGTATCGATGGTGACTTCAGGCGACCCGTTCTCACGCGTAGGGCCCGGCCATGAGGCGAATTCCGGGGATTGCAACACGTGATCACTGACGTGTGGTGGCGAGCAGTTTAGACAGACGCTCGGCTGGGGTTTCCCAGCCGAGCGTCTTGCGTGGGCGGCTGTTGAGCTCGGCAGCGACTGCGTCGAGGTGGTCGCGCGTGTGGCCGGTCAGGCTCTGCTGCCCTGGGGGAAGTACTGCCGCAGGAGGCCGTTGGTGTTCTCGTTCGAACCTCGCTGCCAGGGGCTGCCGGGATCGCAGAAGTAGACCGGCACGTCCGTAGCGACACTGAAGGAGTGGTGTGCGGCCATCTCGGCGCCCTGGTCCCAGGTCAAGGACCGCTTCGGGTGGGGTGGCAGGGTCTGGACCGTGTCGGGTCCCACCTGCCGTAGTTCACTGTACTGTCGCAACCCGACCACTCGCACAACCGTGCCCGCGCTCAGCGGGGCTTGTGGCCCGAGGCCGCGGGAATCGCGCAGGGAGACTCCCGGGCCGCGACGGAGCCACCTCGCCCGGCACGGTGAAGCGTCAGTAGCCGAGACGACCCTGACGGAGAGAGTGGCCGGCGCCAAGCCGTTCTGCTCGGTGCTCAGCTCATCAGCGCACAACTTGACGCCGTCCCACTGCACCAACCGGACCTGGCCGGCGACCGGCAGGTCCGTGCCGGCCGCGAGGGCGGCACCATCGGCGACCTGCGCTTCTACCAGCTCAACGACACCACCCACAGTCTCCGCAACACGACACCCCCTGCGGGGCCCGGCCACCCAAAGGGTGGGTCGGCGTAGCCGGACTCGGCGAAGCAGCGCGATGTCCGCCGTGGAGCGGCGGACATCGCGTGTTCCGGTCTTCAGCTGGTGGCGAGCATGCCATCGCGCAGACGGCCGATGCAGCGGGAGAGCAGGCGAGACACGTGCATCTGGGAGATGCCCAGTTGTTCGCCGATCTGTGCCTGGGTGCGTTCTTCGACGAACCGCATGTGGATGATCTGCCGACTCCGGTCGTCGAGTTCGGCGATCAGCGGGGCGAGCGTATGGAAGTCCTCCACCAGTTCCAGGGCCTGGTCCTCAATGCCGAGGAAGTCCTGCAGGGCGCTCTCGCCGTCTTCGCCGCCGTTGATCGCGGCATCCAGGGAAGCGGAGTTGTAGCCGTTCGCGGCCAGGCGTGCCTCGTGGACCTCTTCCTCGGGCAGGCTCATCAGCTCCGAGAGCTCCCGGGCCGTGGGGGTACGGCCCAGTCGGCTGCTTAGTTCCTCCGTGGCACGGGCGAGCTGGACCCTCGCTTCTTGCAGACGGCGGGGCACGTGCACCGCCCAGGTGGTGTCGCGGAAGAACCGCTTGATCTCACCGACGATGTACGGGATGGCGAAGGAGGTGAACTCCACCTCCCGTGACAGCTCGAACCGGTCGATCGCCTTGATCAGACCGATCATGCCGACCTGGACGATGTCCTCCATCTCCTCCGGCCCGCGGCTGCGGAACCGGCCGGCCGCGAAGCGGACCAGGGTCATGTTCATCTCGATCAGCGTGTTACGGACGTAGCTGTACTCCCGTGTGCCCTCCTCCAGCGCCTGCAACTGGCCGAAGAACAGTCTGGAGAGTTCCCGGGCATCTCGGGGGGCGACCCGGGAAGGGTCTGTGACCTCGGGCAGAGGGCTGTTTTGCGTGTGTACTTCCGTCGTGCCCGTCATGGCGTGTCCCCTCCCAGGTACGCAGTCAACATCGGCTAGACCGTCAAGCGGCCGGGCGCCGATGCGTGAGTACCCCCTCTTCGGACGTCTATACCTGTCCTCACGGAAACGTGCGGCGAGCTGACGACGAGGCAGCATGGCTGGTCGGACCAGGGGTTCTCAGGCCCCTGGTCCGACGGGGAGGGCCGGGGGCGGGGCAGCGACGGGAGGTTGCGCGGGTTCCTACGCGCGAGCCGCGTGCCATCCTCGTGGTCAGACGCCCTTTTCGGGCCCCCGGAAGAACCCGGGCTTCTTCGGTGAGTACGACACCAGGAGGTTCTTCGTCTGCGGGTGGAACACATGTCACGCGGCTGACCAGCGGCACAGCCACTCGGGAAAGGGGGCGAGGGTCGTTGGTCCTGGAATGGCCCGGAGCTTGACCTGGTCCGGGGACGCGTATTCACGGAAGTGTGCGGAGGTGGTCAGTCGCAGTTGACATGTCGACTTCGTCGTTGTCAGCGGACTCATTTCCCCGGCTGGTGTGACCTCAGCCGTCCGTCGCCGCCTCCGGTCACGACGGAGAGCCGAGTCGCTGCCGCGCTCAGTAGCAGGTCCAGTGCGGCCGGATAGGAACTCTCCCGCATGGAGGCCACCAGATGTCGGGCGGTCGCCGCGATGTTGGGGTGGGTGTCGGCGTGCAGGCGGGCGTAGGTCGCCCGCCAGATCTCCGCCTCGGTCTCACGGGCGGACCTCGGCAGGGACAGGGAGGCGGAGTCCAGCGCGGCGAACGCCAGGGCCTGGTCGACGAATGCGTGGTAGATCCGTACTGCCTCGGCGTCGGGGAAACCGGCTCCGCGCAGCACGCCCAGACCGGCTTCCACGGCCTGGATCTCGTAGGCCCGCCCGGTCACCCGGTAGGAGCTGAGCACGGATGCCCGGGGATGCGCGAGGGCGCCCTCGTGCATGCGCAGGCCCAGTTCGCGCAGATCGGCGAGCCAGTCACCAGTGGGCCGCCAACCGCGCATGGTGCGGCCGATCAGTTCGTCGGCGACGGCGAGCATCAGGTCGTCGGTGTGCTGGAAGTAGCGGTACAGACTGCTGGGGTCGGCGCCGAGTGCCCGCCCCAGACGACGCACGGACAGGGCGTCGGTGCCATGCTCCTCGATCAGCCTGAGGGCTGTGGCGACGATCAATTCCGCGGACAGGACGACGCCCTGCTTCGTCGGACGCCTGCGTTGCCGAGCCGAGGGCTGGACGACGCGTTCACTCATGGAGCCTCCTCGGGTGTGCGGGAGACCTTATGACAACACCGTTGACCTGTGAAGAGCGTGGGCAGTTTCATGTGCGGTCACCGGGGCCGACCAGGCCCCCCGGTGCGAGCGGAGAGCTGGCCATGACGGAAGAGCCCAACGGTGTCGACCCACCTCAGCGGCAGGAGCTGCGCAAGTCTCTCGGTGTCGTGGACGGCGTCGCCGTCGCCGCGTCCAGCACGGCCGCGACCACCAGCATCGGCATCGGCCTCGGGGTCACGGCCGGAGTGGTCGGTCTCCATCTGCCGGCCATCATGCTGCTGGCGTTCCTGCCGATCCTCGGCATCGCGGGAGCCTTCTCCCGGCTGAACAAGGTCGAGCCCAACGCCGGCAACGGGTACGTGTGGGTGGGGCGTTCCCTCAGCCCGTGGCTGGGCTTCATGGTCGGCTGGGTGAACCTCACGGCGTCGGTCGCGTTCCTCGCCTACACCACGGCCGTCACCGGGTCGGCCATCCTGCAACTCGCAGGCGAGGCCGGACTGCACCGGGCAGCGGGGCTCGCGCTGGATCCGGGGTCGACGGCACAGTCGACGGCGGTGGGTATCGGGATCCTGATCGCCGTCACGCTGACCGCTGTGACGGGCATCCGCACCGCGGCGCGGTTGCAGAGCGGACTGCTCGTCTTCGAGTACGTCGTACTGCTCGGGTTCTGCGGCTACGGCATCGTCACCGGCCCGAACGGCTTCAGCCTCTCCTGGTTCGATCCCTTCGCCATCCCGTCGGCGTCGGGGCTCGCGCAGGGGATGCTGCTGTCCGTGTTCTGCTACTGGGGCTTCGAGGTCGCGTTCAGCGTCAACGAGGAGGTCCGTGACCCGGAGGACGCCTCCCGCGCCGGAACGATCACCCTGGTGACGATGCTGGCGCTGTTCCTGCTCGGCTCGGTCGCCTTCCAGCGAGTGTTGTCCGAGAAGGAACTGGCCGGTCACGGCGCCGAGGGCCTGGCGTACTTCGGAGACCGGCTGGCAGCACAGCCACTCGCCGCGCTGCCGCTGGTGGCCCTGATGTTCTCGGCCGTGGCCTCGCTCCAGGCCGGAGTGATTCCCACGGCGCGCGGCATGTTCGCGATGAGCCGGGACCGTACCGTCGGCCCGGTGTGGTCCAAGGTCAGCCCCCGGTACGGGACACCGGCGGCCGGTACGCTGCTGATCGGGGCGATCGCCACCGTGGTGGCCGCGCTCGCCCTGGTGATTCCGCGGCTGGCCGACATGATCACGGCCACCGTGAACGCTGTCGGCATCGTCGTCGCGCTGTCCTACGCGCTGACCGCGCTCGCCGCCGCCGTACGCTTCCGTTCCCTGCTGCGCACCGACCTCTGGCAGGGAGTGCGGGCCGTGGTACTGCCCACCCTGAGCGCCGTCGCGCTCCTGAGCCTCGGCGGCTATCTCGGCTGGTCTTTCTACACCTCCGTCGACCACCTGGAACTCAGCTCGGACAACGGCTGGTTCCTGCTGCTCATGCCACTGGCGATGATCGCGTCCGGCGTCGTCGCCGCCGCGTACGCCAAGTGGGTGCGCCGCTCCCCGTACTTCCGCACCGGCGAGGGAACGGACGCCGACGCGCCGCATCTGCTCGCAACCCCCAACTGATGGAAAGGAACGAGAACATGCACGCTGATCTCCTCTTCACCGGCGGCCCCGTCCTGACCCCCGAGGGACGCACGGCGAGTGCCGTGGCGGTGGCCGGGAACCGGATCGCCGCCGTCGGACACGACGAGCTGGGTGAACTGGCCGGGCCGCGCACCGAGGTGGTCGACCTCGCCGGACGGCTGCTGGTGCCCGGCTTCCAGGACGCCCACGTCCACCCCGTGCCCGCCGGCCTGGAACTCACCCAGTGCGATCTGACCGGGGCGCGCACCGCTGAGGAGACGCTGGACGCCGTGCGCGCGTACGCGGCCGCGCATCCGGAGCGGGAGTGGATCCTCGGCGGCGGCTGGTCGATGGAGGCGTTCGAGGGCGGTATACCGACGAGGGAGCTGCTGGACGCCCTCGTGCCCGACCGGCCGGTCTATCTTCCCAACCGCGACCACCACGGTGCCTGGGTCAACAGCCGTGCTCTGGAGCTCGCGGGCATCACCCGGGGCACACCCGACCCGGCCGACGGGCGGATCGACCGGGACGGCTCGGGAGACCCGAGCGGCACGCTCCAGGAAGGAGCGATGCTGCTCGTCGGCCGTCTCACTCCGTCGGCCACCGCCGCCGACCGGCTCGCCGCGCTGCTGTACGCCCAGAGCCATCTGCACGCGCTCGGTATCACGGCCTGGCAGGACGCGCTGGTCGGCGACTTCCTCGGCATGGATGACCCTTCCGACGCGTATCTGACGGCCGCCCGGGACGGCTCGCTCACCGCGCGGGTGGCCGGCGCCCTTTGGTGGGACAGGGAACGCGGCGCCGAGCAGATTCCCGAACTCGTCGAGCGCCGAAACGCACTGACGCACGGCCGGTTCCGGGCGGGCAGCGTGAAGCTGATGCTGGACGGGGTCGCGGAGACCGGGACGGCCGCGCTGCTGGAGCCCTACCTCGACAAGTGCGGCTGCGGGACGGCCAATCGGGGCACCAGCTTCATCGTCGTGAAGCAACTCATGGAATACGTAGCGGAGTTGGATGCCCTCGGCTTCCAGTGTCACTTCCACGCGCTGGGCGACCGGGCCGTACGCGACGCGCTGGACGCGATCGAGGCCGCGCGCGTCGCCAACGGGCCGAGCGACACCCGGCCGCATCTGGCGCATCTGCAGGTTGTCCATCCTGACGACGTACCGCGTTTTGCCCAACTCGGGGCCACCGCCAACATCCAGCCGCTGTGGGCGGCGCACGAGCCACAGATGGACGAACTGACGATTCCGTTCCTCGGGCCCGAACGCGCCGCCCGGCAGTACCCGTTCGGTGCGCTCCTGCGTACCGGGGCGCGGCTGGCCGCGGGCAGCGACTGGCCGGTGAGCAGCCCCGATCCGCTGCAGGGCATCCATGTCGCGGTGAACCGTGTGGAACCGGGCGGCGGCGGGCCGGTGTTCCTGCCCGGGGAGCGCCTCTCGCTCGCCGAGGCGTTCAGGGCCTACACGGCCGGATCAGCCTACGTGAACCGGTTGGACGATACGGGCCGGGTGGCGGTCGGAGCGCTGGCGGACCTGGTGGTACTGGACCGCGATCCGTTCGCGGGGTTGCCGGAGGAGATCGCGGAGGCCAAGGTCGAGCGCACCTATGTGGGAGGTGAGGCGGTGTACGTGGCCCATGAGGCGTGAGCGGTGGCACGCGGCACGGGCGGGCCACGGTGTAGATCAAGGGGGATCACACCGGCCGTTCACCTGTCGACCGTGCTCGCCCCGGCTCGAAGCACCACCTGATCGTCGACCGTCACGGGCCTCGCTCGCGGCCACGCTCCCCCGGCGGCAAGCGGCACGAGGTCACTCGGCTCCTGTCCCTGCTGGACGCCGTCCATCGATTCGGGGACGCCCCCGCCGCAAACCCCGGCGTGTGCACGCCGACCGGGCTGTGACTTCCACAAGTACTGCCGCCTGCTGCGCAAGCGCGGCATCAAACCCCTGATCGCCCTGATCGATCCCCCGGGTGAGGAGGGCTTGCTTAGTGGCCATGCGTCCCCCCGTCTCGCCGGTGGTCTTTGGCGGCGAGCGACATCGAGAAGCATGGCGCGCGTGCTGAGTGGGTAGCAGACCGGACAACAATTCAATCGGGTCGAGCCGTTACTGGCGGCGGCCCAGCTCCTGCAGTGCCGAGTCGGAGGAAGGACCCAAAGACGGGTCGTTGGTTCCGGCTTGCCTGAATCAGGAGACGAGTGTGGACATTGGCGATTGGGTTGTTGGCGTGGTCGCTGCCGTGACCGGCGCATCGGTGATCACGAGTCACGTGCTGAGCCAGATTCCGCCGTTGGCCAAGAAGGCTCAGCGCGCTCTTCGTGCAATCCGTGAACTGCGCGGAGAGATCCGTAAGGGCCGCGAGCAGTCGCAGAGCGAAGAGTGACCTCGCCGCTCACTCAGTTCCTGAGCCGACCGACCGCTGCGCCCAGCGCCGCTGCTGATAGTGGTCCTGGTCGGCGGATGCGGCACGTTGATCACCTCGGAGAGCGCAATCAGGACGGCCGCGATCTCCGGGATTCGTTTGTGGACCGCGGTGAGTGCTCGAAGGAACGCCGCGGTCTCATACCCCCGACCTGCGCTTATATCGCGGGTCGGGGGCACTTTCAGGACCGGGCCCTTTCTGGTCCCTCAGCTCTCCGGGTCCTGCCTCTGACTCGGGCGTGTTATCAGCGGGGGATCTTCGCTGTCGGTTTGCTGGTGGCGGTGCCGTCGCTGTGTCCTGTGCGGTGGGCGGTCACCTTCACGGTGATCGTCCTGCCGCGCTGGGCGGAGGTCAGTCCCAGCGAGGCCCCGGTGGCTTTCGTGATCGCCTTGTCGCCCACGTACCACGGGTAGGTGCACGACGTCGGGGTGGGCGTCCATGTGCCCGGGGCGGCCCTGAGCGGCCGTCGGGGCCCTGCCCTTGGCGATCGTGACAGCCGCCGAGGTGACGGCGGTCTGCCCGCCCGCCGCACGCAGCCTTCACCGTCGTCGTCTCGGGAGCGCGGGCACCCACGTAGCGATCGACATGTCGGCCACCTACCGCGCCGCGATCCGCCCCGGCCTGCCCGACGCCGTCATCGTGGTCGATCACCTTCGCATCGTGCAGCTCGCGAACAAGATGGTCTCCGCCGTGCGACGCCGCACCACCGCCGAGGTCCGCGACTGACGTGGACGGGCCACGGACCCGGAGTGGAAGGCCCGCCGCCTGTTACGCAACCGGGAGGACCTCACCGACGAGCAGTTCGCGAGCATGTGGAACGCACTGCTGAAGAGGGGCAGATCGGGCAGATGCCGCCGACCGCGTGAATTGCCAAAGAGCCCCTGCGCAACCTGCTCGCCCTGGCCCGCACCGGCGTCGACCGAAACCACCTCGGGCACGCCGACTGTAAGTTCCTGACCTGGTGCGCGGCCGGCGACATCCCCGAAGCGTGCCGCAAGTGCCGCCCGTCGGCGGCCTGCACCGCGTCGGGCAGGGGCCGGCGGATGGCCTCGGCGTAGGTCGCTGAGCCGTCAGGGCATACGACCTTGACGTCTGGATGCCCGCGTAACCACGCTTCCAGCGTGCCAGCCGTGCGGTCGGACCGCACGTCGATCGGCTCGTGGGTCTCGTCGATGATCACCACGGTGGCACAGCGGTGCCGCCGGCGCAGAGCGAAATGTCGACGCCGACGCGCTGGTGAGAAAACCCTGGGCTCCGCCGGCCCGGCCGCGTGGGGCGGCGGGCGAGCCCGTCCGGCGAAAGAATGGCATGGGACGGGCCACATGCAGGATCTTCGGCCTCTGCACGGAGGCTTGCTTGCTGGCCCCGGCCCTCGTGCGGCCGCGATGACGAGAGTGGGTGCGCCCCGTCCAAGCGTGACCGGGAGGGACATGGCCGAGGGCATTCACGGCGATGCCGAGCCCACTCGTTGCAGTCCATTACCCACGACCCATTACCCACGACGGCATGAGGCGGCAGGAGGAGACATGAAGAATACCGCTGTCAGCAATGAGGTGATCGTCGGGATCGATCCGCGCGAGCAGTCCGTCCCGGCGCTCGCCTGGGCGGTCGACGAGGCTGTCCGCAGGAGGTTGTCCCTCCGTCTGGTCGTCGCGGTACCACCTCTGCCTGGCGGGCAGCACATCGACGCACCCTGGCGTCGCACGATGCTCCGGCTGGAGGGCGAAGGCGCCCTTGCCGAGGCAGTCGCCACGGTACGGGCGCTGCATGCGGAAGTACCTCTGGCGACGGAACTGCTCGACGGCATGCCATCGGTGATGCTCTGCCAGAAAGCGGCGCAGGCCCGGATGGTCGTCGTCGGTTCTCGTCGGCTCAGCCGACCGGAGGAGCTGTTCAGTACGGGCTCGGTGGCGGTTCCGGTCAGTGCCCATGCGGACTGCCCGGTCGTCGTGGTCAGGGAGCCGCAGCACGCGGGGGAGCGGCATCCTCATCTCGTTGTGGGTGTCGACGGCAGCGAATCCTCCAGGGCCGCCGTGGGGTTCGCTGTAGAAGAGGCCGCGCTGCATGGCGCTTCCCTGCGCGCCGTGTGGGTGTGGCGGCGGCCCGTGGTGTCCTTCGGCGACGAAGCGGTGGGGCTTGAGGAACGGCACCGTATCCTGTCCGAGACCGTTGCGGGATGGGCGGACAAGTACCCGGATGTGGAGATCACCCGTGAGGTGCTGCGCGGCCATCCGGTGGAGGGACTGGCTCTCGCTTCGGTCGGCGCCCTTGTGGTTGTCGTCGGAAGGCACGGGCGCGGGGGGTACTCCGGGATGAGGCTGGGGTCGGTGGTTCATGGTCTGCTGCACCGGGCGGAGTGCCCGGTGATCACCGTGCCGGAGTCCCGGCACGGCTGAGTAGGGACTGGCCCGAAGAGTGAGCCGGAGTCCCACGGGAGAACTCACCGCATCCCAGGCCGCTGCACGGAACGGTAGCGCTCGTGGAGCGCAGACGCTGCTCGTACACCTCCCGCAGGGGGCCGGTACGGGACATACCAGCTTGGCATTTCAGAGATTCGCACTCATCTCGCCGGCTGTTGATCAGCTGTCCGGATTGGCAGGTAGGGCGTTGCCCAGGTGCGCCGGCAGCGGCTGTTCGGTCCAGATGGTCTTGCCGCGGTCGGTGTGGCGGGTGCCCCAGCGTTCGGTGAACTGGGCGACGAGCAGGAGTCCGCGTCCGCCCTCGTCGGTGGTCCGCGGGTGGCGTAGGTGGGGGGCGGCGCTGCTGCCGTCGGTGACCTCGCAGATCAGTGTGCTGTCTCGAATAAGTCGTACCTGGATGGTGCCCGGGGCATACCGGATCGCGTTGGTGACCAGTTCGCTGACGATCAGCTCCGTGGTGAACGCGAGGTCGGACAGCCCCCAGTTGGTGAGCTGACGGTCGGTCAGGGTGCGGGCGGTGGCCACGATCGCGGGATCGCTGGGAAACGTCCAGGAAGCGACCTGGTCGTCGCGCAGAACACAGGTCCGGGCGAGGAGGAGCGTTACGTCCTCAGGGGCTCGTCCGGACAACTGCGAGTAGATCACCGCGTCGCACGCCTCTTTCGTGCCCGCATGCTGCTGGGCCAGGATGTGCCCCAATCGCGTGACTCCCGCATCTTCATCCGGCAGGCGGACCAGCCCCTCGGAGTACAGGGCGATCAGAGTTCCTTCTGGCAGGTGTGTCTCCCACGTATCGAAAGGCAGCCCGTCGGCGCCCAGCGGCGGTCCGGCGGGTGCGTCGGCCGGCGCCACGTGCCCGTCGGGGTGGGCGAGAAGCGGGACGGGATGCCCGGCGCGAGCCACGATCAGCTGTCGGTCCACCGGGTTGTAGACCGCGTAGGCGCAGGTGGCGACAGTGGGCTGCACGTCCAGCGGGTCGTTGGCCGCAGCCAGACGATTCTCCCCGGCGAGCCGGATCATCAGGTCGTCCAGGTGGGCGAGCAACTCGTCGGCGGCCAGGTCCAACGAGGCCAGGCTGTGGGTCGCGGCGCGCAGCCTGCCCATGGTGGCCACGGCACGCATGCCGTGCCCGGCCACCTCCCCGACCATCAGCGCGACTCGTGCGCCGGACAGCGGGATGACGTCGTACCAGGGCACGTTGTTCCAGGGGCCGCCGACCTGTCCCGGCAGATAGCTGAACGCCGCGTCGACGGCATTCTGGGTAGGCAGCCGGCCCGGCAGCAGGCTGTTCTGCAGGACGAGGGCGGCAGCGCGCTCGCGTGTGTAGCGGCGGGCGTTGTCCAGGCCCAGGGCGGTGTGCGCGGCGAGTTCGCCGACAATCGTCAGGTCGTCCTCGTCGAATGGCTCGGACGTCACGGAACGGTAGAAGCTGACCACTCCGTGCACAACGCCGCGGGCTGCTATCGGTACGATCATCATCGAGTGCACCCGCGCGGCGCGCATGCGGCTCGCTCGGAGCGGATCGTGCGCCAACCAAGTGCTGTTCTCGTCGACCTTCCGGATCAGACGGGGCCGTAGATCAGCCAGGCATTGGGTGAGCGGTGTCGGGAAGCCGTACGAGGCCTTGTCTCCGGTGGCATATGCGGGCTGAAGGCCGGAGTCCTCCGTCGCGCGGAACGCGGTGCGCCGGAAGGTGACCTCGGAGGGAACGGGTCCGGGTTCGGGCGCCTCGCCCCGGTAGACGGAATCGAGCAGGTCCACGCTGACAGCGTCGGCCACGCGGCCCACTACGGTCTCGGCAAGTTCCTCCGCGGTACGGGCCAGGTCCAGAGTCGTGCCGATGTGCATGCTGGCGTCATTGAGGAGTTCGACGCGCGCCCGGTATCGGTCGCGCTCCGTGACGTCAATTACCAGGGTCGCCACGCCCAGGGGTTCTCCAGCGCGATTGAGTAGCCGGAACGCCGACATGGAGAACATGTGTTCCCTGTGGGGATCGGCGGGCGGATACCCCGGCTGGACGAAGTCGATGACCGGCTCTCCAGTACTCAGAACGTGCCGCAGCAAGTGCTCGACGGTGTCGGTCACCACGGTGGGCGCGATCTCGCGGGCCGGTCTCCCGATGACATCCTCGGTACGTACGTTCCGCATGCCGGGTGACGCGGTGTTGAACCGCACCACCCGTAGGTCGGTGTCAAGGACGTGCAGTCCAATCGGTGACTCGGTAACGAGCGCGTCCAGCACCGCCCGGTCGAAGTCACCCGGATCCGTACCGCGCGTCGGGGAGAGGAACACCGCCCAGGTCACCAGTCCTGTGTGGTCGACGTGCGGGCACATCCACCACTCGGCGTCGACCGGCAGACCGGACCTGTCGTTGAGCCGCACCCGAAAGCCGCCGTTGACAAGCGGTGCGTGCGGATGCCAGACCTCCTCGTGCGGTTCCGGCCGGACCAGGAGGGATGACAGCGGTCGGCCCACCATCTCCTCGGCCCGGTGGCCGAGCAGTGTCTCGGCCCCCACGCTCCACTCTGTGATCACCCCGTCGGCATCCAGGAGGACCCTGATCGGCGAGGTCGAGGGCACGCTACCGCCCGGCTTCTTGCCTGAAGTGGTCATGGCCACCCTCCCGGCCCCGGAGGTCTGCGGCGTACGCGCCGCAGGTACCGCCCTATCGCGGACCAGAACCGGCGCCACACCTTCAGGGTGGCAGGCGATCGGGCAGCCCGGCATCTCGAGTTCTCCGGGGCACGAGGTCAGCCCTGACGCGACGAGCGGTCCGGGGCGATGTCCGGCACGACAAGTGAGCAGGTTTCCCCAGGCGCGATGGTCACCGCCCGATCGGTCAGCATCACGCGAATCGGGGACTCGTCCGAGTCCGGCACACTGATCTCCAGCAGCCCGCTCCGTCGGCGCACGCCGACGCCCCAGTGACCGCGGTAGTGCATCGTGAACCCGTACTCGGAGAGAGCGGGAAGAGGCACCGGGTCCAGCCACAGGGCGTCCTCTCGCGTCTCCAGCCCCGTCAGGCCACGCTGAACCAGGTCCAGCGTCCCTGCCATGGCCCCGAGGTGGATGCCTTCCCCTGTGGTGCCGCCCTGGATGTCGGCGATGTCAGCTTCCAGGGCTTCGTGAACGTACTGCCATGCCTCGGCCCGTCTGGCTCTGGCGAGGACCAGGCCATGGACGAGTCCGCTGAGAGTGGATCCATGGCTGGTGCGCTGCAGATAGTGGTCCACCGTTTTCCGCCAGACGTCCTCGTCCAAGTCGTACCCGAGACGCCGGAACAGAGCCCGCAGTTCGGAGGGTGAGAACAGGTAGCCGAGCATGAGGACGTCTGCCTGCTTGGACGCTTTGTAGCGGTTGACCGAGTCGCCCTCGGCCTCCAGGATCCGGTCCAGTCGGCGGATGGTGCTGTAGCGCGCGCGGTAGGCCTCCCAGTCCAGCTCCGTGAGTTCGTCGTAGCCCTCGAACTGGCTGATGACCCCCTGGTGGAACGGCACTCGCAACCGGCGGGAGACCTCTTCCCACTTCGGCAGCTCGTCGGGGTTCAGCCGGAGCCGGTCGAACAGTTCCCCGCGACGCCATGCGGGAAGGCGCCGCACGAGTTCCAGGGCGCGGGTGAGGACCCAGGCGGCGGAGACGTTGGTGTAGGCGTTGTCGTCCAGTCCTGGCACGACGGCCCCCGGGTAGCTGTCGTGGTACTCGTCGGGGCCGACGACACCGCGGATCCGATAGCGGTCTGTGTCGGGGTCGTGGACGGCGAGGTCCGCCCAGAAGCGCGCGATCTGCAGCAGCATCTCCGCGCCCCTCGTGTGGAGGTACTCGGTGTCGCCGGTGACCTCGCAGTACTGCCAGACGTTGTAGGCGATCGCCGAGCCCACGTGGTGCTGGAGGCTGGAGTGGTCGGGCAGCCAGCGGCCCGACGCGGGGTTGAGATGCCATTCCTGGGATTCCTCTCGGCCGTCGCTGCCGCTCTGCCACGGGTACATCGCCCCGGACCGACCGGTCGTGGTCGCCGCTCGGCAGGCTCGCGTGAGGCGCCGATAGCGGTAGTTCAACAGCGACCGGGAGACTTCCGGGAAGTGCAAGTTGAGGTACGGGAGAACGAACAGCTCGTCCCAGAAGACATGACCCCGGTAGGCCTCCCCGTGCAGGCCCCGGGCGGGAACTCCCACGTCCAGGTCCGCGGTGTTGGGTGACAGCGTCTGCAGGACGTGGAAGAGGTGGAAACGCAGGATCCGGCCGGCTTCACCGGGCACCTGGATGTTTGCGCGCCGCCACAGCCGCTCCCACGCGGCAGCATGGGAGTCCAGGAGGGTGGGGAAGTCCGGCGCTGTGGTCACCCGGTCGACCGCTTCGGTGAGCGGGTCACTGATCGCCGTGTCCCGCGAGGTGTGGAGCGCCACGGTCTTGTCCACGGTGACTCGTCGGCCCGGCGAGACCGGGATCACCAGACGGTGGACCGCGCGTTGGCGGGCCGGACGAAGCACCGACGAGACCTGATCCTCGTCGGGGAGGATCCTCGTTCGCGCGGCCAGGGCGACGGAGATGTCCGATGCGCTGGTCCGGCAGGTCAGCCAGACCGTGTGGGGCTCGTGGGCACCGGTGCGCACATGGGTCACATGGTGGTGGCCGAGGGCGCGGTATCGGTGCACGTTACCGTTGATCACCTCGCCGTCGATGGAACTTTCGATCTCGATCTCGCCGGACCAGTCCTCGGCCGTGATGACCGTGCGCAGCGCTGCCAGGTGAGGGTCTCCCATATGCACCAGGCGGATCTGCTCGACCCTGAGCATGCCCCTCTCGTCCATGCGGTGCCGGAAGGCCCGGGTGAGCGTGCCTCGGCGCAGATCCAAGGTGTGCCTGTGGTCCAGGAGGGTGTGCGTGCCGGGGGAGAGCCACGGGCCCCACGCTCCCGCGGTGGGGCGCAGGCGGAATCGCAGAAGCAGCCAATTCGGGAGGTTGACCAGATCCTCGTTCACCACCTGCCGCCCCGCCAAGGTTGACTCCAGACGGTTGTAGCAGCCGGCCACATAGGTCGCCGGGTAGTGCTGCAAGCCGGCCCGTCGCTCGGGCAGCGCGCCCCGAGTGGCGAAGTAACCGTTTCCGAGGGTGCAGAGCGATTCACGCAGACGCTCGGCGGTGGGGTCGTAGCCCGTCCAATCCCATGTCCACTCCGACATCCGCCCCCCTTCCCTCTCCTCCTGAGGCTCTGGAAGCCAAGGTGCGCGGGCGAGTCTCAGACCGGTTGCGGAACGACGGCGACCGGACAGTCCGAGAGGTGCAGGAGGGCGTGGGCGACCCTCCCGAGCTGCAGACCGAAGTGTCCGTGTCGTCGCTGGGCGCCGACGACGACCATGTCGGCCTCGGCCGACGCTTTAAGCAGGAGCCGGTGGGCGGGACCTTCGAGCGGCTGACGTCGGACATCGACCGGGGGGTGCTCTCCCACGGACTCGCGCAGTGCGTCGTCGAGGCCGGTGGAAGCCCGCTCCTCGCGCAGCCTGGCAGCGTCGTCGGCGATCAACATGTGGTCCACGGGTTCCTGCGACGGGTTGCGCCAGGCCCGAACGGCGGTAAGGGCGCAGCCTCGTACCCCGGCCTCGCGGACAGCGAACCGTACCGCCGCCGCGCTGCCGGTGGCGTCACCGACACCCACGACGATGCGACCGAGGGCTCCCCGGCGGTTGGGCTCCGCGCCTCGGACCACGACGACCGGGCAGACGGCACGGGCCGCGACCGCAAGGCTTACGGACCCCAGGAGCATCCCGGCGATCTCGCCCCGCCCGCGTGACCCCGTGACCAGAGCGAACGCCTCGGGGCCCGCCCGTAGTAGTGCGGACACGGGGTCCTCGGCCAGTGCCTCGCCCGAGACCTTCACCTCGGGATGGCGGCGGCGTGCCCGTTCCATGCCGGACGCGACGATGTGCTCGGCCATGACATCCGCGGCCGGGCGGTCCGTACTGAAGCTCGGCTGGGCTCCCTCGTACATCTCCCAGAGGGAGGCGTGGACGAGGCGAAGGGGCAGCCCGTGCCGTAGCGCCTCGTCCGCGGCCCAGTCGACCGCCGTCAGACTGGAGTCCGATCCGTCGACGCCCACGACCAGTGGGAGGTCCATCGCCGTCACCGCCTTTGCCGCCCGGTGGCCGAGAGCCCGCTGTGAATACCGTCTCACCGCCTGCTCGTCGCCGCGACACACCACCGGTCGGACTGGTCTGTGCCCGGCCGGTTTGCGGTGTGTGCGCTCGCCGTGATGCTGGAGGCAGGGGTCGGGCCTGCCGCCTCCGGAACCTCTCAAGGACCAGGACATGGCCGTCGCCGTTCTGCACATCGTGAGCGATGTGATGACCTCGGCAGCTGTCACCGTCGGGCGCGAAGCCCGCTTCAAGGAGATCGTGCGGCTCATGGACGAGCGTCATGTGAGTGCCGTGCCGGTCGTCGGTGGCGAAGGGCGGGTCGTCGGTGTGGTGTCCGAGGCCGATCTGCTGCCCAAGGAGGAGTTTCGGGACCGTGAGCCGACCGGCTTCGAGCGGTTCCAACGCCGGGCCGACCTGACCAGGGCGAAGGGCATGACCGCCGAGGAGGTGATGAGCACGCCCGCAGTCACGGTCCGACCGGACGACACTCTCGCCCGGGCGGCTCGCCTGATGGCTGTGCATCACGTCAAGCGTTTGCCTGTGGTCGACGACGTGGATCGACTGTGTGGGGTCGTCAGCCGTGGCGACCTGTTGAAGGTGTTCCTGCGGTCCGACGAGGACATCGAGGAAGAGGTCCGCCGCACGGTGGTGTCCTACCTGTTCCCGATGCACGCTCATGCCATCCACGTGTCCGTGCGGGACGGCGTCGTCACCCTCCGCGGGCCCGTCCATGACACTTCGCTCATCTGGGTCGCCGAGTGCCTCGTCCGCGGGCTGGAGGGCGTGGTGGGTGTCGAGTCGCGACTCAGAGGAGAGGAAATCGGCCCGGTCGGCCCCTGCCCGGCAGAATGATCCCCTGCCCGCCGCGGGTGTGCGTGGGCGCTCCGGCTCACTTCGGTGGCTGCCTACCGATCAGCCGGAGTGATCCGGCGGCCCGTCAGGCTCGTCGGCCTGACCGACACCCAGATCTCACGTTCACCGCCGGCCCAGGGGGTGGTGTGCGCGTGCCGGGTGAGCCTGCGCACGGCCTCCGGCTCCGTCACCACACTTGCGGGGCCGACGGCGAGTACGCTCCAGCCCTGGCTCAGGGCGTCGTCCACGTGGTCGACCTCGAAGGCGACCTCCGTCTCCGCCGCCTCTGCTGCTACGGAACCGGGCGCGGTCCGGAAGACGATGGCGTCGTCGACGAACTCGTAGTTGACCGGGACGACCGCCGGGCGACCGTCGGACGCCGACACCGAAACGCGCCCCACGCCGTGCGTGGACAGAAGGGTTCGGCACTCCTCCGGCTCCAGGTCTCGCAGCTGAGGGTGGAGCAGGGCAATGCCCTGGCCGGGTGGGAGATCCATGCCCCCGCCACGGAGTGCTGCGACAGTGGTGCCCAGGACGTCCGCGAGCCTGATGAGAGTCGACAGACTCGGGTCGGCGGGACTTTCCTCCAGATATGCGAGGTAGTCGGGCGACATCCGGGCGCGGTCGGCTGTCACCTCCCGGCTGAGCCCGCACCTGCGGCGTTCGACGGCCACGCGTCGGCCGATGTCACCAGGATTGGTGGCTCGGGTCGGACGGGCGGTGGCGAACACCTTCTCCGTCTGCCCCTCGCGTGCGGACACGGGCTGTTCGTGTTCAAGATGGCGGATGTGGGCGTCGGGCCCGGGGAACACGAGAGTCACTTCGTCCGTGTCCGACCAGCGCACATCGTAGGGAGGCGTTCCGTCCTCGTGGCGGAGTCCGACGATCTCGCCGTCGCGCCTGGCGGCGCCGGTCGCCGGACTGTCGACGACGAGTTGATCGCCGAGGTGAGCTCGCATGATCGCCGTCCTCTCCTCAGAATGGTGCTGTATCCAACCTGCCACGCGGACCAGACCGCCGCACCGGGCGCCTGCCCCGTCTCCGCGAGGTGGGCGGCCCGTTTCCGGGAGGCGACATGCACCACCGAACGGTCGATGAGCTCATGAGCCGCGACGTCGTCCGGGCACGGCGTGACACGCCGTTCAAGGAGCTCGTCAGACTGCTGGAGGAGAACGACGTCACCGCCGTGCCCGTGGTGGACGAACTGGATCGACCTCTGGGTGTGGTGTCCGAGGCCGACCTGCTCCGCAAGAGTGCCGACCGGGCCGACCCCTCGGGCAGGACACCCATCCCGCACCTGGAGGCCTGGGAACGGGCCAAGGCCGAGGGCTCCCGCGCCGAGGAACTGATGTCCGCTCCCGCAGTGTGCGCACGTCCGGAGTGGACCATGGTCGAGGCCGCCCGCCTCATGGAGGCCCAGAACGTCAAACGACTGCCTGTGGTGGACGAGACGGACCGGCTCCTCGGCATCGTCAGTCGCGGCGATCTGCTGCGGATCTTCCTCCGCCGTGACGAGGCCATCCGCGAAGAGATCACGGGCGACCTGCTGCGGCGCACCTTGGGACTCGACCCACGGGATGTGAGCGCGGAGGTGCGCGACGGGCGGGTGACCCTGGCCGGCACCGTCGAGTACCGGAGTCTGATCCCCGTCGTCGAGCAGTTGTGCCGTGGCGTCGATGGCGTGGTGTCGGTCTCCGGGAATCTCTCCTACCGGAAGGACGACTCCCGGGAGGCGTCCACCGACACCTGAGTGAGGGCCGGTCGGACCCTCAGCCCGGCCCGGGTGGCGAGTGCAGGCGCTGTCACCTGCTTGTCATCGCATGAGACCTTCGGAGTTCAAGCGGGCCTTCCAGCCGTCTGAGGAATGTGAGGAATGTTCGGTCGGGACGTCGTCATACCTTGGACGTCGTGTTCGGCGGCCTTCAGCAGTTGGTGGGCGAGGTCGTGCATGGCCCTCCCCGCCGCCAGTTCGTCGCCGATCTCCGGCACGTTCGTGTCCGCCGGACTGCAGTGCGCGGTTCCGTGCCCGGTGAGCTCCGTGGTGCCGGTGTCCAACGTGATGTGTGCCTTCGTTGTCCCGTCGTCGTCTTCGAAGAGGTGGAGACGCACGCTCCACTGTTCGGTGTGCGACATCGGTCTCTCCTTGCCTGTGTGTCCGCGCGCGACTCAAGTCCGAGCAGCGGCGTTCCAGGTGACCGCGACGGAGGGGCGCGACGGCTGAAAACCAGGTGGGTGGCCTCCAGCCGGCCACCGGGCGGTCTCCTGTTCCATGATCAGACGGCAGCGCTCCTCGGCCACAGGGCCGAAAGTCCCCGTAAACCGGCGACCGGCCCTGGAAGCAGCCGACTGTGTTGTCCGGGGCGTTCACTATGCGGGACGGCGTCGACGGCCAGGGACACCGCCGCAGCCCCCACATGCGCCACGGAGAGGCACAGGGGATGCTCGAACGGGAGAACGCCTCGCGTCGGTAGCAGGTGCCGTGCGGGTCGATCGCCCGGGCCGGGGATCGTCCGCCGCTCCCTCAGCTTCTTACGCGAAGGAGGCCGTCGCCATGCCACCAGTCGTCACCGCAGGCCGCACGGCATGCCGGGGGTGCTGGCCGCTCCCCGCTGGGCCGCCGACGCACAGACGAGGAGGCCACACATCTCGTGTGCTTCCCTCTCGCCGTCGGTTTTCATGACCGAGTCCAGCCTCGGCGCGTCTCGGGCCGACGAGTCCGCGCTCCAGCGGGCTGCCAGGCATGACGGTGATCCGCCCCCGCGCGCCCGGGTGTGCGAGACGCACACAGCGACGCTGTTCTTCGTCGGCGACCGGGCCTACAAGCTCAAGAAGCCGGTCGATCTGGGATTCCTGGACTACACCACGGTCGAGGCACGCCGGGCCGCTTGCGAGCGCGAGGTGACCCTCAACCGCCGGTTTGCTCCTGATGTCTACGTGGGCCTGGGCGAGTTCCGTGGCCCCGATGGGGAGGCGCCTGAACCGGTCGTGGTGATGCGCCGCATGCCGGAGGACCGCCGCCTCTCCCGTCTCGTACGGGCCGGTGCGGCCGTGGACGATGCCCTTCGGACCCTCGCCCGGCACTTGGCAGCGTGGCACGCCGCCGCACCCCGCGGCCGCGAAGTGGACGAACAGGGCACGCGGGACGCGCTGTCGGCACGATGGGAGGCGAGCTTCGCCCAGCTGCACGCGCTGGCCGCGGAGGGCGCCGTGCCCGAGCACGTGGCGGAGATCGAGCGGCTGGTGCACCGCTATCTCACCGGCCGCAAGCGGCTGTTCGACAGCCGCATCGAGCAGGGGCGGGTGGTCGACGGCCACGGCGACCTGCTCGCCGAGGACGTGTTCTGCCTCGGTGACGGCCCCCGCGTCCTGGACTGTCTGGAGTTCGACGACCGCCTCCGCTACGTCGACGGCCTGGACGACGCCGCCTTCCTGGCCATGGACCTGGAACGGCTCGGCTTCCCGGACGCGGCGGCGTACTTCCTCGCCGGATACGGCGAGTACTCCGGCGATCCCGCGCCCCCTTCCCTGTGGCACCACTACGTCGCCTACCGCGCCTTCGTCCGTGCCAAAGTCTCGGTGATTCAGGCTCGCCAGGGAGCGCCCGGCGCGGACGCAGCGTCGCGGAGCCTTGCCGCCATGGCACTGCGCCACCTGCGCACCTCCGCCGTCGGCCTCACCCTCGTCGGCGGACTGCCGGGCAGCGGGAAGTCCACGCTCGCCGGTGCGCTGGCCGACCGGCTGGGGGTCACGCTGCTCAGCAGCGACCGCATCCGCAAGGAGCTGGCGGGCATCCCGGCGGAGCAGTCCGCCGCGGCCGGCTATGGCGAAGGGCTGTACACGCCCGAGTGGACGGCCAGGACGTACACAGCGCTGCTTGACCGCGCAGCCCTGCTGCTGTCCTCCGGCGAGTCCGTCGTTCTGGACGCCACCTGGTCCGATTCCCCCCATCGTGAGGCGGCGGCGCAGGTGGCCGAACGCACCAGCGCCGAACTGGTGGCCCTGCACTGCCGCGTGCCGGGCGACGTGTCGGCAGCCCGCCTGGGCACACGCACCCCCGGCGCCTCCGACGCCGACGCCGAGATCGCCGGTGCCATGGCCGCGAAGGAACCGCCGTGGCCCGAAGCCGTGCCGGTCGACACCACAGGCGCACTGGAATCCGCCGTCTCCCGGGCGCTGACGGCGGTACGCCCGTGGGGCACCGGTCAAGCCCCGGTCTTCCGTCGCCCGTACATGGAGCCGGATTGAGATGCACGGGTGGGTACTGCGAGGGTGATCGTGGAGGTGGGGGAGCGAGGAGCGAAGTCGGTGCCGAGCGTCGTGCGCTGGTGCCGGGCCAGGGCGGTGCCCATCGCGTACAGGTTGTTTTCGCAGACCAACAGCAGGTGCGGCCCCACAGGGCGGCGAGTGTGCCAGTCTCGTGGAACTCGCCCTCGGCGAAGGCGCCGTCACCGAAGAAGCAGCAGGTGACACGAGTGCGGCCGGTCATGCGGTCGGCGAGGGCCAGGCCGGCCGCGGAGGCCGCCGCCGAAGATGGCGTTGCCGCCGTAGAAGCGGCGGTCGGCGTCGAAAGGTGCATCGAGCCGCCCCGGCCGCGGCTGCAGCCGGCAGGCACCTGTGACAGCCGTCCGAGGTGCGCAGTCGCCGGTTCGCCGGGGGCAACGGGACCGATGGACCCCACGTAGGTGCACACGTGGCTCTGTCGGCGCGGCGCCGTGCCGGAAATGCTGCCATCGTGGGTCTGTGGGGACGGTGGGGCTCGATGTGCCGTCCGCTGTGCCGAAGGAGGTCGGTCATGAGCGCCGACGGCGATGTGAACACTTCTCGGCCGCCCGCGTCCGACGGGCTTGTCATAGACAAGGACGGCATGGGAACGCTCGTGGACGTGCTGGTCCGGCGAGGGTTCACCGTGGTCGGACCCACGGTGCGGGACGGTGCGATCGTACTGGCGGAGCTGCCGTCGGCCGACGAGCTGCCGTACGGATGGGGCGTGGAGCTGGAGGCCGGGCGGTATCGGCTGCGGGAGCGGTCGGACGGCGCGGCCTTCGCGAACGCCGCGGGCCCCCAGTCGTGGAAGTCCTTCCTGCATCCGTCGCGGGTGCGGGAGTGGAGTGCCGACCGGGTGCAGGGGGAGCTGGTCCTCGCTGCCGACCAGACCGCGTCTCCGCGGTACGCCTTCCTGGGTGTGCGCCCGTGCGATCTGCGGGCCATCGCCATCCAGGACCGGGTACTGACCGGCGGCGCGTACCGCGATGCCACCTACGAGGGGCGTCGCTCCGGGGCCCTGCTGATCGTGGTCGAGTGCTCAGAGCCCGGCGCCACGTGCTTCTGCGTCTCCATGGGCACCGGGCCCGCTGCCGGTCCCGGCTACGACCTGGCGATGACCGAGGTGGTCGACGGGGACGGGCACCGCTTCTGGGTCCGCAGCGGCAGCCCGGAAGGCGCGGAGATCCTGGCCGAGGTGCCCGCTCGTCCGGCCGGCCCGGAAATCCGGGAGAGGGCCCACGCAGGCGTCACGGCTGCCGCGGAGCGCATGGGACGGACCATGCCGGAAGCCGACCTGCGGGAGCTGATGGCCGGGACGCTCGACGCGCCCCGCTGGGACGATGTCGCCGGGCGTTGTCTGACCTGCGGCAACTGCACCATGGTTTGCCCGACCTGCTTCTGCACCACTACCGAGGACGTCACGGACCTCACCGGTGACCACGCGGAGCGGTGGCGCTTGTGGGACTCCTGCTTCGACCTGGACTTCTCCCAACTGCACGGCGGGCCGGTCCGCGCCTCCTCGCGCAGCCGCTACCGGCAGTGGATGACGCACAAACTCGGCACCTGGTACGACCAGTTCGGCTCGTCGGGTTGCGTGGGCTGCGGGCGCTGCATCGTGTGGTGTCCGGTCGGTATCGACATCACAGAGGAAGCCGCTGCCCTGCACGACTGGACGGCAGCGGAGCCGAAGGGGGGATGACCACCGTGCCGTCCCCGCTGCCCTATCGCGTCGCCGATACCTGGGCCGAGACATCCGACACCCGGTCGATCGAGCTGGTACAGGCCGGGGAAGGACTCTCACCCTTCGCACCGGGGCAGTTCGCGATGATCTACGCGTTCGGAGTCGGTGAGGTGCCCATCTCGGTCAGTGCCCTACGCGGCCGCCACGGAGGTCTTGTCCACACCGTGCGCGCGGTGGGCGCGGTCTCGACCGCGCTGTACCGGCTGCGCCCGGGTGACAGCGTCGGGCTCAGCGGGCCGTACGGCACCGGCTGGGACCTGGAAGCGGCGGCCGGACACGACGTTCTGGTGGTCGCCGGCGGCATCGGGCTGGCTCCGCTGCGGCCGGTCGTGCACACGGTCCTGGCCCGGCCGGCGGAGTACGGTCGGCTCGCCCTCCTGGTCGGTGCTCGCACCCCTGTCGACCTTGTCTTCCAGGACGAGATCGAGAACTGGCGCGGTCCGGCCCGGGTGGAGGTGACCGTCGACCGCCCCGGACCGAGCTGGCGTGGCGCGGTGGGCGTGGTCACCACCCTCCTCGACCGCCTCGACCTGCACCCCGAACGGACCTGCGCACTGGTTTGCGGACCCGAGGTCATGATGCGGCACACCGCACGCGACCTCGTGACCCGCGGGCTGGCCCCGCACCGCGTCCAGGTGTCCTTGGAACGCAACATGCGCTGCGCCACCGGCCATTGCGGCCACTGCCAGCTCGGCCCGCTCCTGCTGTGCCGCGACGGGCCGGTGGTCGGCTATGACCGAGTGGCGGATCTGCTTCTCGTGAGGGAGCTGTGACATGGTCATCGAACTTGGCCCGACCATACGCACACGGCCGACGCTCGCCGTGTGGAAGTTCGCCTCCTGCGACGGCTGTCAGCTGACCCTCCTGGACTGCGAGGACGAACTCCTCGGCCTCACCGAGCGTGTTCGGATCGACCACTTCGTGGAGATGACCCCGGCCGAGGGCGTCGACCAGGAGCGTGCGCGGCTGGAGGGGCGGGGGCCGTACGACCTGTCCCTGGTCGAGGGGTCGATCACCACCGCCGCGGACGCCGAGCGGATCCAGCACGTCCGCAGCATCTCCCGGTACCTGGTGACCATCGGAGCCTGCGCCACCGCGGGCGGCATCCAGGCACTACGCAACTTCGCCGATGTCGACGACTTCCTCGCCGCCGTCTACGCCCAGCCGGAGTACATCGCCACCCTGGAGACGTCGACGCCGATCTCGGCGCACGTGCCGGTCGACTTCGAACTGCGAGGGTGCCCCATCGACCGCCGCCAGCTCCTCGAAGTCATCGACGCCCACCTGGCGGGTCGTAAACCCCAGATCTCGAACCACAGCGTCTGCTTCGAATGCAAGAGGCGCGGCACCACCTGCATCACCGTTGCCCACGGCACCCCCTGTCTGGGTCCGGTCACGCACGCCGGGTGCGGCGCCGTCTGCCCTGCCTACGGCCGCGGCTGCTACGGCTGTTTCGGACCGTCGAGCAAGCCCAACCTTCGCTCCATGATCGCGCAGTTGCGCCACGACGGGCTCAGCGAGCGGGACATCCAGCGTGTCTTCCGCACTTTCAACGCCGCGTCACCGGACTATGCCCCCGTAACCCATCTCGCGGGCTGAGGCACAGCGGAGCCTTCCGGTCTGACGGACGCCCGCCCCGGAAAGGCGCGCATGAACCATCGCGGAACCCGCGTCCTGCGGCTGGACGCGCTGGCCAGGGTGGAAGGCGAGGCCGCCCTCCACCTACGCGTCGAGGGTGACACCGTCGCCGAGACGTGGCTGCGCATCTACGAACCGCCACGCTTCTTCGAGGCCTTCCTCAGCGGCCGCGGCTACACGGAGCCGCCCGACATCACCGCGCGCATCTGTGGCATCTGCCCGGTCGCCTACCAGATGAGCGCCTGCCGAGCGATCGAGAACGCCTGTGGTGTCACGGTGGACGGCTCCCTCGCGGAACTGCGCCGCCTGCTCTATTGCGGGGAGTGGATCGAGAGCCACACCCTGCACATCTACCTGTTGCACGCCCCGGACTTCCTCGGGCGCGCAGACGTCGTGGAGCTCGCCCGCGACCAGCGAGCCGCCGTCGAGCGCGGCCTGAGGATCAAGCAGACCGGCAACGCGATCCTCGAACAGCTCGGCGGCCGCCCCATCCACCCGGTCAATGTCCGGGTCGGCGGCTTCTACCGGACCCCCGATCGCGAGGAACTGCGTCCGTTGGCGGAACGGCTGCGGCAGGCCCGGGAAGACGCGCTGGAGACCGTCCGCTGGGTGGCGGCGTTCGACTTTCCCGACGCGGTCTGCGACCACGACCTGCTCGCCCTGTGTGATCCCGGCCGTTACGCGATCGACTCCGGAACACCGGCGGTGATGATTACCCAAGGCCAAGGCCAAGGCCAAGGCCAAGGCCAAGGCCCGGCGCTGCGCGAGTTCCCCCTGGTCGAATTCGAGCAGCACGTCCAGGAGGGGCAGGCGCCGCACTCCACTGCTCGCACGGCCACACTCGACGGCCGCCGCTACCTGACCGGGCCGCTGGCCCGCTATGCGGTCAACAACCGTTGGCTTCACCCGGTGGCCGCAGAGGCGGCGCGGGACGCCGGCCTGGGTGACCCGTCCACCGGCGCCATCTGCGACAACCCATACCGCAGCATCGTCGTACGCGCCGTGGAAGTGGTGCAGGCGATCGAGGAGGCCCTGCGGATCATCGGCGGATACGAGCGACCTCCCCGCCCGGCCGTCGAGGTCCCGCCGCGCCGGGCTGTCGGCACCGGGGCCACCGAGGCGCCCCGGGGCCTGCTGTACCACCGCTACGGCCTCACCGAGGACGGCACTCTCACCGAGGTCCGCATCATCCCGCCCACGGCCCAGAACCAGACGGCCATCGAGGAGGACGTGCGCAAGGCCGTCCAGGCACGCCTTGAGACAGCCGGGCCCACCGCCGACGACGAGGAGCTCGTCCGTCTGTGCGAACGGGTCATCCGTAACCACGACCCCTGTATCTCCTGCGCCGCCCATTTCCTCGACGCGACCGTGGAGCGCACATGAGCGGTCGGGTCGTGGTGATCGGCGTGGGTAACCCCCTGCGTGGTGACGACGGCGTCGGTCCGGCCACGGTGGAGGCGTTGCGAGGCCGTGCCCCGGACGGAACCGTCCTGACGGTCAGCGACGGCGAACCCGCACGCATGCTCGATCTGTGGCGCGGCGCGGACACGGTGGTCGTGGTGGAAGCCCTCCGCGGACAGCCGGGCCGGCCGGGGGAGCTGCACACCCTCACGGCGGCGGACGCGACTTCCCGGTCAGCGGCTACGGCGAGCACCCATGCGCTCGGCCTCGGAGAGTGCCTAGCCCTGGCGAAGGTACTCGGGCAGCTGCCGCCGAGGCTCGTGGTGCACGCCATCGAGGTCGCGGACGTCGAACTCGGCGCGCCCCTGAGTGAAGCGGTGCGGTCGGCGCTCCCCGAATTGGTCGACCGGGTCGCCGCTTCTGTGCGGCAGGCACACGGGCTGGATCACGAGCAGTAAGGGGCCGATGGTCCTCCTGCATGGGTCGATGCGCCCTCGCGACCACCGTCACGGGGTGCGACGGTGGGGTTCATCCGCAACACCGCGCGACTTGGGCGGCTCCACGAAAGGTGGTGGGGACGATGACCCTTCCTCTGGTGGTGGGCGTGGACGGATCGGACTCGTGCCTGCCGGCGGTCGACTGGGCCGTGGACGAAGCCGCCCGTCATGGCGTCCCGCTCAGGCTGCTGTACGCCTCCCTCTGGGAGCGTTATGAGGCCGGCCTCCCGGTGGTGGGCTGCGAGCGGCCCGCCGGGCAAGTGCTGGCTCAGCACATCGTTGCCTCCGCGGCCGACCGCGCCGAACGGCGCAACCCGGATGTGAGGGTCACCACCGACATCGTCCGGGAGGACGCCGTGGAAGCTCTCGTACGCGCTGGTGACGAGGCGTTCGCTCTGGTGACGGGTTCGCGCGGCCGTGGTGCGCTCAAGGGTCTGCTGCTCGGGTCGGTTGGCCTCGGCATGTCCGCACGAGCACGCTGCCCGTCGGTCGTGGTGGGGGGCGATCGCGTGGGCCTGGAGGGTGTGCACGAGCGGATTCTGCTCGGCCTGGGCGAAACCGACACGAGCGCGGAGGCCGTGCGTTTCGCCTTCCGCGAGGCCGAGGTGCGCGGGTGCGTCCTGGACGTCGTGCGGGCCTGGCGCAGGCCCGCCTTCGACAGGAGCGGCGACCGGTTGGAGCCCGGCGGCCCGGCGGACACGTACGAGGAGCGTGCCTCCGCTGTGATGGATGCTCTTCTCGGGGCGGCGAGCGCCGAGCATCCGCATGTCCGGACGCGCCCGGCGGCTCTTGAGGGACCGGCGGGCAAAATCCTCGTGGACCGATCGGCTGCTGCTGATCTCGTGATCGTCGGAGCTCGGCGCAGAACGGGGCCCTTCGGATTCCAGCTCGGTTGCGTGAGTCATACCCTGCTCCACCACGCGAAGTGCCCTGTCGCCGTCGTGCCCGCACGGCAGTGAGCGCGTTCAGAGGACGTCGGCAACAGCATGCGCTCGTCCGCCGCGTCGCGAGCACCCAGGCGGACGGAGCGACGGTCGGACGCATGGCGCACCGCCGGCCTTCCTCGCTGAGGGCGACGGGCGAATCGGCCCGGTGGGACCGGGAGAGGAACGCGTGGAGCCCCGCTGGGTCACACGCTACGGGGCGCTGACAGCACCGTCGCCCCCGCCGCCCGCGTCATGCCGCCGGATGTCCATCGGTGGCGGTGTCGCCACGGGTCCCGCAGCGTGGGGAACATGGGCGGAACGGCCCGGTGGGCGTGGACACCGAAGGAGAGGCGGGACGCATGGGCACGGATGTCTCGGAGCCACGAGTGGTGGTGGGCGTCGACGGGTCGCGGTCCTCGTACGAGGCTCTGTGCTGGGCCGTGCGTTACGCCGGTCTGGTGGGCGGCACTGTGGAAGCGATTGCGGTGTGGGAACTGCCGGGCCTGTACGGCTGGTCGGGGCCCGCCGTGGACATGGACGTCGACGAGGAGGAGACCCAGCAGAAGATGACGCAGGAACTGACCGACGTGCTCGGCGCGGAGACTGCGGGCTCGGTGCGGACCCATGTGGTCCACGGCAATGCCGCTGACGTCCTGCTGCGCGCCGCTGAAGGAGCCGAGGTCCTGGTGGTGGGCAGCCGGGGCAGGAGCGGGTTCACGCGTGCCCTTCTCGGCTCCGTCAGTCAGCATGTGTCGCAGCATGCGAGCTGCCCGGTCGTGATCGTGCGTTCCCAGGAGCAGTGACCCGTGCCGTTGCTGTGGCCCGGTGCTGGGCGGGACCAGCTCACTGGAATGCCGCGTGAATCTCCTGTTCGGTCGCCTCGTGCGACACGAGCAGGAGCTCGTCGCCGGGGAGGAGCCGCACCTCGGGGGCCGGGACCGTGGGCAGGCCGTCGCGCACGACGGTGGCGACCACGGTGCCGGCGGGCAGCTCGATCTCACCCAGCCTGTGCCCCGCTGCCCGGGACTCCTCGGTGATCGCGGTCTCGATGACCTCGACGCCCGCCTTGCTCAGACGCAGCAGTGCCACCGTGTCCGTGGCACCGGTGGCCTCCTCGATGAGGGAGATCAGTGGAGTGGCCGCTGGCACGGCCACGTCAACGCCCCACCGCTGATCGAAGAGCCAGGCGTTCTCCTCCTCGTTGACGCGGGCGGCCACCCGCCCAACTGCGAACTGCCCCTTGCAGAGCAGACTGATGACGAGGTTGTCCTCGTCACTGCCGGTGGCGGCGATGACGAGGTCACAGGCGAGGGCTCCCGCGTGCTCAAGGAGCGCCGGTTCGCAGGCGTCCCCGGCCACGACGCGTACGTGTGGCAGTTCGCCGAGTTCGGCCACGCGGTCGTCGTCGTACTCGACGAGGGTGACCTCATTGCGGGCGACGGACAGCACCTGGGCGATCTGGGTGCCGAGGCGGCCCGCACCCGCGATCAGGACCCTCACGTTCCCAGCTCCTTGTCGAGAAAGCCGCTCAGTCGGCCCAGAGCCGTGGCGGCGACGCTGAAGGTGACCAGGTCGCCGGGCTCGGCCAGGACTCCGTGGGCGGGGAGCAGAGAGCGTCCGGCGCGGGTGATCTCCACGACGCGGATGTCGCCGTCGACGTCGAACTCGGTGACCTGCCGTCCGGTGAGATAGGAGGGCAGCTGGGAGCGGACGAGTAGTGTCTCGCCGTTGCCGAAGGCGAGTTCGGAGGTGAGGTGACGGTGCAGCAGCATCTGGTGGATGCGGTTGACAGCCCAGCGGACGCTGGAGATCGTCGGAATTCCCAGTTCCCGGTAGATGTCGGCGCGGCGTGGATCGTGGATGTGGGCGAGGACGATGGGGACCCGGTACGTCTCCTTCGCGGTCCGCGCGCTGACGATGTTGCTGCTGTCCGCGGACGTGACCGCGACGAAGGCGTCCGCGCGGGTGACTCCGGCGGCCTCCAGCACGGAGCGGCTGAAGCCGTTGCCGACGTGGAAGGTGCCGGGGAAGCCCGGCGACAGCTTCTTCTGCGCTTTCGGCTGCCGGTCGACGAGCCGAACGTCGTGGCCCTCGGCGACGAGCTGCGTGGCCAGCGTGGCTCCGACCCGGCCGCAACCCGCGATGATCACTCTCATTCATCTTCCCCCCTTCAGGGGTGTCCTCCGGCGCCGTAGCGCCCATTTCCTGAGTTCCTCGGCAGCCAGCAGCAGCGCTCCGAACGCGGCCAGAACCGCCCAGTCGGCGGGAGCCAGTGGCGCGGTGTGGAAGAGCGCCTGGAGCGGTGGCGCATAGCTGATGGCGACCATCAGCCCGATTCCGAAGCAGCCTGCGGCCAGCAGCCAGGGATTGGTCAGCAGGCCGGCTCGGAAGACGCTCTGCCGGTCGGTGCGCACGGCGAGGGCGTTGAAGAACTGGCTGACGACGATGCCGGCCTGGACGATGGTGATCGCCTCCCGGTAGACGGGATCGTTCTTGGTGAAGTCCGCGTAGGGGATGCCGGAGGCGTGAATGTGCCAGAAGAAGACGGCGCATACGCCGAGGGACTGGATACCGCCGAGGAAGAGGATGCGGCCCATGACAGACGTCGAGAAGAGTCGTTCGTGGCGGGGCCTCGGCGGGCTGTTCATGACGTCGGGTTCCATCGGTTCCGCGCCGAGCGCGAGGGCGGGTAGCACGTCGGAGCCGAGGTCGATGGCGAGGATCTGTACGGCTGTGATCGGCACCAGTGGGAATCCGGCGAAGGTGGCCGCGAGGATCGGTACGAGTTCGGCGATGTTGTGGCTGAAGAGGTAGATCAGGAACTTGCGGATGTTGCGGTAGACCGAGCGGCCCAGCCCTACCGCGGTGCTGATGGAGGCGAAGGAGTCGTCGAGCAGCACCATCACTGCGGCCTCGCGGGCGACGTCGGTGCCGGACGCGCCCATGGCGACGCCTATGTCGGCATGCTTGAGGGCGGGGGCGTCGTTGGCCCCGTCGCCGGTGACGGCCACGACCTCACCGCGCCGCTGCAACGCGGTGACCACTCGCATCTTGTGCTCTGGACTGACGCGGCACAGCAGCAGTTCACTGGAGTCCGCCAGCAATGCGTCCAGGCCGTTGTCGTCCAGCGTGTCCAGCTGGGTGCCCGTCGCCACGGCCGGGGCCGGCTCGCGCACGATGCCGACGCGGCGGGCGACGGCCTCCGCGGTGAGGGGATGGTCTCCGGTGACCATGACGATGCGGATCCCGGCCCGTCGGCACGCGTTCACCGCGTCCCGCACCTCCGGCCGGGGCGGGTCGTACATCCCCGCGAGCCCCAGCAGCGTCAGCTCCGACTCGACGTCCACGAGCGACGGCCGGGGACCGGCCAGCCGCCGCCGGGCGACCGCCAGTACGCGCAGGCCCTGTGCGGCCATGCCGTCCGCCGCAGCCGCGACTTGGGTGCGGGCCGCATCTGACATCGGTGTCCTCGTGCCGCTGCGGTCGATGGCATCGCAGCGGGCGAGCAGTTCGACCGGCGCACCTTTGACGTAGGCGAAGAAGCTTCCGTCGTCGCCGCGGTGCACGGTACTCATGAGCTTGCGCCCGGGGTCGAAGGGATGCTCCGCCACCCGGGGTGAACCGGCCTCTTCCTGCGCCGGATCCAGGCCGGCTTTGCGGGCGGCCACCAGCAGGGCCCCCTCGGTGGGGTCTCCCAGCACGCGCCAGGAGTCCCGTCCGGTCGGTGGCACCAGTCGGGCGTTGCTGCACAGAGCAGCCGCTCGAAGCAGCTCCCGTACGGGACCCGCGTCGGTGATCTCGCCGACCGGCGCGTACCCCACCCCGGACACGGCGTGCGACGCACCGTCCGCCCACACCTGGACCACGGTCATCTCTGCCTGTGTGAGGGTCCCCGTCTTGTCGGTGCAGATCACGCTCGTCGAACCCAGCGCCTCCACGGCCAGCAGTTGCTTGACGAGCGCGTGTCGGCGAGCCATACGGCGTACACCGATCGCCAGCGAGACGGAAAGCGTGGCCGGCAAACCCTCCGGCACCAGAGCGACCATCACGCCGAGTGAGAAGACGAACGTGTAGACGAACGGCTGCCCGCTGGGCAGACGCACAGCGAAGAGAACGGCGCCGGTCGCGAGCGCCACGCCTGCGACCCGGCGAGCCATGACGGCGACCTGCCGTTGCAGGGGGGTCTGCTGCCTCGGGGCAGCGGCGGTGAGCCGGAAGATCCGTCCGAACTCGGTGGCCGTACCCGTAGCGAACACGACGGCCTTCGCGGTGCCCGAGACCAGGTCGGTGCCCATGAACACGCAGTTGCGAGCCTGCAGCAGCGAAGCGGCGGGTACTGGTGCCGCAACCCGCGCGACCGGATCGCTCTCGCCGGTGAGCGCTGCGTTGTTGACGGCGGCTTCCTGCACCTCGACCAGCCGGCAGTCTGCAGGCACCGCGTCCCCGGCCTCAAGGATCACCACATCGCCCGGCACCAGTTCCCTCGCGGACAGCTCGCGCCGCTCGCCGTCGCGCAGCACGCGACAGGTGTGCGGCACCATCGCCTGCAGGGACTCGGCCGAGCGTTCGGCGGAATATTCCTGCGCGAAACCGATGCCCGCGTTCAACAGCACCACGCCGGTGATCGCCAGGGCCAGTTGGAGGGTGGCCGGATCCCGGGGTTGCCCCAGCCAGTACGCGAGAAACGTGATCGCCGAGGAGACGAGCAGGACCACCGCGAAGAGGTCGGTGAACTGCGCGACCAGCCTCCGCCAGACCTGGCCTCGGCCTACGCCGGGCAGCTCGTTGAGGCCGTAACGGTCCCGACGTGTGGCTGCCTCGGCCGACGTGAGACCGCGCGGAGAACTTCCCAGGACGGCAAGGACGTCGGAAGTCGGCACCGCGGGAACGGACGAGGCCAAGGTGTTTCGCCGATCCGGTGGTGGCGTCGTCGTGACGCCGGTCGGTGGTCCGCCCTCGCGGAGAGTGGCCGTCGCCTGCCGAGCCGGTTCAAGGCTCATGCGGGGCTCCGGTCTGCGAAGGGCCGGGCGGCTCCTGCAAGACGCTCCAGGCGACCGGTCCCATCAGGTCGGCCAGTCGCCGCAAGACGTCGAGGAACAGGTCGTCGATCGTCAGCACGCCCACCACCCGGCACGCGTCGAGAACCGGAAGTCTGCGGACCCCCGTACGGCGAAACGTCCGATAGGCCACCTCCAGGTCATCCGTCGCTTCCACCTGGACGACACCTGGCGACATGACCGCGTCCACCCTGGCCTCCAGATCCAGGCCGCCGCCCATGCCACGTACGGCGAGGTCGCGGTCGGTGACGATGCCGAGCAGCGTCCCGTCCTGGACCACGAGGACCGAACCGACGGCGCATTCGGCCATCCGGCGGGTCACCTCGGCCAGGGACGCGTCCGGTGCGACGCACACCGGGGGAGCGGTCATCACCTCGGAGACCTTCACGTGTCCCCTCCTCACTGCCCTATGGGTCCGCGTCAGAGGACGTCGAGTACATCGGCCACCGGCCGCCGTGGACTCGCCGGGCCTTCGGGGCCGTAGCCCAGCCGGATCACCATCTGGACGTGTGCCATGGATGAGAACGGGTCGCGGGCCGTCCACCGAATCTCCGGCCATTCCAAAGGCTGGGAAGTGACCGAGGCGGCGAGCCCGTCCGCGGTGGCCCGGAGCAACACCCGCTCCAGCGCCTGACCGGCGCACAACCAGTCCACTGGCTCGTCATGGCCTGTGCCCAGCAGGGCGATGTTCGGATGCTTCTCGAAGGGGGCCCAGCCGCGCCCGGTCATCGAACGGCCGACGGTGAAGTCGCGCACGGGCGCCGAGGCACCGCGTTGCCGAGGACCGAACGCCTCGCCGGGGATGCCGTCGGCCGCCGCGGCGGCAGCCGACGGCTCCGTGCGCGTCCACTGCGCCGTTTCCCCGCGTACTTCCGGGTCCACGGCCTCCCTGCCCTCGGCGTCCCGAACCAAGTCCAGGATGGTCTGCACGTGCCAGGCGCCAGGGAACAGCAGCTGTGCGCCTTCGGCGCCGGCCGCGTCGCAGAGCCTCCGCCTCACGGCGGCGGGGATCGCCTCGTCGCGGAAGGGCAGCCGGCTGGAATGGCGGCGCCGGACAGCAGAGCCCAGCTGGGCGAGTGCCCCGTCGGGTGGCCCGGTGCCGCACAGATGCACTTCGGCGAGGAAGTCCGGACGGGCCGGGTCGGGCAACAGGCGGACGAGTGGCGCCAGTCCCGCTGCCGCGGCGGCCACGCGCAGATTCAGCAGCGCGGCGCCGCAACCGATGTGCAGGCCTCGATGCTCCGGGTCGGTACGCGGCAGAGCGCGTTCCAGGTCCGCGTACAGGCGCAGAACACCGATGTCCCGCAGATAGCGGAAGGTCCAGGGCTGCGCATTGTGCAGCGAGGGCGCTGCGATGGCGTCCGTCACGAGGGCGGTGACGTCGTTCAAACCGAGAGGTTCAGCGGTCATGGTGGCTTCCCTTCGTGCCGGACCTCGGTTTCAGCCCGGTGTCGGGACGGCGATGACAGGGCAGGCGGCGTGGTGCAACACGCCTTGGCTGACCGAGCCCAGCAACAGGCCGGCGAATCCTCCACGGCCCCGGGTCCCCACCACGAGACCCAGCGCATGCGCCGAGGCATCGGTGAGAACTTTGACGGGATGACCGAGGACCACCTCGTGACGCAGGTCGACCTCGGGGAAGCGGGCGTGGCTGCCCGCCACGATCTCGGAGAGCAGGCGCCGGCACTCCTGCTGCGGCTCGTACTCGTCGAAGATCCTGATCGGTCCGGGCTCCCAGACGAGCAGGGCCCGTAGTTCGGCGCCGCGCAGGGCTGCCTCCTCGAACGCCCAGTCGACCGCGGTGGCCGAGTGTTCGCTGCCGTCGACGCCGACGACGAAGTACGCCGGCTCCTGGGTGATGTGTTCCGGCTCGGGGATGACCACCAGGGGACAGTGTGTATGGGCCATGACCGGCAGGGCTACCGAGTGCGACCCGAACGCCGCCTCCCGGCGGCCCAGGTGCCGCGATCCCAGTACGACGGCGGCGGCGTCGCGACTCTGCTCGCGCAGCACCCACACCGGGTCGCCCTCCGCGAGCAGCACGTCCACCTCGGCCTGTGGGTGCCGAGCCGCGACGAAGTCGGCGGCCTCCTCCAGCACCTGCCGGCCGGCTTTGTGCAGCGCCTCGTTCCACTGCTCCCACGACGGTGGGACCTCCCGTCCGCGGTAGCCCCTGGTGGGGACGCCCTCGACATGGAGCAGGCGCAACGGCAACCGCCGTCGGGCGGCCTCGTCGGCCGCCCAGGCCAGCGCCATCCGATGGCCGGGTTCAGGATCGAGACCCACCACGATCGGCCTGCGATCAACGGGCCGGGTCATGGTCGCCTCCGGTCACCAGATGGCGGATGCAGGCGTCGGGACCCGGGAAGTACAGGGTCACCCTCCCGCTGTCGGCCCAGCGCACGTCGTAGGGCGGGCCGCCGTCCGGGTGGTGGAGGCCGACGATCTCGCCGTCTCGTGCGATGGCTCCGGTCGTGGCCCCCCGTACGACGATCTCGTCGCCGACGCGGGCGCGCGCCGAGGTACCTGTCGCGTCGGGGCCGGTGGTCGCCATGGCCCGGTCGCTCTTCCTCAACCGTTCGGGAACGGACATCGTCCTCGCCTCCTCCCTGCGGTGGCACGGAGGGATGTCGCCACCGATTCCATGGAAGCCTTGGGCACTGTCGGCCTGCCAGGGGCCATTGGTCCCCGTGGCGGCCCTGCCGACCCTCCGCTTGCACGGGGACCGGTCAGTGGCCGTGGCCGAGGGGCGTCCGGGACCATACCGAGCTGGCTGCGCGGCAGGGTCAGCAGCACCTCCTCCCAGGTGCGGTCCAGGGAGCCGTCCAGGTACCCGCTGTGTCCTTCGGGGGCTACTGCGCCCCGCTGTCGTGCGCCAGGTAGAACCTCAGGTTCACCACTTCTTCGACGGCTCACACCAGCCGTGCGGCCACCGGGGCGAGGGCAGTGTCGCGGCCTCGCCCGGTGGGCCTCACGACACGTCGTGCACGTCCACCTGCACCGTCGACGTCGGCACTCAGCTGCCGCACGCGCAGTCGGCGGCGGCCTTCGCCACGGCCGGGCGCTGGGTCGTGTCGAGGCCTTCCGCGTCCGGCGTGCAGCAGGCTGCTGTGGTGCCGCGGCGGGCATCCGGAGCGCCCTCGGCGCTCTTGCCGAGGGTGTTGGCGTCGGCCTTGGCGACGTAGACCTCCCAGGGCTCCTTGCCCGGGCCGGTCACCCACACCTTGTCCTGCAGCGCGTAGCAGCAGGAGGTGTCCTTCTCCTCGAAGGTGGCCAGGCCCGCTTCCTTCAGCCGGGCGGTGGCGGCGGCGACCTGCTCGGTGGTCTCGACCTCGACGCCGAGGTGGTCCAGGCGGGTGGCCTCGCCCGCCTCGCCCTCGATCAGGACGAGCTTCAGCGGGGGCTCGGCAACGGCGAAGTTCGCGTAACCGGGGCGGCGCTTGGCCGGCTCGGCGCCGAACAGCCTCGCATAGAAGGCGATGGAGCCCTCGAGGTCGGCGACGCGCAGGGCGAGCTGAACACGGGACATGGCGGCTCTCCTTGATTCGGAGTCTTGTATCGACGCATGTCGATACAGTGAGCTTGCCTCTCCGAATAGATGGCTGTCAACATAGGCGTATGTCGAATCTGGAACTTCCGGTGCTCGGCCCGGACGATGCGGCGTCGTGCTGCTCGCCGATGGTCCGCGAGCCGCTCGGCGAGCAAGCCGCCGCCGACCTGGCGAAGATGTTCAAGGCTCTGTCGGACCCTGTGCGGCTGCGGCTGCTGTCCCTGATCGCCTCGCACGAGGGCGGCGAGGCCTGCGTCTGCGACCTGACCGGCCCGTTCGACGTGTCCCAGCCGACGATCTCCCACCATCTGAAGGTGCTGCGCGAGGCCGGGCTGGTCGGCTCCGAACGGCGCGGGACCTGGGTCTACTACTGGGTGCTGCCCGCCGCGCTGGCCAAGCTGTCCTCCCTGCTCCGGGCCCCGGTCGGCGCGGCACCTGCGGCGTCCGGGGGTGTGAGTTGACGCAGACAGCTCAGCTCGGGCGCCGGGCCGCGGCCGAATTCGTCGGGACCGGTGCGCTGGTCGCCGTCGTGGTCGGCTCCGGCATCCAGGCCACCAAGCTCTCCAGCGATGTCGGCGTGCAGCTGCTGGCCAACTCGCTGGCCACCGTCTTCGGTCTCGGCGTGCTGATCACCCTGTTCGGCCCGGTCTCCGGCGCCCACTTCAACCCCGTGGTCACCTTGGCCGCGTGGTGGACCGGCCGCCACGGCAAAGAGGGGCCGAGTCCGCGCGAGGTCGCCGCGTACGTGCCCGCACAGATCCTCGGTGCGATCGGTGGGGCGGTGCTGGCGGACGCGATGTTCGCCGAGCCGCTGGTGCACTGGTCCACCCACGACCGCTGGGCTCCGCACCTATGGCTGGGCGAGGTCGTCGCCACCGCCGGCCTGGTGCTGCTGATCCTCGGCCTGGCCCGCGCCGGCCGGGCGCACTTCGCCCCGGTCGCGGTCGCCTCCTACATCGGTGCCGCGTACTGGTTCACCTCCAGCACTTCGTTTGCCAACCCGGCCGTGACGAGCGGCCGTGCGTTCACGGACACCTACGCCGGCATCGCCCCGGCCTCGGTGCTGCCGTTCGTCGCCGCCCAGCTCGTCGGCCTGGTGGTGGGCGTCGCCCTGGTCGCCCTGCTGTTCGGTCGCCCCGCCGCGGCCGATGCCGAGGACGTCGTGGTCCCGCACGGTGAGCAACACCCGGCCGCCGTCAGCCGCTGAGCCCTGTCCCGCCCCGTTCCTGCCAGAAGGAAAGAAGCCCGTGAGCACTCCCGCCGTCGCCCCGTCCGTGCTGTTCGTCTGCGTGCACAACGCAGGCCGCTCCCAGATGGCCGCCGCCTTCCTCACCCGCCTCGGCGGCGACCGGGTCGAGGTCCGCTCGGCCGGCTCCGCCCCGGCCCAGACCGTGAACCCGGCCGTGGTCGAGGCGCTCGCCGAGGTCGGCATCGACATCTCCGCCGAGGTGCCGAAAGTGCTGACCGTCGAGGCGGTGCAGGCGTCCGACGTGGTGATCACCATGGGCTGCGGTGACGCCTGTCCCTATTTTCCCGGCAAGCGGTACCTGGACTGGAAGCTGGAGGACCCGGCCGGACAGGGCGTCGAGGCCGTGCGCCCGATCCGCGACCAGATCGAGCAGCGCATCCGTCGCCTGCTCGCCGAGCTCGGCATCGAGCCGGTCGCGTGAGCGGGGCGACCGTCGCCGGGATGCTCCCGGAACACGCCGACCAGGTGCTGGCGATCTACCAGGCCGGAATCGACGGCGGTGACGCCACCTTCGAGCGAGCCGTGCCGACCTGGGAGGCCTTCGACGCCTCCCGGCTCACCGAGCACCGCCTGATCGCCCTCGACGGCGGCGGCCGGGTGGTGGGCTGGGCCGCGGTCGGACCGGTCTCCGACCGGTGCGCGTACGCCGGGGTGGTCGAGCACTCCGTCTACGTCCACCCCGACGCCCGGGGCAAGGGCGTGGGTCTGGCGCTGCTGGAGGCACTGCTGGCCTCCACCGACGCCGCCGGGATCTGGACGGTGCAGTCCGGCGTCTTCCCGGAGAACACCGCCAGCCTCGCTCTCCACGCCAAGGCGGGCTTCCGCGTGGTCGGCACCCGCGAGCGCCTCGGCAGACACGGCGGGCTCTGGCGCGACGTCGTACTCATCGAGCGACGCAGTCCCGTCGTCTCCTGACCTGCGATCCGCTGCAGCGAGGTACATCCCAGCCGCTGCAGCCTCAGTACCACTGTCCGGCCGAGCCGGCGACGCTCGTCATTGAGAGGTCAGAGCATGAACACGTCGGCTCCACTTGCCGGTCCCGGGGAACTGAAGCGACACCTGGGCCTGTTCGACGCCGTGGTGATCGGGCTCGGGTCGATGATCGGCGCGGGCATCTTCGTCGCCCTCGCCCCGGCCGCATCCGCCGGCGGTTCGGGGCTGCTCCTCGGGCTGGCCCTGGCGGCCGTGGTCGCGTACTGCAACGCCACCTCCTCGGCCCGGCTCGCGGCCCGCTACCCGCAGTCCGGCGGCACCTACGTCTACGGCCGCGAGCGCCTGGGCGAGTTCTGGGGCTATCTGGCCGGCTGGGGCTTCGTGGTCGGCAAGACCGCCTCCTGTGCGGCGATGGCGCTGACCGTCGGCTCCTATGTCTGGCCCGCCCAGGCCCACGCCGTAGCGGTCGCCGCCGTGGTCGCGCTGACCGCGGTCAACTACGTCGGCGTGCAGAAAGCCGCCTGGCTGACCCGCGCGATCGTCGCCGTGGTCCTCGCGGTGCTCGCCGCCGTGGTCACCGCCTGCCTCATCAGCTCGGCCGCCGATACCGGCCACTGGGCCGTCGGTGCCGACGCCGACTTCCACGGTGTGCTCCAGGCGGCCGGGCTGCTGTTCTTCGCCTTCGCCGGATACGCGCGCGTCGCCACCCTCGGCGAGGAGGTCCGCGACCCGGCCCGCACCATCCCCCGGGCCATCTCGATGGCACTCGGCATCACCCTGGTCGTCTACGCCGTGGTCGCACTCGCCGCCCTGGCCGTGCTCGGCTCCGACCCCCTGGCCCGCACCACTGCGCCGCTGGCCGACGCCGTCCGTGCGGCCGGTGAGCCGGGCCTGGCCCCGGTGGTGCGCGTCGGCGCGGCAGTGGCGGCGCTCGGCTCGCTGCTCGCGCTGATCCTCGGCGTTTCGCGCACCACCCTGGCGATGGCCCGCGACCACCACCTACCCCACGCCATGGCCGCGGTGCATCCGCGTTTCCAGGTCCCGCACCGCGCCGAACTCGCCGTCGGCGCCGTCGTCGCCGTGCTCGCGGCCACCGCGGATGTGCGCGGCGCGATCGGCTTCTCCTCCTTCGGCGTGCTCGCCTACTACGCCGTCGCCAACGCCTCCGCCTGGACTCTCACCCCCGCCGAGGGCCGCCCGCCCCGCATCGTGCCCGTCCTCGGCACGGCCGGCTGCCTCGTCCTGGCCTTCTCCCTCCCAGCCACCTCGGTGCTGTGGGGCGCGGTGGTGATCGCGCTCGGCGCCGCCGCCTACGGTGCGCGCCGGATGCTCGCCCGCGGTTGAGGTGGCTTCAGGGGCTGTAGCTGGTCCGGGGACAGCACCTCACGAGCTGGCTCCGCCAGCCCTTCCACCCCCGGCCTCGGTGGCAAGGTAGACCGGTGGGTCCGGTCGTCAACCACCGGTGCTCGGACGTCAGCAGTTCCTCCGGCGGCCCGGCCCCTCCGCCCCGGGCTTGGCGCCAACGGCTGCTCCAATGATCCCCGAGGCCGGATGCGCGGGGTGCCGTACTGGTGACTCCACAGGGACCTCGACGGGGGTGTCCGGCTGCTTCGAGGGTGTGCCGGGGAGCCGGCCGGGGCCCGCCGATCCCTGGACGCCCCGTTCGGCTACCGCATTGCCGAGGGCCGGTCGGTCCCCGAACGGGCCCTGTGGCCCCTGATGCGGTCGGCGTCCGCGGCGCCACGCTGATGGCAGAGCCCTCGCACCGGGAGGTGGAGAACGTGTCCCGAACCGTCACTGTCGGCCTCGACGACTCGCCCGAGAGCCGGGCCGCAGCCGAGTGGGCGGCTCGCGAAGCGCTGCTGCGTGGCCTGCCCCTGAAGATCGTGCATGTCGAGGAGCCGACGCCCAAATACGTGGCCCGTACCCCGTTGCTGGAGCTTGCCGGTTACCAGCACTGGGCTCAGCAGTTGTCGCACGAGTCCGCAGTCGGCATCCGGCTTCGGCACCCGGGCATTGAGGTGACCACCGAGCAACTGACGGGGACCGTGGCCGACGTACTGTGCGAGGCGGCAGGCCTCGCGGAGCTGCTGGTGCTGGGCTCGCGGGGTCTCGGCGGGCTCGGCGGTTTCATGGTCGGCTCGGTGAGTCTGGGTGTCGTGGCCCGTGCCGAGCGTCCCGTGGTGCTCGTTCGGGCGCAGGAGCAGGCCGCTGACGAGCACAGGATGGACCCAGCGGGCGTGCCGTCCGCCGCGGCGCCGTTCCGTCCAGTCGTACTGGGCCTCGACATCGATCATCCGGACGACACAGTGCTGGAATTCGCCTTCGACTCGGCCGCCCGCCGGAAAGCCGCTCTACGGGCCGTCCACGCCTGGCCCGAACCGCCCACGTACTACCGCCTCCCCGGTGACGCCGAACTCTACGAGACGCTCGAGCGCGGACAGGCCACTCTCCTGAGCAAGGTGCTGCATCCCTGGCGGCAGAAGTTCCCGGACGTCGAGGTGATCAACGCGAGCCGCTGCGGCAGTGCCGCCGCTGTCCTCGTCAACGCTTCCCGTGACGCTTCTCTGGTGGTCGTCGGCCGGCGCATCCGCGCTGGATTCCTCGGCGCTCACATCGGCCATGTCACGCACTCGGTCCTTCACCACATCAGCGCCCCCGTCGCGGTCGTCGCGCACGGCTGAGCCGCCGCCCAAGGAGGAGACCCCATGAAGGAACCAGCCGCACGGGCCTTCGGCGAGCCTGTGGACCTCCCGATCGTCGTCGGTGTCGACGGCTCCGAGCCGAGCCTACGAGCCGTCGACTGGGCTGCCGACGAAGCGGCCGTGCGCGGGGCGTCGCTTCATCTCGTGTACGCCTCGCTCTGGGAGCGTTACGAGGGCGCGTCCGTGTCCGACGACCTGGGCACGTCGTCGGAGGAGGTGATGAGCCAAGACATCGTCGAGACCGCCGAGTGGCGCGCCCGTCACCGGCAGCCAGGCGTGAAGGTCACCACCGACGTACTGCCCGAGGAAGCCGGATACGGTCTGATCCGGGAGAGCCGCAGCGCCCTTGCCGTGGTCCTGGGCTGCCGGGGCCGCAGCGGTGCGACCGAGGCACTTCTCGGCTCCGTCAGCGTCATGGTGGCCGGCCACGCGCACTGCCCGGTGATCGTGCTGCGCGGAAGTCATGACAACCAGGCCCGCTCGGGGGCACGCGGTCGCATCGTCCTGGGGGTGAGCGAGAAGCCGACGCACTCGGCCGGCGTACGGTTCGCGGTCGAGGAGGCCCTGCTGCACGGGGTACCGCTGGAGGCTGTGCGGGCTTGGCGGCGACCGCTGCACGAGCCCCGCCCGCATCCGCTGCTGACCGGAGAACCGGCCCACCTGCAAGAGCGGCAAGCCGCGGAAACGGTGGAGGAGGCGCTGCGGGACACCCCGGCAGACCTGGAGGTGTACCGCCGTACGATCGAGGGCTTCGCCCGTGACGCCCTGCTGGCGGTGTCGCGTGAAGCCGACTTGTTGGTCGTCGGGACCCGGCGCCGCCAGGGTCACTTCGGGTTCCACCTCGGCCGCGTCGCCCATGGGGTGCTGCACCACGCCGCCTGCCCGGTGGCCGTGGTACCGGAGTGCGGCTGAGCCCGCCCCGCACAGGCAGCGGTCACAGCACCTCCTGCGGTCACCGTGTGACGTCCAGCTCCGTGTACATGCCGGCTGTGTAGTGGCCGGGCAAGTTGCAGACCAGCTCATACCGGCCTGGCTGCAGCGTCATCGTGGTCCATGCCGACGCGCCGGGCGTGATGCCGTTCCCGGCGCCCGCACCGCAGCTGCGCGACGCCTCACCCAGGCTGCCCGTCTCAGTGACCTTCCCGTCAGAACCGGTGGGGCGTCCACCCGCGGCCTGACCCGTTGGCAGGGGCAGCACGACCACCTCGTGGGAGAGGGTACCCACGTTGGTGACCCGCAGCGACACCACGCCGGCCGGGACCGTGCTCGGTGCGGCGCTGATACGCATCATGCCCATGCCCTGCCAGCCGGTAGCCGGGGTATGCCAGTTGGGGCGGCCCATCATGCCCGGCCCCACGTCCCCCACGGTCACATCCACCACGTGGCCTTTCAGGGCAGGTGCACCGCACTGCGCGCCTGGCCCTCGCCAGGCCGTCGGCGCACTGCTGCGGAAGGCACCGGTGGCGGCGAACAACAGTGTGGTCGCGATACCCAGCACCAGTGCGGCGGCTGCCCCAGCAAACAGCCAGATTCCGCGTGGGCGCCACGCGCTCACCGGTGCTCCCGAAGCAGCGCCAGACGCCGCTTGTATTCGTCTTCGTCGATCTCCCCACGAGCGAACCTCTCGGCGAGCAGGTCCTCCGCTCGCTCGCTTCCCCACCCGGGCTCCCCGGAAGGGGGAGGCGGGCCGCACCGGTGGCCGTGATGACCGCTGGCGAGGTGGCGGACCAGCGCGACGATCCCGGCAATCACCAGCGCCCAGAACAGCACCATGAAGATGGCCATGAAGAACCAGCCGCCCCAGCCCCAGCTGCCGTCATACCACATCATCTCGATCACCTACTCTTGGTGGGCGCAAAGCCCCCACTTCCAGAATGCGCCAGCGGAGGCCGTTACGACTGGCCTGCTCACCACCCTCCCGCAGGGCAGAGGGCCGGTTAAGGGGCCGTTCGGGCCGCACCCGCCACCGACCGGCCCAGAAGTCGTTTCATAGGTGGTGGTAGCTGCCGGCCGGGCCGGCCCGACAGGTGTGCCGGCCGGGCGAACAGCTCAGCCGGGGAGTGCGAGGCGGACGCTGGTGTGTCCGGGGCGGCTGGTGACGGTGGCGGTTCCGCCGTGGGCGGTGATGACTGCGTGAACGATGGCAAGGCCCAGCCCGGTGCTTCCCGTGCTGCGGGAGCGGGCGTGGTCGGCGCGGACAAAGCGACCGAAGACTTCGGGTTGGAGCTCGTCGGGGATGCCGGGGCCGTTGTCGCTCACGTCGACAAGGACGGTGGTCTGTTCGGCGGTGAGAGTGACAGTGACGTCGGTGCCGGCCGGTGTGTGGGTTCGGGCATTGGCGAGGAGGTTGCCGATCGCCTGTTGGAGGCGATGGGCGTCGCCGGTGACGGTGACCGGTTCTTCGGGGAGGTCGAGGAGCCAGTGGTGGCCGGGGGCGGCGGCGCGGGCGTCGTCCGTCGCGTTCAGGATCAGCAGGGTCAGGTCGACCGGTTCGTGATCGAGAGGCCGTCCGGCGTCAAGGCGCGCGAGAAGCAACAGGTCATCGACTAGGCGGGTCATGCGCAGGGACTCACTGTCGATGCGTTCCAGGGCGTGGCGGACTTCGGCGGGGACGGGGCCTTGGTGGCGCAGGGCGAGTTCGGCGTGGCCGCGGATGTTGGCGACGGGGGTGCGCAGTTCGTGGCTGGCGTCGGCGGCGAAGTGCCGCAGGCGTTCCTCGCTGGCCTGCCGGCGGGTCAGGGCGTCTTCGACGTGGCCGAGCATGTGGTTGAGGGCGGTGCCGACCTGGCCCACCTCGGTGCGGGGGTCGGTGTCGGAGAGGGGGCCGGGCATGGCGACCTCGCCGCTGGCGAGCGGCAGCCCGGCGACCTCCGCCGCATGGACGGTGACCTTCTGGAGAGGGCGCAGGGAGATTCGAACCCACACGGCTCCCGCGATGCCGGTCGCCACGAGGGCGGCACCGAACAGCACTGCTTCGACCGCTTCGAGGCGGTGGACGGTCTCCTCCACGGGGTGCAGGGGCAGGCCCGTGACCAGGGTGTCCTGGTCGTCGCCTCGGACAGCTGTGACGCGGTACTTCCCCAGGCCGGAGAGGCGGATGCTGTGCCCATCTCCGTCCACGGGGATTCCCGCCAGCGTGCGGCGGTCCCCGGGGGTGAGCCGGAGGGGGCGGTCGGTGGCGTCGTCGACGACGGCGGCGTGGGTGACGGTGTCGTCCAGGAGGCGGGCGCCGAAGGTCGCCTCGGCCTGGCCCCGGGTGTCGGGGCGGTTGTCGGCGTCTGGCTCGGCCTCGTGTTCCAGGCTGGCCGCGAACCGGCCGCCGGACGCGGAGAGCTGCTCGTCCAGGCGCCCCATCAGGAAGCCTCGCAGAGCAAGGGCTGTGGTGATCCCGACAGCGAGACAGGCGAGGGCGAGCAGGGCGACGAGTCCGACGGTGAGCTGGCCGTGCAGAGTGCGGGGCGGTGGGCGTTTCACGGGGCTTCCGGCTTGAGGACGTAGCCGACTCCGCGCACGGTGTGGATCATCGGAGTGCGCCCGGCGTCGATCTTCTTGCGCAGGTAGCTGATGTAGAGCTCGACGATGTGGGCGCGTCCGCCGAAGTCGTAGGCCCAGACCCGGTCGAGGATCTGGTCCTTGGACAGGACTCGGCGCGGGTTGCGCATGAGGAAGCGAAGGAGTTCGAACTCGGTGCGGGACAGCTCGACGGTGGCCCCGCCGCGGCGGACCTCCCGAGCTTCCTCGTCCATCGTGAGGTCCCCGACGGTGAGCCGGTTCACGCCCGGTCCGGCGGTCATTCCGGCCCGCCGGAGCAGCCCGCGCAGCCGGGCCAGGACTTCCTCGAGGCTGTAGGGCTTGGTGACGTAGTCGTCGCCACCCGCGGTGATCCCCGCGATGCGGTCCTCGACCGCATCGCGGGCGGTCAGGAACAGGACGCAGACCTCGGGCATCTCCCGCCTGAGGGCCCGTAGGACCTGGAGCCCGTCCAGGTCGGGCAGCATCCAGTCCAGAACCACCGCGTCGGGCCGGAAGGCACGGGCCGTCGCCAGCGCGGTCGCACCGTCACCCGCGGTGCGCACTTGCCAGCCCTCGCCGGTGACGACCCCGGCCAGGACATCGGTGACGTCGGGTTCGTCGTCGACGACGAGTATCCGTACGGAGTCTCCGTCGGGGCGCTGCAGAAGCGGTGTCGTACGCGGCTCGTTCATGGTTCCTTCAGCATCCCCCGGCGCAGGCCACGGCGGGGGTGGGGTGCGCCTCTGATTTTCCTCTGAATCGGAGCTGAGACCATCGGACTCGCAGACCCAACCACGGCCGCCGCCTCTTCCCGCACCCCGACCCCGCAGGCAACCATCGGTAGATATCGGTCGATACAAATGAAAACGATCTTCTGAGAGCGATCAGCCAAGCCGTTTCAGAAGGTATACAGAGGTTGGGCTGTGAGGCTGGCCGCCCATCGCCGGAGCGAGCGCCACATCCGGAGGAGCCCCATGGCCTCGACGTTCATGACTACGACGCATGCGAGCCGCGGGATGCGTCACCGCCGCCCGCGCTTTCCGACATCCGAGGCAACGGGGCACGGGGCTGGGTGGAAGCACTGGACGGCTACTCAGCACCCGGGGTCTGCCCGACGGCCGGGAGTGGCCGAACTCCGGGATTCAGCCGCTATGGGTCATGAGGTGCGACACCGCGTCATTCCCGCACGCAGGGAGCGGGCGCCTCCCTGTCGCGGCCTCGGCTGCACCACCGAGCCGCCGCAGGAGCCCGACTCGTCTCTGTCCAGCATCGAACACCACCCTCCGAAGGAGCCCGTTGTGGGACTCGACCTGATCAACGGCATCCCCGCACACGTCCTGCTCGTGCACGTCGTCGTGGTCCTGGTACCCGTTACTGCGTTCGCCCTGATCCTGTGTGCCGCCTTCCCCTCCGTCATGCGCCGGTTCGGCCTCGCCCTGCCGGCCCTCGCCCTGGTGTCCCTGATCAGCGTGCCGCTGACGACCGCCGCCGGCGAGTGGCTGGAACGGCACGTGGACCGCGATCCCCTGGTCCGTAGGCACGCCGAACTCGGCGACGAACTGCTTCCCTGGGTCATCGGACTCTTCCTGGTGTCCGCGGCGGTCTGGTGGTTCTACCGCCGCACCCCCGAGGTGGAGGGGTCCAGCAGCACGGTGGGCACGCCGCTCCGCATCGCCGCCGCGGTGCTGTCGCTCATCATCGGCGTGGGTACCGGCGTTCAGGTCTACCGAATCGGCGACTCCGGGGCCAAGGCGGCTTGGCACGACGCCTACTCCGCTACGGCGCACCCCAATCGGGGCTGACCGACATCCGGCCCTTCTGCCCGCTACGGTTCGAGCACGGCAGGTGGAAGGGCCGGGCCGTGCTCGGCGTAGACCTCTGCCAGGGCCGGCGGTCAGGTCGCCGATGAGGCGATGGCCGCCTCCTACGCGGGGCACAGGCGCGGTGCACAGGTCGGTGGTGAAGTGCGCCCGGCAGCGCTGATAGGAGCGCCGGCACACGCGGCGTGGCGAGGCGGACCTCGGCCGGGCGGTCCTGAGGCCCAGAGACCGCTGCCCAAGCCGCCGGAGCACCGTGTGAGCGGCTGCTGCCTCTGTGGTGCAGCAACTGCATGTCAGCTGTCGGCCGGCTGATTCGCCGTGTTCTCCGTCCGGGTGAGGAGGACACCGGTGACCAGTTCGGGGCGGATCCGCACAGCCTGGTCTGTAGATTCCCTCCAGCCGAGGTGGGAGTCCGGGTCTATGGCATCGGCCTCGTACGCTACGACGGCGCCCGTGCCGTCGGCTTGCTGCGCGTGGGACGTCAGCGCAGCGGCCTCGTGGGTGCGGATGAGGATGTCCCCGTTGTCCAGGACGTGGTTGACCGGGCGGACAGTGGGCAGGGCCTGCCGGGTGTAGACGATCCTGCCCAGGGACACGCTGCCCAGAAACCGCAGGGCCTCGACGTGGTCGAGGTTGATGCGCTGAAGTGCTCGCATCCCACGGGTTGCCATCACGTGTTCCTTCCGCTGCCGGTCGAGCCCATCGCGTTGAAGCGACGGTGCGTCGATCACCTGCTGTCACTCGTGTCCGTGTCCGCCAGCGCCGCCCGGCCTGCCTCAAGACGTGCCACGGGAACCCGGAACGGCGAGCAGGAGACGTAGTCCAGGCCGACCTCATGGAAGAAGTGGATCGACTCCGGATCACCACCGTGTTCGCCGCCGATGCCGGTTTCGCGGCCCGAACAGCCGCCCGGCGTCCGTCTCCAGCGCCGCGAGGCACCGGGAGACCTGCGCCGACATCCCTCCGGCGGTACAGGCAGACCCGTCCGCGTCATCTCGGCCAGATTCGCGCCCTTGCCGCCGAGGAGGCCGGTCAGGTCACGGCCACCGTCCTGCAAGTCGTACACATAACGGACCATGACGCCGCTCCTCGGCTCCGGGTCTCGGTCCTCCCAGCCTGGAACAGAGGCGCGTGCCGGGGCAGGTGCCCTCCGTCCCACGACGTGGGCCGATCGGCCCTGAGTGGCGCGATTGTCGCTCCCCATCGCTCTATAGGGCGTGTCTGACAATTCCCGCCTGCTTGGTGGGGCACTTCGATCCCCAGCCCAAGGGCCCCAGGGGACGGGCCACTCGGCCCATGGTCCTGCCGCCGTTCGTCGGGGCAGCCTGGAGGTGTCGTAGAACGGCAGCCAGCCCCGTGGAGGACGCCATGAACGGCACTCCGATCGTCGTGAGCGATGTGATGACCCGTAGGGTCGTCGCCCTGCGCACGGGGGCGGCCTTCAAGGACATTGTGCGGACCATGCAGGAGTGGAGGGTCAGTGCCCTCCCAGTGCTGGACGGTGCTGGACGTGTCCTCGGCGTCGTCTCCGAGGCCGATCTGTTGCCCAAGGAGGAGTACAGCGAGCGCGACGTGGGCCGATACGGGCAGGTGCGGCACTTCGCCGAAGCCCGCAAGGCGGACGGGGTGACCGCCGGTGAGCTGATGACCGCTCCGGCGGTCACCGTGCCGCCCGACGCCACCATCGTCCGCGCCGCGCGCGTCATGGCTCGAAGTGGGGTGAAGCGACTGCCGGTGGTCGGCTCTGACGGCACTCTGCAGGGCATCGTCAGCAGGCCCGACCTGCTGAAGGTCTTTCTGCGGGACGACTCGGAGATCGCAGAGGACGTCCGGTGCGAGGTCGTCGCACGGCTCTTCGGCTCACAGGCCGAAGAGATCCGGATCGAGGTGCGCGACGGTGTCGTGACGCTCACCGGCCGGGTCCGCGAAACCGCTCTGATTCCGATTGCCGCCCGACTCGCGCGAGCCGTCGCGGGCGTAGTGGACGTGAATTGCGCGGTCAGCGGTCCGCCTCGCCATCCGGACCTCGACCCGGACCTGCCGGACCCGCAACGGCCGGCTCCCGCCTGACGGAGGCCGACCGTATGACGCCTGACGGAGGCCGACCGTATGACGAAGGAGGCGCGGGCCGATGACACGGACACCTGCCACGACCGTGGCACGGATGATGTGGCGCTGGGGCCACAACCCTCTCAAGCGGCACAGTGACGTCGTCGAGGCCTGGATCGTGCTCGTCACCTGGGTCCTCGTCCTCCTCGGAGGGGTGTTCGCGGGCGGAATGGCGGCGCGGGCGACGGACTCGGCGTTCGCCGCCCGGCGTGCGCAGGTACACGCCGTGTCCGCTGTACTCACCGACGACGCGGCGACGATTCCGGCCGGCGGCAGCGGCGGGTACGACGACGGCCGGGTGTGGGCCGCCGTGCGCTGGACGGACGCGGGCGACACGGTGCACACCGGCCGGGCGAAGGTCTTCCCGGGGTCTCCTGTGGGCAGCAGGCTCACCGTGTGGACGGACCGTGCCGGCCGGATCGTCTCCGAGCCTCCCAGCGGGGCAGGGGCGACGCTGCAGGTGGTTCTGACCGGCGCCCTCGTGGCACCGCTGGCCGGCGCGACGGTCTGGGCCGGTGGCTGGCTGGTCCGTGCTCGGCTCTTCCGACGGTGCCTGGCCGACTGGGACGAGGAGTGGCAGCAGGTCGGGCCGGAGTGGCGGAAGCGGAGCGGAGGCAGAGGTTGATCGGCAACCCCCGGCCGTGAACGGGCACGGAAGACGCAGGCACGGCCCGCGGCGGCACGGCCCACGGCCAAAGGCGCAGTACGACGACAATGACGCAGCGAGGACTCAGCCCCGCGGTCGAGCGAGCTGGGCGGTCGGACGCAGGAGCGAACCCCGGTCGGCTGCGCCGAGGGCGTCACCCGGCCTCGGAGTCGGCGGCGGTGAGTCGGCAGTCCAGGTCCACGACCCCTTCCACGCCACGGACCAGGCGCGCGGCCAGTGGAATCCGCGCGCCGTCCGCGACGCGTCCCGTCAGGGTCGCGACGCCGTCGCTGACGACGATGTGGACGGGCTCGACGGGGGCCGGGAAGAGAACGTCGACGATGTCGCGTCGGATCTCGTCCGCGAGGTCGTTGTCGGGACGCAGGAACACCTTCAGCAGGTCCCCGCGACTGACCACGCCTTCGAGGACGCCCTCGGCATTCACCACGGGCAGCCGCTTGACATGCCGCAAGGCCATGATCCTTGCCGCCTCGGCGAGCGTGGCGTCGCCATGCACGGTGACGGCCGGGGTACTCATCAACGCCTCGGCGGACATCGCCCCGGCCTTGGCCAGGTCGGAGAGTCGGCGCAGTTGGGCGAACCGGTCCGGGTCGCTGTCCCGGAACTCCTCCTTGGGCAACAGGTCGGCCTCGGAGACCACCCCGATCACCCGCCCGTCGCCCTCAAGCACAGGAAGCGCGCTGACCTTCCAACGCTCCATGCGCTCGACAATGTCCTTGAACGGGGCACTGCGGCCCACCGCGACGACGGCATGCGTCATCACGTCGCTCACCTGGTGCGGGCCGCTGTCCATGCCTACCAAGGCCCTTCGGCCGGATGGGGCGTGCGCGCGGTCACGACCGGTCACCGCTGCCGTAGGGGGCGTACAGGTCGAGCAGCCGCACCCGGGTGGCGTGCAACCGCTGGGCGACCACGCGGCCCACCCACACCGCCACTGCCCGACCGAACGCGGGGTCCGCGTCGCACATCGCGTGCACCGCCTCCGCATCGAACTCCCAGGCCCGCACCGGGGTCATCGCCTCGGCGCCCAAGTGCCAGAGGCGCGGCGGGAAGTGCCAGGACCAGCCGACGAGTTCGCCGTGACCGAGTGACTCGACGACGGCCGGTCGGCGGCCGGGAACATGCAGATCGAGGGCTACGGTTCCGGTGCGTACGATCCAGAAGCGGTCAGCGTGCCGGCCCTCCTCGAACAGTCGGGTCCCGGCCTCGAAGGAGACCTCGCGGGCGAGGCGCATCAGCTGTTCGCGGTGCACGGGCTCAAGTGCCGTGCTCATGGTGGTTGCGGAGGTCATCGCAGCGGCTCCCTTCATGGGGGTGTCGATCCCAGCGTGCGCGACCTCGGCCCCCGGCACCACGGGCCGCTCGGACTGCGCCGTGGGTCCCTCGGCCCCTACCGCGCGGTGCATCGCCCCCGGGCGGCGCCCATCCACCCGAACCGAGTCGGTGCCGCATGCCCGAATGGGCCGCTCTGGCCCATTGTCGGGCCTCTTCGGTCCAAGCGCCCGCCCGCCGGTCAGCACGCTGGACGCACTCGGATCATGTGCGTGTCTCCACGAGCATCGCCGTCATCGAGGTCGGGGGCCCGTCCCGGCGTGGCGAGGAGGATGGCCGGGCGGCGCTGTCTCGCCTGCGGCAGCGGACGCTGGGAGGGGCCTTTCCCGCTCGGGCACCGTACTCGCGGAGCCATGGGTGCACGCGGTTTCGGCGAGGGCGTCGAGGTTGCCTGGGAGTTCGACCGGCTGCCCGGTCACCGGGAGGCGGACGCCGTTGAGGCCGCCGACACCTCATCTCCTGCGCCGTCGAATCAACCGGTGCCTGCGACGGGCCCGGCCTTGAGGTGCCTCGTGGCTGGTGGCGCTGCACAGTGGCCGTTTCCCGAAGGCTCTGGTGGGTTATACGGGGTGCATGGATACCTCTGGGGCGCTGGACCGGGTGACGTGTGCCTTCCGTGCGGTCTTGCCGTCCGCCGCGGGGCCGGGGCGGGTGCTGAAGGTGATGGACCGCGTCGAGCGTTCCGAGCGCGCGGACCGGCTGGTCGACGCGGTGCGCGAGGGTGTCCGGGCGGTGCCAATGGGCCGTGCGCGGGACGTTCTGCATGGGCGGTGGCTGGGCCATCCCGTACATCCGTTGATGGTGCAGTTGCCTCTGGGCAGCTGGATGTCTGCTGCGGTCTTGGACTTCGTGCCAGGTCAGCGGCGGGCGGCACGGATCCTGGTGGGGGTGGGGCTGCTGACGGCCTTGCCGGCGGCGGCGGCCGGCTGGACGGACTGGGCCGAACTGCGCCGCCCGCAGATGCGTGTCGGCTTGGTGCACGCGGCAGCCAACGCGGCAGGTGTCGCGCTCTATGCCACCTCCTTCGCTGCGCGTGTCCGCGGCAGGTACGGTCGCGGGCGGGCTTGGGGGCTTGCCGGTCTGGCGACGGTGGGAGTCGGCGGCGCCGTAGGCGGTCACATGGCCTTCCGGCAGGCATCGGGAGCCAACCACGCCGAACACGTTCCCGACCTGGTCGGAGCCGACTGGCACACGCTCGGGGACCTGGCCGACTTCCCGGTGGGCGCACCCGTGCGCAGCCACCTGAGCGACGAGCCGGTGGTGGTCCTGCGTGAGGCGTCCGGGACGATTCGCGTACTGGCCGACCACTGCAGCCACATGGGCGGACCGCTGTCCGAGGGCGAGCTCGTCGACGGCTGTATCCGATGTCCCTGGCACGGCAGCACCTTCCGCCTCGCCGACGGATGGAACACGACAGGTCCGGCCACTGCCCCCCAGCCGGCGTTCGAGACCCGGACCACCGGCACCCGTGTGGAGGCTCGTCTCATGACCTTGGACGAGGCCCTGCCTTCCAGGACCGACGACGCCCACAACGAGCGGTAGGACAGGACCATCGACAGCCTCAGCCGTGACGATCACATCTGCCCGGAGTTGGTAGCACGGGGCGCCGGCACGCGCACGCGCAGCGCGGGCTCATACGACACCCACGCACATCGACTCCTCGGCAGACCAGGCACCCCCGGCGCGGCCCGGTCCAGGCACACACGAGCCGGAGGACGAGACGGCAACTGATGGCGTTCTGCGTTTGTGGCCGAGGGCCGACGGGGATTCGGCGCCCGTGAGCGCAGGAGCAGGGGCAGCAGAAGACTGCGAGTCAGGCGGCTCGTGCGGCTGGCCAACTGCACCGGACGGGCAGGAACTCCCGCCTGAAGGTGTGGAAGAACGACTCCGCGGCGGCGATGTCCGCGAAGGCGCCGACCGCTCCCACGGACTGCTGAATTCCGGCCCGGTGGCAGGCATGGGCGAACGCCTTTGCGTCGTGGGGCCACGAGCCCTCTGCGTTCTCGGTAGGAACATCGTAACGACCGCCCGGGGAGCGTCGCACGAGGCAACGCGGCGCGGCCCACCATCGGTGAAGTCGCAGGTCAGCCCAGCTCGCGGAACAGCCCTTCCTGTACCACGGACACGATCAGTTGTCCTTCGAGGTTGTAGATGCGGCCCCTGGCGAGGCCGCGGCCGCCCGTCGCGATCGGCGACTCCTGGTCGTACAGGAACCACTCGTCCGCACGGAACGGGCGGTGGAACCACATGGCGTGGTCCAGTGAGGCCATGTCGAAGCTCCGCAGACCCCACAGGGGTTCGATGGGGATGCGGACCGCGTCCAGCAGGGTCATGTCGCTGGCGTAGGTGAGCGCGCACGTGTGCACCAGGGGGTCGTCACCCAGCGGGCCGACCGCGCGCATCCACACCGCGCTGCGCGGTTCGGCGCCCTTGATCTCCTCGGTGTTCCACCGCAGCCGGTCGACATAACGGATGTCGAAGGGCTGGCGGCGCGCCATCCGCTCCAACTGCTCGGGCAGGGCGCCCAGATGCTCCCGGATCTCCTCCGCGACCGTCGGTAGCGACTCGGGATCCGGAATGTCCCGGGCCGGCGGCAGCTGGTGCTCGAAGGGTCCTTCCTCGGGCTTGTGGAAGGAGGCGGTCAGATTGAAGATCGTGCGGCCCTGCTGCACCGCGGTGACCCGGCGGGTCGTGAAAGACCGCCCGTCCCGGACCCGCTCCACCTGGTACACGATCGGCACCCCCGGCCGGCCGGGGCGCAGGAAGTACGCGTGCAGCGAGTGCACCGGGCGGTCGCCGTCCGTGGTGCGCCCGGCAGCGACCAGAGCCTGGCCGGCCACCTGGCCGCCGAAGACCCGTTGGAGGGACTCCTCGGGGCTGCGGCCACGGAAGATGTCGACCTCGATCCGCTCCAGGTCGAGCAGGTCCACGAGTCTTTCGGCGGGGTTAGTCATGGATGGGATTCTCCTGCGCTCACAGCTGGCCGACGTCGGTCACACGGACGACCGCGCGGCTCTCCGCGTCGGAGGCCACGAGGTCCACCTCCGCGCTGATGCCCCAGTCGTGGTCGTCGTTCGGGTCGTCGAAGATCTGCCGGACCCGCCACAGCCGGTTCTGCGGTTCTTCCTGGATCACGAGCAGTTTGGGGCCGCGGGCGTCGGGGCCGGTGCCCAGGTCGTCGTACTCGTCCCAGTACTTGTCCATCGCGTCGCCCCAGGCCTGCGCGTCCCAGCCGGACTCGGCGTCCATCTCTCCGAGTTCTTCGACCTGGTCGAGAGCGGCGAGCTCCACGCGGCGGAACATCGCGTTGCGGACCAGTACGCGGAAGGCGCGCGCGTTGGTGGTCACCGGCTTCACCTCGTCGGCCTTCTCCTGAGCCTCCTCGGCGGTCATCACTTCCGGGTTGGCCAGTTGCTCCCACTCGTCCAGCAGGCTGGAGTCGACCTGGCGCACCATCTCGCCGAGCCATTCGATCAGGTCCTGGAGGTCCTCCGACTTGATGTCGTCCGGGACGGTGTGGTCCAGGGTCTTGTAGGCGCCGGCCAGATAGCGCAGCACGATGCCCTCGATCCTGGCCAGTTCGTAGAAGGACACCAACTCCGTGAAGGTAAGCGCCCGTTCGTACATGTCGCGGATGACCGACTTCGGCGACAGCGGATGGTCGCCGACCCACGGGTGGCTCTTGCGGTAGGTGTCGTACGCGTGGAAGAGCAGCTCTTCCAGCGGCTTCGGGTACGTGACGTCCTGGAGGCGCTCCATGCGCTCCTCGTACTCGACGCCGTCGGCCTTCATCAGGGCCACCGCCTCACCGCGCGCCTTGTTCTGCTGGGCGACCAGGATCTGCCGGGGGTCGTCGAGCGTGGACTCCACTACGGACACCATGTCCAGGGCGTACGACGGCGATTCCGGGTCGAGCAGTTCGAACGAGGCGAGCGCGAACGTGGACAGGGGCTGGTTGAGCGCGAAGTCCTGCTGGAGATCGACCGTCAGGCGAACGATGCGACCCTCCGCGTCCGGCTCGTCCAGCTTCTCGACGATGCCGCCGTCGAGCAGCGACCGGTAGATGGCGATCGCCCGCCTGATGTGCCTGAGCTGCTGCCTGCGCGGCTCGTGGTTGTCCTCCAGGAGCCGCCGCATGGCCTCGAAGGCGTTGCCGGGCCGGGCGATCACCGACAGCAGCATGGTGTGCGTCACCCGGAACCGGGACATGAGCGGCTCCGGTTCGGAGGCGATCAGCTTCTCGAAGGTGCTGTCCGTCCAGCCGACGAAGCCCTCGGGAGCCTTCTTGCGGACGACCTTCCGGCGCTTCTTCGGATCGTCACCGGCCTTCGCGAGCGCCTTCTCGTTCTCGATGACGTGCTCGGGCGCCTGCCCGACGACCAGCCCGGCCGTGTCGAACCCGGCCCGTCCGGCACGGCCCGCGATCTGGTGGAACTCACGGGCGCGCAGGGTACGTACGCGGTTGCCGTCGTACTTGGTCAGAGCCGTGAACAGCACCGTCCGGATGGGCACGTTGACGCCCACGCCGAGGGTGTCGGTGCCGCAGATGACCTTCAGTAGACCGGCCTGGGCGAGTTTCTCCACCAGACGCCGGTACTTGGGCAGCATGCCGGCGTGGTGCACGCCGATCCCGTGGCGGACGTAACGCGAGAGGTTCTGGCCGAACTTGGTGGTGAAGCGGAAGTTGCCGATGAGCTCGGCGATCTTGTCCTTCTCATCGCGCGAGCACATGTTGATGCTCATCAGCGCCTGCGCCCGCTCCACGGCCTGCGCCTGGGTGAAGTGGACGATGTACACCGGCGCCTGCCTGGTCTCCAGCAATTCGGTGAGCGTCTCCGTGAGCGGGGTCAGCTTGTACTCGTAGGACAGCGGTACCGGGCGGGTCGCCGAGCGCACCACCGAGGTGGGGCGGCCGGTGCGGCGGGTGAGGTCCTTCTCGAAGAAGGAGACGTCGCCGAGCGTGGCCGACATCAGGATGAACTGGGCCTGCGGCAGTTCGAGCAGGGGGATCTGCCAGGCCCAGCCGCGGTCGCCCTCGGCGTAGAAGTGGAACTCGTCCATGACGACCTGGCCCACGTCCGCGTCCTTGCCGTCGCGCAGAGCGATGGACGCGAGCACCTCGGCGGTGCAGCAGATGACAGGAGCGTCCGCGTTGACGGACGCGTCGCCGGTCAGCATGCCGACGTTCTCGGTGCCGAACATCTTGCACAGCTCGAAGAACTTCTCCGACACGAGAGCCTTGATCGGCGCCGTGTAGAAGGTGACCTCGTCCCGGGCCAGCGCGGCGAAGTGGGCACCCGCAGCGATCATGCTCTTGCCGGAGCCGGTGGGCGTCGACACGATCACGTTCGCCCCCGAGACCACCTCGATCAGCGCCTCCTCCTGGTGGGGGTAGAGCGTGAGACCGCGCTCCTGCGCCCACGACTCGAAGGCTTCGTAGAGGGCGTCGGGGTCGGCGGTCGGCGGCAGCTGATCGATGAGGGTCACGCCACCATCTTGCCTGGCCGACTGGCCGATGGGGGAATCGGCTGCGGGTGCGAAGATCATGGCAGCTACGCTGTGGCGCCGACGAGGCGTCATCACACCGGGTCAACTGGACAGCGGCACACGAGGAATGGGGCGGGGAACGGCCATGATGGGACCAGCACACTCACTGTCGGGAGCCGCCGCCTGGCTCGGCGTCGGAGCGGCGGCCGCCGCGGCCGGTCACGCGATGCCCTGGCCGGTGCTCCTGGTCGGATCCCTGATCTGTGCCGGCGCGGCGCTCGCCCCCGATCTCGACCACAAGGCGGCCACCATCTCGCGCGCCTTCGGACCGCTGTCGCGCTGGATCTGCGAGATCGTCGACAAGCTGTCCTACGCCGTCTACAAGGGGACGAGGAAGCAGGGCGACCCCCGCCGCTCCGGCGGCCACCGCACATTGACGCACACCTGGCTGTGGGCGGTTCTGATCGGTGCCGGCTGCTCTGCGGCGGCGATCGCCGGGGGCCGCTGGGCGGTGCTGGCGATCCTGTTCGCCCATCTGGTTCTGGCGATAGAAGGGCTGCTGTGGCGGGCGGCCCGTGGTTCCAGCAGTGACGTCCTGGTCTGGCTGCTGGCCGCGACCAGCGCCTGGATCCTCGCGGGCATCCTGGACAAGCCGGGCATGGGCTCGAGCTGGCTGTTCGGCGCGCCGGGCCAGGAGTACCTGTGGCTGGGGCTGCCGGTGGTGCTGGGTGCGCTGGTCCACGACATCGGGGACGCCCTGACGGTGTCCGGCTGCCCGATCCTGTGGCCGATCCCGATCGGCCGCAAGCGCTGGTACCCGATCGGGCCGCCCAAGGCGCTGCGGTTCCGGGCGGGCAGCTGGGTCGAGCTCAAGGTGCTGATGCCGGCGTTCATGCTGCTCGGGGGAGTGGGCTGCGCCGCCGCCCTCAACATGATCTGAGCCGCTCCTGACGCCATTGCCGGCAGCGAAGGCGAAGCCGGCCTCGGGGTCAGCCCGGCAGTGAGTCCTCGTCCACGATGTGCATCGCCGCCTCCTCTGCGGAGGCGGCCGCACCGTCGATGCCGACGTCGGTGGCGACCAGGGCGCTCTCGTCGTCCTCGTGCGCGCCCTCGTCGGGTGCCACGAGACGACCGGAACGCAGGCCGCCGACCTCGTTGTCCAGGAGCTCACCGTCGGTGCCCTGTACATCGCCGATGCCGTCGTCGTCGGACGCCGACAGATCGGGCAGTTCCTCGGCGAGACGCTGGTCCAGGGTCTCGCCCAGTCGGCCTTCCGCAGCCGTCACACCGCTGTGCTCCACCGCCCATGGCCGGTCAGGAGGAGACCAGCCCCGGTCGAGGGGATCGCCGACTCCGTCGTCGACCAGCGTGTCCTCCGCGTCCAGCAGCCCGGAGTCCTCCTGGATCTCGGATCCATCGGGCTGGTAGACGTCATCTCCCCATCCGTCGGCGCTGTCCACGGGTACCTCCAGGCTACGGGGACGGCCCGTTCCCGCCGCGAGGAGCGGAGGGCCGCCGGCACACGCGGCACGGTGTGCGCCCGGTGCACCGGACGGTTCCCGGGCGCCCCCCGAACCTGTGCCACTATCCAGCCTTCCACCCCCGTTCGGCACCGCGCAACGCCACAGGCCCTGGCCTGCGAGCGCGCCACCGCGAAATCGCCCGGGGTTGTGCCGGGTCGCCGGTCAGCAGGGCCTGGCGGTCTCGCCGTCGACGAGTGTGTCCAGCAGTCCGCCGAGCGCGTCGCGCTGTTCTTCCGACAGCGGCGCGAGGATCTCCGCCGCCGCCGAGCGGCGTGCGGCACGAAGTTCGGTGAGGGTTCTGTGCCCGTCCTCGGTCAGTTCGATCCGGGTCACCCTGCGGTTGGCCGGGTCGGGGACGCGGCGCACCTTTCCACTCGTCTCCAGGCCGTCCACCAGGGTCGTCACCGCGCGCGGCACCACCTCCAGGCGTTCGGCGAGATCGGCCATGCGCGGCGGTGAGGCGTACTGCGCCAGCGTGCGCAGCAGGCGGGACTGTGCTGGGGTGACTCCCAGATCGCGCTCCTGCAGATGGCGCTTCTGGATGCGGTGCACCCGGCGGGTGAGCCGCAGCAGTTGCTCGGCGAGCAGGCCTTCGGGATCCGGGTTGGTCATGCGGGAACAATATCAGGACCAAGTTCATTGTGAGCGTAGGTAACAATGAGCTATGCTCCGTCTCGTCGTCGTCGGCCGGTTTCGCGCCGACGCCCGTTCACCTCCGTAGGAGCCCATGCATCCCGAACGTGAAAACTCCCGGACGCCGTCCGCCGAGGCGAAGGAACAGGAACAGCCCCGGCAGGTGCGTCGCATCCTGAAACTCTTCCGGCCCTACCGCGGCCGGCTCGCCGTCGTCGGACTGCTGGTCGGCGCAGCGTCGCTGGTCTCGGTCGCCACGCCGTTCCTCCTCAGGGAGATCCTCGACGTGGCGATCCCGCAGGGGCGCACCGGCCTGCTGGGTCTGCTCGCCCTGGGCATGATCCTCAGCGCGGTCCTGACCAGCGTCTTCGGTGTGCTGCAGACGCTGATCTCCACGACCGTCGGCCAGCGCGTCATGCACGACCTGCGCACCGCCGTCTACGGCCGTCTGCAGCGCATGTCCCTCGCCTTCTTCACCCGCACCCGCACCGGCGAGGTGCAGTCCCGGATAGCCAACGACATCGGTGGCATGCAGGCCACCGTCACCTCGACCGCCACCTCCCTGGTCTCCAACGTGACCAGCGTGGTCGCCACGATCGTCGCGATGATCGCCCTCGACTGGCGGTTGACGGTCGTCTCGCTCCTCCTGCTCCCGGTCTTCGTCTGGATCAGCCGTCGCGTCGGCAACGAGCGCAAGAAGATCACCACCCAGCGCCAGAAGCAGATGGCCGCCATGGCCGCCACGGTCACCGAGTCGCTCTCCGTCAGCGGCATCCTGCTCGGCCGCACGATGGGCCGCTCCGACTCGCTGACCGAGTCCTTCGCCGAGGAGTCCGAGCGTCTGGTCGACCTCGAAGTGCGGTCGAACATGGCAGGACGCTGGCGGATGGCCGTCATCACCATCGTCATGGCCGCCATGCCCGCCGTCATCTACTGGACCGCGGGCGTCGCCCTCCGGACGGGCGGCCCGCAGGTGTCGCTCGGCACCATCGTCGCCTTCGTCTCACTCCAGCAGGGGCTTTTCCGCCCCGCTGTCAGCCTGCTGTCCACCGGCGTCCAGATACAGGCCTCGCTCGCGCTCTTCCAGCGCATCTTCGAGTATCTCGACCTGCCCATCGACATCACCGAGCGGGAGCGGCCCGTCCACCTCGACCACGTCCGGGGCGAGGTCCGCTTCGAGAACGTCGAGTTCCGTTACGACGGCAAGGGGGGCCCGGTCATCGACGGCATCGACATCGCCGTACCGGCCGGAAGCAGTCTGGCCGTCGTCGGACCCACCGGCGCCGGCAAGTCCACGCTCGGCTATCTCGTGCCCCGGCTGTACGACGTCTCGGGCGGCCGCGTCACCCTGGACGGCGTGGATGTCCGCGACCTCGACTTCGACACCCTCGCCCGAGCCGTGGGCGTCGTCTCGCAGGAGACGTACCTCTTCCATGCCTCGGTCGCCGACAACCTTCGCTTCGCCAAGCCGGACGCCACCGACGACGAAGTGCACGCTGCGGCGAAGGCCGCCCAGATCCACGACCACATCGCCTCGCTGCCCGACGGCTATGACACGGTCGTGGGCGAGCGCGGCCACCGCTTCTCCGGAGGTGAGAAGCAGCGTCTCGCCATCGCCCGCACCATCCTGCGCGACCCGCCGGTCCTCATTCTCGACGAGGCGACCAGCGCCCTGGACACCCGCACCGAACACGCGGTGCAGGAGGCGATCGACGCGCTTTCGGCCAACCGGACGACGCTCACCATCGCGCACAGGCTGTCCACCGTCCGCGCCGCCGACCAGATCGTGGTTCTCGACTCCGGGCGCGTGGCCGAACAGGGCACGCACGACGAACTGCTGGAGCTCGACGGACGGTACGCGGCCCTGGTCCACCGGGACGCGCAACTGGCGCCGACAAGATGACGATATGCCGGATTTGCTGACGTATGCGGGTTAACGTGCCCGCATGCAGATGAACACTCCGCCACGGAGCACGATTCGACTGACGCGCCGGGGCAAAATCGCCCTCGCCGTGACCGGCGCCATCGTGGCCGGCACCGCCGTGGCGGTGCCGCTGCTGCACCTGGACATCCTCGGGAACGCCAAGGCCAGGACCTTGGTGATCCCCGAGGGCTGGCGGGCGAGCCAGGTCTACGACGCCATTGACAAGGTCCTCGCCCTGCCCGCCGGCAGTACACAGAAGTCCATGGGCAAGGCCGGCCTGAAGCTGCCGCACGACGCCCGGGGCAACCCGGAGGGCTATCTCTTCCCGGCGACCTATCCGGTCTCCGAGGGGGCGACTCCGCAGTCACTGCTCCAGTACATGGTCGACACGGCGAACAAGCGGTTCAAGGGCGCACCGGCCGCGGCCGGTGCGCCGCGCGCCGCGACGAGCCTTTACCAGGCAGTCACCATCGCGAGCATCGTCCAGGCCGAGGCCGCCTCCAAGGAGGACATGGGGAAGGTGGCCCGCGTCGTCTTCAACCGGCTGGAACATGGAATGCCGTTGCAGATGGACTCCACCCTCAACTACGCGCTGGGCCGCAACACGCTCACGACGACCACGAACGACACCAAGGTCGCGAGCCCCTACAACTCCTACCAGCGCATGGGCTTGCCGCCCACGCCGATCGACAACCCGGGCGAGCAGGCGATGCACGCCGTGTACAACCCGACACCGGGCGACTGGCTCTACTTCGTCACCGTCAAGCCGGGCGACACGCGCTTCACCGCCGACTACGCGCAGCACGAGCGCAACGTGGCCGAGTTCAACGCGGAGCAGCGCAGCCGGGCGGCGCAGCAGAGCCAAGCGCCTCAGGAGGGCCAAGCGCCTCAGCAGGGTCAGGCTCCTCAGCAGGGTGAGGTTCCTCAGGAAGGTCAGGCTCCTCAAGAGAGCCAAGCTCCCCTGCAGGACCAAGCTCCCCAGCAGGACCAAGCTCCTCAGCAGGACGAAGCTCCTAGGGAGAGCCAGAGCTCTCAGCCCGCCCGGAGTCCGCAGCCCAAGTGGACTCCGCGACAGGCCGCGAGTCAGGCGCGGTTCCCGCACCGGGCTCCGGCTCCCCAGCCCCAGGGATGACCAGGCAGACCTCGGGCTGACCGGCCGGAAGGTGCCCGCGGGACAGGAGCCTGCCGGACGTCACACGCCGACCGGTTCCTCGGCCAGCAGCCGCCTGATGTCCCGTACGGCCGCGCGGCCCGCCCGGTTGGCGCCGATGGTGCTCGCAGACGGGCCGTAACCGACGAGGTGGATCCGTGGGTCGGCGACCGCGCGGGTCCCCTCGACCTGGATGCCGCCGCCCGGTTCGCGCAGCTTCAGCGGGGCCAGATGCTCGAGGGCGGCCCGGAAGCCGGTCGACCAGAGGATGACGTCGGCTTCAACGTGCCTCCCGTCCGTCCACTCGACCCCGCTCGGAGTGATGCGGTCGAACATCGGCAGCCGGTCCAGGACCCCGTCCCGCAGCCCCTGCCGGATGGCGTCGTTGAGCGGTAGCCCCGTCACCGAGACCACACTCCTCGGCGGCAGCCCCTGTCGCACCCGCTCCTCCACCAGCGCGACCGCAGCTCGGCCCACACCCTCGTCGAACGGCCCCTCCCGGAAGACCGGCGGCCGTCGGGTGACCCAGGTGGTGGCCGCCGCGTACGGGGCGATCTCCAGCAGGTGCTGGGTACCGGACGCACCTCCGCCCACCACGACGACCCGGAGCCCGGCGAACTCCTCGGGCCCGCTGTACTGAGCGGTGTGCAGCTGCCGCCCGTGGAAGGTCTCCTGGCCGGGATACCGGGGCCAGAACGGCCGGTCCCAGGTGCCGGTGGCGTTCACCATCGCCCGTGCCGACCATTCCCCGTCCGAGGTCTCCACCAGCAGTCGTCCACTCTCCGTACTCCGTACGGCCGTGACGTCGACGGGGCGTCGCACCCGCAGGTCGAAGGTGCGCTCGTAGGTGTCGAAATACTCGGCGACGACCTCGGCCGACGGCCGCGCCGGGTCGGCGCCCGTCAGCTCCATGCCGGGCAGCGAGTGCATTCCGTGGACCTTGCCGTACGTCAGCGTGGGCCAGCGGAACTGCCAGGCGCCGCCGGGTCCGGGGGAGTGGTCGAGCACCACGAAGCCGCGCCCCGGTTCGAAGCCGGTGCGCCGCAGGTGATAGGCGGTGGACAGACCGGCCTGCCCGGCGCCTGTGACGACCACCTCGACCTCACGTGTGTTGTTCACGATTCTACGAACAGTGCGGCGTTCGTGGATCTTCCCGGCGAGTGAGCAAGGATGGTGGCATGCCAGATGCCTTCACCACCCGAGTGCTGAACATCGCCACCGGTTCCCAGGAGAGGGTCGTCGATCTCACCGGCGACTGCGAGGCCTTCCTGCGGGAGACGGCGGGCGGCCGTGACGGCCTGCTGAATGTCTTCGTCCCGCACGCCACCGCCGGTGTCGCCGTCATCGAGACGGGCTCCGGCAGTGACGACGACCTCCTGGCCGCTCTGCACACCCTCCTCCCGCCCGACGACCGCTGGCGGCACCGCCACGGCAGCCCCGGCCACGGCCGCGACCACGTCCTCCCCGCCTTCGTCCCACCGCAGGCGACGCTGCCGGTGCTGGGTGGACGCCTGGAACTGGGGACCTGGCAGTCGGTGTGCCTGGTCGACACCAACATCAGCAACGTCAACCGTAAGGTTCGACTGAGCTTCCTCGCCTGAGCGCGAGCAGTCAGGCGAGGTCACCTCTCGTCACCCTGCGCGCGCCCGTACGCCGCGGGCAGACTGGCCCAGCGAGTGGTTCGCCCCGCGTGGCTGTTGGTGCCGTGCTCGATGGCCAGTGCCCCGACTATGAGCAGGCCGCGTCCGTGTTCCCCGGGAGAGCGGGGCGACGTACGAGGCTGCTTCCTCGGGCCGCCGTCCGTGACGCCCACTCGCACCTGAGGACCCGCCCTCTCGCGGGACACGTGCAGGACGACGGGTGGCTCCGCGTGCTGCAGAGCGTTCGTCACCAGCTCGGACGCCACGAGCAGCACGGAATGGGCGTCGTCGTCGCTCACCTGCCAGTCATCGAGAGCCGATCGCACGACGCGACGAGCGTGTGCGGCCGCGTCCGCTCGGTGAGCGAGCCGACGCGAACGGTGATCGGCAGGGAGGGGAGCCGGCGTACAGGCTGCGTGTGAGAGCTCTCGCGTGGTTTCCATGGTCCTCACCCGGAAAGTGAACGGCTCTGTGTCAGAACATCTCCCAGACTGCGATCTCCTTCCGGGCCCGGAAAGGGGCGAACTACGCAGGCGGCTACCTGTTGGCTACCTGCGGGGCGTCCGACACAGGTATGCGGGGAAGCAGGTAGTGACACACGTATTTCTCTCCTGACTTCGGACCCATGGGCAACGGGAGAGTGATGGCGCCCCCTGCGGTGCCGCGACCGTGCTCGCGGCCGCGCCACACCTCAAAGCTCCGACATGTACCGAAGAATGGAACCCCGCATGTCCGCACGTACCCTGCCCGAAGCCACCTTCGCCCGCACCGTCCTGGGCTCCGGTTCCGGGCTCGCCCTCGCCCACGGTGCCGGCAGCAGCGTCGACCAGACCTACGGCCCGATCCTTCAGGGCCTGGCCGCCCATCACAAGGTCGTCGGCGTCGACTACCCCGGCAGTGGCGACACCGCCCGCTCCGCCACTCCGCTCTCGCTGGACGACCTGGCCGACCAACTCGTCGCCGCCGCCGTCGCCGAGGGTCTGGAGACCTTCGCGGTGTCCGGCTACTCCCTCGGCGGCCCGGTCGCCATACGTGCGGCGGTCCGCCACCCCGAGCGCGTCTCCGCCCTCGTGCTGACCGCCACCTTCCCCCACCACGACAACCGGCTCGCTCTCGCCCTGCCGACCTGGCGCAAGCTGGCCGAGACGGACCCCGACCTGCTCGGCCGGTTCCTGGTCATGATGGCCAGCGGCGTCGACGCGCTGGAGTCCATGTCGCCGGAGCAGCTCGAGCAGGCCGTGGCGTTCACCGCCGCCAACATCGCCGAGGGCACCCCCGAGCACGCCGAACTCGCCGCCCGGTTCGACGTCCGCGACGACCTCGCGGACATCCAGGCACCCACCCTGGTCATCTCCACCACGCAGGACTGGTTCACCGCCACCCGTCTGCATCACCAGCTTGCCGAGTCGATCCCCGGCGCCCGCCTCGTGGAGCTCGCCACCGGCCACCTGCCGATGGTGGAACGCCCCGAGGAATGGCTGCGGCTCATCAGCGGCTTCCTCGACGCACACAACGCCTGACGATCGAGCCGGCGGGGGAGTGCGCCGACCACGGCGTGATCCCCCACCGGTCAGCTACTTCTCGGTAGCCTTTTGTGCCGTTCCAGGGTCGATTAATCTTCGAAAGTATGAGCACCATCGCTCGGCCCAGTGCCCTGGAGAGTGCCGAGAGCCTGCCGGCCGACCTCACCAGTTTCGTCGGGCGGCGGCAGCAGATCACCGACGCGAGGCGGTTGCTGGCAACTTCCAGGCTTGTGACGCTCACCGGGCCCGGAGGGGTGGGCAAGACTCGACTTGCCGCACATGTGGTCACGAGCGCGCGACGGAATTTCAGCGACGGTGCGCGTTTCGTCGAACTGGCCGAATTGCGTGATTCCTCGTTGCTCACGCATACGGTGGCGGCCCAGCTCGGCCTGCATGACCAGCCCTCGCGCACGACGATCGACGTGATCATCGACCACGTCGGATCCCGCGAAGTGCTCCTCACCCTCGACAACTGCGAGCACCTGATCGACGACTGCGCTCTCTTCGTCGACGCTCTCATGAGGGCTTGTCCGAGGGTGCGGATCCTCGCGACGAGTCGACAGTCGCTCGGCGTGTACGGCGAGACGACCCTGGTGGTTCCTCCACTGCCGGTGCCCGACGTCGAAGACGCGCCGTCCCCGGGCACGCTTGCGCAGTACGACTCGGTGAGGCTGTTCATCGATCGCGCCTGCGCCGTTCTGCCCGGGTTCGAACTTCGGAGCCAGGACTGCCCTGCCGTCGCGCGGCTGTGCCGTGCGCTGGACGGGATCCCGCTGGCGATCGAACTGGCCGCCGTGTGGCTGCGTGCACTGTCGCTCGGTCAGATCGAGGAGCGGCTGGCCGAACGCTACCGCCTGCTCAGCGTCAGCCCGAGAAGCGCTCCTCCCCGGCAACGCACGCTGCAAGCGCTGATCGACTGGAGTTACGACCTCTGTTCGCAGTCGGAGCAGCAACTGTGGGCAAGGGCATCGGCATTCGCCGGCAGCTTCGATCTGGCCGGGATCGAGTATGTGGGTGCGACCGAGGAGATGGGGCGGGATGGGATAGCGGGCATCGTCCTCTCCCTGATCGACAAGTCCATCCTGGTCCGTGACGAGCATGACGGTCATGTGCGCTACCGGATGCTGGAATCGATACGGGAGTACGGCCAGGCGCGGCTCGTGCAGGCCGGTGAGCACGCCGCTGTACATCGCCGCCATCGCGACTGGTACGCCCGCATGGTGGAGGAGTTCCAGGCCGACTGGATGGGGCCGGACCAGGAGGCCTGGATCCTGCGGCTGCGGCGCGAGCACGCGAACCTGCGGGAGGCGTTCGCGTTCTGCCTCACTCAGCGCGATGACGGTGTCGCCGCACTTCGCCTCGCGGACCGGCTGGGGACCTACTTGGGTGTCCAGGGCTTCAACAGCGTGACGCGTCAGTGGCTCGACCAGGCGTTGGCGGCAGGTTCCGAGCCTTCGCCGGAGCGGGCTTCCGCGTTGCGTCGATGTGCCTGGGTCGCGCTGCTGCAAGGCGACCTGGACGCGGCACAGGCGCGACTGGAAGAGGCCGCAGAGCTGGCCGGGAGGCTCGGCCTCACGAACGAAAGCGCGTATGTGACCCTCGTGGAGGGGATGCGGGCCGCGTCCTCGGACGACATGGAGAAGGCAGCGCTGCTCACCGGCGAGGCCATGTCGGGCTTCAGGTCGGGGCACGAGCTGAGTGGCCTGATTCTCGCCACGTCCATCCACGGGCTGATTCTCGGGCACGGAGGAGAGCGCGAGCGGGGCCTGGCCCTCCTGGAGGAGTCACTCGCCACCGCCGCGCAGCGGGGAGAGGCGATCTGGCGCTCCTGGACGCTGCTGGCCGTTGCCTTCGTCGAATTCGACCACGATCTGACACACGCGGAAGCAGCGGTACGACAGGCCCTGGACCTGCGGCGCCGGGTGAGCGCGAAGTTCCTGATGGCGTTCGCGTTCGAGATCCTTGCCTGGGTGAGCGGACGCCAGGCGCGCCACGTCCGGGCAGCGACGCTCTTCGGCGCCGCCACCGCCATGTGGCAGGCGGTCGGGACTTCGCCGGACTTCTTTCACCTGGTGGGAGTGGTTCACCATCAGCACACCACCATGGTTCGAGCGGCCCTGGGAGACGAGCGCTACGACACGGCGTTCCAACGCGGTCGCGCTCTTTCCGAGCAGGCGGCGATCGACCACGCTCTCGGCGCGGCGACTCCGGCCGCCGGTCAAGCACGGGCGGGAGACGAAGAAGCCCCTTTGACACCCAGGGAGAGTGAGATCGCCAAGCTGGTCTCCGAGGGGCTGACCAGCCGGGAGATCGCGGCGCGCCTGGTGATCGCCCCTCGTACGGCCGAGGGGCACGTGCAACGTATCTTCACCAAGCTCGGGTTCACCTCACGCGCGCAGGTCGCCGCCTGGTACGTGAACAGACAGCACGTTCGTGACCGGCGGGCGTAGGCTGACGACGACCGCGACCCCGGAGGCGCGCCGGGCCGAAGCTTTACGGCAGGGCTGAATTCGTGCGGGTGCGCGTGCCGTGCTAGAATTGCGGTAGTTGCAGTTGTGGTTCCCGAAACTTCAAGTGCCTTGGCGGCCGTATGCCGTCGGGCATTTTTGTATCTCCGGTGCTTATCCGGACGGGGTTCATCGTGGCAACGCACGGGTTCACACGGTGTGGATCCGCGGGCACTGCCCCCAAGGAGATGTGACATGGCTACTGGCACCGTCAAGTGGTTCAACGCGGAAAAGGGCTTCGGCTTCATCGAGCAGGACGGCGGCGGCCCGGACGTCTTCGCCCACTACTCGAACATCGCCACCCAGGGCTTCCGTGAGCTCCAGGAAGGCCAGAAGGTGAACTTCGACGTCACGCAGGGCCAGAAGGGCCCGCAGGCGGAGAACATCACTCCCGCCTGACACCGAAGCGCATGAGTGGCTGGGGCTCCGCCTTGTGGCGGGGCCCCAGCTTAATGTTTTCTGTATTCCGGCTGGAATTCTTTTAGTCCCACATTTGGCTCGTTCTTGCAATTCGTCCGGCTTATTGCTGTCGGGAATTCCTCGATGCGTGCCCCGCCGAGGAAGGTTCTCCATGAGCCGTTCAGCTCGCTCGAACGACCGTTTCCGTCCACAGGACCGTTTCCGTCCACAGACTCAGAGGCGCTCCGGCGCCGGCCCGCGCACCACTGGGGGACGTCCCTCCACGCCGCAGGGGGAGTTCGCGCTGCCGGTCACCGTCACCCCGGCCCTCCCCGCGGCGGCGACCTTCGCTGAGATGGACATGCCCGTCGAGTTGGTGAAGAAGCTCACCAGCCTCGGCCTGAACGAGCCCTTCCCGATCCAGGCCGCCACGTTGCCGAACTCCCTCGCGGGGCGGGACGTCATGGGCCGCGGGCGCACCGGATCGGGCAAGACGCTCGCCTTCGGTCTGGCGCTCCTCGTGCGCACGGCCGGGCAGCGCGCCGAGTCGCGGAAGCCGTTGGCTCTGGTCCTCGTCCCCACACGCGAGCTGGCCCAGCAGGTCACCGATGCGCTCACGCCGTACGCCCAACTGCTGAAGCTGCGGCTGGCCACCGTGGTCGGCGGCATGTCGATCGGCAGGCAGGCCGGCGCACTGCGTGCCGGGGCCGAGGTGGTCGTCGCGACTCCCGGCCGCCTCTCGGATCTCATCGAGCGCAAGGACTGCCGCCTGGACCGGGTGAAGATCACCGTCCTGGACGAAGCCGACCAGATGGCGGACATGGGCTTCATGCCGCAGGTCACCGAACTGCTGGACCAGGTACATCCCGACGGACAGCGCATGCTGTTCTCGGCCACGCTGGACCGCAACATCGACCTTCTGGTCCGTCGTTACCTCCATGACCCGGTGGTCCATTCGGTCGACCCGTCGGCGGGCGCGGTCACCACGATGGAGCATCACGTGCTGCAGGTGCACGGCGCGGACAAGTACGCCACCGCCACCGAGATCGCTGCCCGCGACGGGCGCGTGATCATGTTCCTGGACACCAAGCACGCAGTCGACCAGTTCACCAAGCACCTGCTGAGCAGCGGGGTGAAGGCCGCGGCGCTGCACGGGGGCAAGTCGCAGCCCCAGCGCACCCGCACCCTGGCACAGTTCAAGACCGGCGACGTCACGACGCTGGTGGCCACCAACGTCGCGGCCCGGGGCATCCATATCGACGACCTCGATCTCGTCGTCAACGTGGACCCGCCCGGCGACCACAAGGACTACCTGCACCGTGGCGGCCGTACGGCCCGCGCCGGCGAGTCCGGCAGTGTCGTCACGCTGGTCCTCCCCAACCAGCGCCGGGAGATGGCCCGCGTCATGTCCGACGCCGGCATCAGGCCGCAGATCACACAGGTCCGCTCCGGTGAGGCCGAGCTGAGCCGTATCACCGGCGCCCAGGCCCCCTCCGGTGTCCCCATCGGCGGCAGCGGGCCGGTCACGGAGCGCCCGAAGCGCGGTGGCGCCCCCTTCCGCGGTATGGGCACCCGCCCGGGGCGGGGCGGCGGCGCCGGCGAGTCCCGCCGGTCTGCCGAGGCCCGCCAGATCGCGGAAGCCCGCAAGGCCGCCCGGGTCCGTCGGGGCCAGTAGATCCGCGACGGTGCCCTCGCACGCTGTGTGAGCAACGGTGACGGTGCGGCCGGGCAGGAAGCCCGGCCACACCACCGTGGGGATCAGTGCCCCCGGCCTCCCGGCACTGTCACCGGTCGGTCATCGCGTATCTGCCGGAACAGCACTGCGGCGCGGTCCGCGTCCCAACGGATGACGTTGCCCTTCGCGGTGGGGAGACCCACCGCGTCCACCGGCACGGTCACCTGTTTCGCCGTGCCGTTGGGGCCCCGCAGGGAACGGAACATGCCCATGAGCCGCTGCAGGTCCATGTTCCGGTCCACGACGAGTGCGTCGAGTCCGGCGGTCAGCGCCGGGTACATCTGCGTCGGGTCCAGGAAGGTCTTGGATCTGCCCGCCTTGTCCGCCAGCGCCGAGAGGAACCGCTGCTGGTTGCGCGAGCGCCCCAGATCGCCTTCGGCCTCCTGATGGCGTTCGCGGACGAACGCGAGCGATTGCCTGCCGTTCAGCGTCCGGCAGCCGCTGCGCAGATCCGCGCCCGACTTCTCGTCCTTGATGTCCCGGTCCAGACAGAACCGCACGCCGCCGATCGCGTCCACGACCTTCACGAAGCCGGCGAATCCGATCTCCGCGTAGTGGTGGATGCGGATCCCGGTGTTGTGCTCGATGGTGTGCGCCAGCAACTCCGGTCCACCGTAAGCGAATGCCGCGTTCAGCTTGTCCTTGGTCGGCGGAACCCGCTTCCCGGTCGCCGGGTCGTGGAATCCCGGGATCGTCACCCACGAGTCACGCGGCAGGCTGAGCATCACGGCACCCCGGGCCCCGGTGTGCAGCACGATGATCGAGTCCGTGCGCCGCCCCCCGCCGCCCCCGGCGTGCAGGTCACGGACATCGGAGTCCGAGAGTCCGTCCCGGCTGTCGGAGCCGACGATCAGGTAGTTCGTGCCCTCTCCCGACGCCCGGCCGTGGGAGTACGCGGCGAGATCCACGTCCCGGTGCAGCTCGCTCTCCGCCCAGGCGTACGTACCGCCCGCCGTGAGCAGCAGGGTGGTGGCCAACGCGAGAAAGGCGCGCACCGCCCGGCGCCCGCGACGGGGCCGGGCGCGGGATCGGAGCGAGGGCCGTGGCGCGGTGCCACGCCAGCCGTACGCCTCCCTCCGTACGGGCCGTACGGGCCGTACGGGCGCCGCCTCGGCGGACCGGCCGGGGCCGGGCGGGCCGACCCGGCGGTTCCAGGGCGCCGGAGTGCCCCCTGTGTGGTCGAGCGGGTGGGTCATCGCAGCTCTCCCTTCGAGTTCTCGAGCGTCAGGCCGACGTCTACCGGCGACAGGTCGTCGAGCCGGTACGGATCGGCGCTGCCGGTACGGTGCATGCGGTGCCACTTGAGACGGCTGCCGAGCAGTGCCGTCATCACCGAGTGGAAGACGACCAGATACAACATCTGCCGGTAGACGAAGAGCTGCAGCGGCAGTGACCACAGAGCGCGCAGCTTCTCGCCGTCCAGCCGGAGCGCGTACCCCGCCGTGGCCATCTGGACGACGAGGAACGCCAGCCAGACGATGATCGCCTCGGACGGGTCACGGAAGCACACGCCGTACAGGGCGAAGACGTCCACGGCGGGCGCGAAGAGCGGCAGGGCGACCTGGAAGAGCGCCAGATAGCTGAGCCCGCGTCGGCCGAACCGTCCCGCGGTGCCGAGCTCGGTGACGGCCCGGCGGTGCTTCCACATCGACTGGAGGGTGCCGTAGCACCAGCGGTAGCGCTGCCGCCACAACTGCCTCATCGTGTGCGGGACCTCGGTCCACGCGACGGCCGATTCCTCGTAGACGACCCGCCAACCGGCGCGCCACAGGGCCATGGTCAGGTCGGTGTCCTCGGCGAGCGTCTCGTCGCTCACACCGCCGACGCCCAGCAGCGCGTCCCGGCGGAAGGCGCCGATGGCGCCGGGCACGGTCGGCATGCATTCCAGCACCTCGAACATGCGCCGGTCGAGATTGAATCCGAGCACGTACTCCAGGTGCTGCCACTTGCCCAGCAGATGCCGGCGGTTGCCCACCTTCGTGTTCCCGCTGACCGCCCCGATCGCGGCATGGGCCAGTGGCTGGACGAGGTGGTGGATGGCATCCGGTTCCAGCACGGTGTCCGCGTCGACCATCACCACGATGTCGTGCGACGCGTGCGCGAGTCCGGTGTTCAGGGCTCCCGGCTTTCCGGTGTTGGGCTGGCGCACCAGCGTCACCCGCGGATCGTCGATGCCGGCGACCGCCGCCGCAGTGCCGTCCGTCGAACCGTCGTCGATCACCACGATCTCGAGGTCCGCGTAGGTGGAGGCGAGCAGCGAGTGGACGGTGGCGATGATGCCCGCCTCCTCGTTGTGCGCGGGAACCAGGACGGTCACCGGACCGGTCACGGCACGCAACAGGGGGCTGCCCGGCCGCAGTCTGCCGCGTCGGCGCACATGGATCCGCGCGAACCAGACGAGCATCGCCAGGCGCAGCAGACCCAGCACTCCCGCCACGACCAGCGCCCAGGCCATGGCGCGGGAGAAGCCCCGACCAAGGTCCTGGGCCTGCATGAGACCCCTGCCCTTCAGCCGCTCGGCGAGTGAAGCCCGGCTGGTGGACTCGGGCTGTCCGAGGCCGGCCGAGACCGTGGTGAACCGTCGCACCCGCGGGTTGCGCAGCAGCGACCGCGCCTCCCGGAAGCCGAGTTCGGTGTGGCTGTACTGGCGTACCACGCCCTCGGCGGACTTCCGGGACGTCCGGTCCGCGGCGACGATGAGATAGCCTTCGCCGGCAGCGCGGCGGGCGGCCTGCCACTCGGCGCCGCACAGGGTGTCCGCCGTGGTGGTGTGGGGCAGGCGCAGCAACCAGGTGTGCTCACCCGCCACGCCCGCCAGTACCGTCTGGGTGAAGCCCAGTTCCATACGGGCGCGGGGACGGGAAGCCGCTCCGAGATCGCCACCGGTGTAGGTGTAGGAACCGATCTCGTGACCCTCGGCTCGGATACGGCGGACCAGCTCCGGGTACCGCGCGGCCTGTTTGCCGTACACGAAGAACGTGGCGTGTGCCTTGTGCTCGGCCAGCAGGTCCAGCAGACGTGGTGTCCACACCGGATCAGGTCCGCCGTCGAAGGTGAGGGCCGCCGTGCCCGGGGGCATGGCAGCCGTCACGACACCGCCATCGGTGAATCTCAGGACCGGGCGTCCGGTGTCCGCGCTGCGCGGGATGGGTTCGGCGCAGGGACGTTTGATACGCGCGGCGTCGACCTCATGTGTGGTCCACCCCTCGAAGAGGAGAGTGACCACGACTACGGTGAGAATGAGGATCAACAGCACCCAGTGCCCGCGTGGGGGACGGCGCAATGCGTGCCGGGGCGTCATCCGCGGGTGACCTCGTGCGGATCGGGCGAGGTCCTGCCGCTCTGTGGCCGGGACGGACCGTCCGTCGGTGGAGGGGATGGTTGTCGGCTGTTCGCGGAGCGCTCCGTCGCTCCCGGTTCGGCCCGGTGGCCCGCCGGGGCCACGGGGATCGGGGCGCCGGTGCCGGGGGGACGGTCTCCGACGGACTGCCAGAGTCCGGCCATGACGATCGCAGCGAACACCAGGTAGGCCCCGCAGGCGCTGCTGAGGGCCACTGCGGTGTACCGCAGCACCTGCCTTCGCCTGCCTGAACCTTCCATGAATATGGGGCGGTTGGTCTGTTCGGTCTGCGTCTTACCGTGGGGGGTGAGATACATGACGGGTGAGTCTAATTAGGTTCATCGTTTTGTCAGCAGCGGCACTTCACCGGCTGAAGACGGACCTTGACAAGCCGAATCCGGGGCGGGCACGGGAACGGCTGACCTGTCGAGGTGGACGACGGGCGGAATCAGCGCACGGAACTTCCCGAGAATCTGCACAGAACCCGATCACGCCCTCCCCCCTTTTCGAGTTCCGGGCACGGTCCGGCAACATCCCGGAAACAGCGGCGGATCACCATCGCATGCGCACGTCCTCGGCCCACCCCAGCAGCCGGTTCACCGCGATCCGCTCGCCGTCGTCGGTGTGGATCGAACCGGTGTAGTGGCCGAAGCACTGGTCGGTACGGTTGGCGACGAGACCCACGTCGGTGCGGGTGGACCTGTTGTGGAACGGTGTGAACACCAGGTCCACCCGGGCTGATTCACGGCTGCGGATCGACCATGGCGCCAGGTGGTCGTCGGGGGACCAGTGCCAGGCCAGCTCCTGGCCGAGCTTGCTGATCCGGCCGTCGACGCACACCGCGTTCTCCGTCGCGCCGGTGCCACGCGTCCAGCGCCCGCCGAACTGCAGGCCGACGGTACGGCCGTCCGTGCGCCCGGACGCCGCGCCCCAGTTCCATGCCACCGAGCGGGGCCACCGGCCCCGTCCGTGGTCGAGAGTGCCCCAGGCGTCATCTCCGAACTCCAGCACGTCACTGCCGATGCGCACGGTGCCGGAAGCGGGCCGGGCCGTGTGCTTGGAGGTGTACTGGAAGCGGCGTTCGTCCCAGGGGACGACCACGGAGAGCGTCTCGTGCCCGGCGGGCAGCGCGACGAGGAGGTCCACCTCCACCGGGAGGTGCTGTGGGCTCAGACAGCGCGCCCGCAGCCGGGTGGCGGCGCCCTCGTTGTGGATCTCGATCCGCACCTGCCCCCTGGCCGGCCGCCGTGGTCCGACCACGAGCGCGGGGGAGCCCGCCGCTCCGGCGACGGTGTCGGGGAGTCGGACGCCGAACCCGCCGGGCACGATCACGGTACGCTCGAACTCCCGCTGCACGGCCCCGTATTCCAGGACGTAGACCGAGTTCAGGGCCAGGTAGTCGAGATCGCTCACGGTGAGGGCCACGAGGTGGGTCGGCGTGGTCACGCACCAGTACTCCCAGCGCTTCGTCCGGCCCCAGCCGGGAATCCGGCAGCGGTGCAGCGGTCGGCGCGACCAGCCGATCGCGGATGGTTCGAGCGTCCCGTCGCCACGGCACAGGTCGACGGGAGCGGTGATCTCGCGTTCATGCGTCGCCATGGCCGGACCCTATCGAAAGCGCCACTCACCGGTGGGGCGAATTGTCCGTAGCCGAAGGGGACATGACGAGTATGGGGGCGTTGATACCGTTGCGAGAAACGGTATTTCATGACCTGTTCCGGAGGTCGGTACGGTCGGATTCATGGAGTGGAATTTTCAGTCGGCCGAAAAACTCGTGACCGCCTTGCGTGCAGGCGAGGTGACCTCGGCGGAACTGACCGACGAGGCGATCGCCCGTGTCGAGTGTGACGACAAGGCGATCAACGCGATCTGTGTGCCGGACTTCGACCGTGCACGCGCCGCCGCGCGCGATGCCGACCAGGCGCGCGCCCGCGGTGAGGACCGGCCGCTGCTCGGCGTACCGGTGACGGTCAAGGAGTCCTACAACATCGCCGGACTGCCCACGACCTGGGGCATGCCGGCACACCGTGACTACATGCCGGCCGAGGACGCGGTGCAGGTCTCACGGCTCAAGGCCGCAGGCGCGGTGGTGCTCGGGAAGACCAATGTGCCCTTGGGGCTGCAAGACGTGCAGAGCTTCAACGAGATCTACGGCACCACCAACAACCCGTGGGATCACGACCGCACGTCCGGTGGATCCTCCGGCGGATCGGCGGCGGCCCTGGCGTCCGGGTTCGGTGCGCTTTCCATCGGCTCCGACATCGCCGGTTCGTTGCGCACCCCGGCACATTTCTGCGGTGTCTACGCACACAAGCCGACACTCGGGCTGGTGGCGGCCCGCGGCATGGTCCCGCCGTCCGCACCGGCCCTGCCGGCCGAAGGCGACCTCGCCGTCGTCGGTCCGATGGCGCGCACTGCACGTGATCTCGCGCTCCTGCTCGACGTGATGGCCGGACCGGACCCGCTGACGCTCGGGGTGGCGCACGACCTGACGCTGCCTCCCGCGCGCCACGAGCGGCTCGGCGACTTCAGGGTCCTGGTCCTCGACAGGCATCCGCTCATTCCGACCGGGTCCGCCGTGCGGGCGGCCGTGAACCGCGTGGCCGACGCCCTTGTCGACGGTGGCGCCCGTGTCGAACGGCGCAGTCCGCTGCTGCCCGATCTGACCGAAGCCGCGGTACTCTACACGCACTTGTTGTTCTCGGGCTCCGTCGCCCGATTTCCCGTCGAGTCGTACGAGCGGTTGCGGACCCGCGCCGCCGCACTGGGCGCGGACGACCGGAGTCTTGATGCGGCGCGGCTGCGCGGCATGGTGTTCAGCCACCGTGACTGGATCGAGGCGAACAGCAGTCGCGAGCTCCACCGCCACGGCTGGCGGCAGTTCTTCGCCGAGTGGGACGCCGTGGTGTGTCCGATCACGCCCACTCCCGCGTTCCCGCACGACCACCACCCCGATCCGAGGGAACGCCGGATCGCCATCGACGGCGTCGAGCACCCGTACTTCGACCAGCTCGTCTGGGCCAGCCTTGCCACCATGCCCGGCCTGCCCGCCACCGCCGTACCAGCGGGCCGGTCCCCGGAGGGCCTGCCGGTGGGAGTGCAGTTGATCGGTCCGATGTTCGAGGACCGCACCCCGCTGCGGCTGGCCGAACTGCTGGAGCAGCGGATCGGTGGCTTCCAGGCGCCGAGGCAGCGCGGCCGCTCCGGTCCGAAGGGGAGGGCGGAGTACGGGGTCTGACGACAGCACAGGCGGCTGGGGCGTTGTCAGAGGTGGCGTCTAGCGTTTGGGGCATGACGCAGGCCTCACAGACGTACGCCTATCTCCGCCCCTCCGCGGTGCACCGGACCGCGGAGGGCTCCACGCTCAGTCTCCAGACCTCCGGAGGCGTCACACCGGCGGGGCGGGCAGCTCATCCGAGCTTCTTCCACGGCTTCCTGACCCGGCCTCAGGTCGCCGCGGCCGGACTGCTGTGCGTCGCGGACGTCGCGGCCGCTCACTACTACCAACCGCTGCGTCCCATATCGCTCGACCCGGTGGTCACCGGGAACGGGGACCGGCTGCGGTTCGAGTCGTTCTCCGGCTGCTGCGGGGTGTACGCGCGGCTCGACATGCTGGGCGACGCCCTCGACGGTGACGACATCGGACACGGCACGACCAATGTCGATGTGAACATCCCGCTCCGGGAGGCGCTCACCCGCGTGGGTCCGAACGACCCGCTGTTCGTGGAGGTCGGGCCCGACGAACTGACCGTCACCACCTTCGACGGGCCGGTGACCGAGAAGCAGGTGCCGCTCCCCGATCGCTGGCTGCGCGGCTTCGCCGAGACACAGGTGATCGCCTCCGGGTTCGACCTGCGCGCGGAGCTCTCCGCGGCCGAGGCCGTGCACTTCCTCCGGTCGCTGCCGCGTCCCGGATCCTCCCGCGGCGCGTCACGGGGAGCGCGCTGGGTCGTCCCGGCGGGCCGGTCGCTGCGCGCGACCGCCCGGCCCGTCCCCGGAGCGGTGTGCCTGCCGGGTCCCGAACGGCTCGGCGCGCTGGCCCGGGTGCTGCGCCATGCGACAGGCCTGCGGATCCACGGGCCGGCCGTCACCACCGGCAGCGACCTCTCGGCGAGCGCCTGGGAGGTGCGGCTCCCCGGGATGCGCCTCACACTCACCCTGTCCCCGGACGTGTCGCGGGGCTTCTCCGGCGAGGGCGGAGTCCTGAACGCCCTGGCGGCACAGGAGTCGGCCGAGGACGCCGAGCTGGTGTCGGTGCTGCTCGCCTGGGACCCCGCCGTCGACATCGCCGACCTGGCCGCACAGTCCGGGCTCACCCCACAGCGTGTACGGGCCGCGCTCACCCGCCTCGGCACCGCCGGACGCATCGGCTACGACGTGGCGGAGACGGCCTACTTCCACCGGGAACTCCCGTACGACACCGGGCTGGCAGACCGCCACAACCCCCGGCTGCGCGCCGCCCACGCACTCGTGGAGGCGGGCGCGGTGCGCCTCGACGGAGAGTTGGCCACGGTCAACGTCGACGACCACGTCCACCGGGTCAGGTCCGACGAAGGGCGTCTGAGCTGCACCTGCCGCTGGTGGGCGGAATACCGCGGCGGCCGCGGACCGTGCAAGCACGCCCTCGCCGTCCGCATCGTCCGCCGGGCGGAGTCACACCGTACGACAGCACACCCCACGACCGGCGCCGCCCGGAACACGACCGTCACTTCCACCGGAGCAGACCGATGAGCGAGACCACTCCCTACGAAATCCCCGACGGGGTCACCGAGGGCGTGCGCGACCTGTTGCACGCCGTGCGCGAGGGCCGAGAGGGGGCGGTCCCCGAGCTCGTCGGCACGCTCACCGACGCCGAGCGGCGCGCGTGCCTGCCGGCGCTCAAGTCGTGGCGCGCGATCGCGCGGAACCACTGGAGCCACGAGCACTGGGCCGTACGCGCGGCACTGCGGCTCGCCGGGGCGGGGTGCTGCACCGGCGCGGCGGCCACGACGCAGTGGCTCGCGAGCGGCGAGCTGCGGCGGGTCAACGACGATCCCTCACTGGTCCTCAGGGCGCTGGGTGACCGCGACCCCGAATGGCTGGCGCAGGTGGCCCACCGGCTGGCGGAACGCCGCACCGTCGCGGAGGAGGAGTACGGGTTGATCGCACAGCTGGTGCAAGCCGCGAGCTGCGAGCCTCCCACGACGGACGGCTTCGTCATCGGCTGGGAGCAGAGCATGCTGGTCAGCGGCAGCACGGTCAAGGACAGGCTCCGGGACGACCCGTTCCTGGCGGTGATGGTCCCCCGGCTCTTCGAGGTGCCGGAGGCCGGCTCGGACTTCCAGTTCAGCCGGGAGGACGACCCCGGATGGCCGGACGCGCTCGTCGGGCTCGCCGAGGAGGGACGGCTCAGCCGCGAGATGCTGATCGACGGCTGTCTTTCGCGGTTGCCGCGCGGGGGCCGGCTCGGCCTTGTGAAGGGCTTCCTCGCGCTGCTGACGGCCCTGGACCTGACCGTGGACGAGCAGGCGGCGCACACGCTCACCTGGGTGCGGATGCTGCCCGACGGCCACGCGCTGGTGGCGGCGCGTGCCCAGGAGGTGCTGGCCGGGCTCGACGAGGCGGGCCGTCTGGAGAGCGAGCACCTGGTCGAGATCTCCCGGGCAGCCCTGTTCCGGCCCGAGAAGAAGATCGTGCGAGCCCAGCTCGGCATGCTCGACAAGGCGATGAGGCGTGAGCGCTCCCGCACGGACGAACTGCTTCCCGTGGCCGCCGAAGCCTTCGGCCACGAGGAGCACAGCCTCCAGGAGCGGGCGCTCGCCCTGGTCGTCCGGCACCGCAAACACGCGAGCGGGGCCGTCCTGGCCGAGCTCGCGGTGGGCGCCGCGCAGCTCAGCCCCGACCTGCGTAAACGCGCGGCCGAGGTATTCGGCGACGCCGTCACCGGCGAAGACGCCGACGTCCCGGCCGCCGAGGGTGACACGCTGCCGCCCGTGCCGAACGCCGAGCGCATCGAGCCGGTACCGCCCACCGCCGCTGAACTCGCCGAGGAGACCGGCGCGCTGCTGCGCAGGGACGGGACCCCGGCTCAGTGGGAGCGGGTGCTGAACGGGCTCGTGGTGCACGCCCACGCCGACCCGGAGGCCCTCCGTGCCGCCCTGGAACCGGTCGTGGCGCAGCGGACCCTGGACTGGCAGGTCGACTACCTGAAACAGGGGCTCGCGATCGTCGTCATGTCCATCATGGGCATGTCCTTGGGGAACGTGAGCGTTGCCCGCGACCACTTCGGGCAGCAGTGTCCGCACCTGGCTCTCCGGTCCGTTCCCCTCATCCGCGCGGCCGAGATCGGGACCCGGCTGGTCGATGCCCCCTTGCCGTTCCTGCTGGCCACGCCCACCTGGACGACGGGGACCGTCGACGCGTCGGAGCTGGTGGCGAGGCTCGCCGCATATGAGAACTCCGGCATCGAGCCCGGCCGGGCGGACCTCTGCCAGGCCCTGCTGCGACTCGACCGGGAGGTGCCGCCCGAGGCACGAGCGGCCGCCGCGGAGCTCACGTCCCCGGCGGGGCGGCGGCTCGCCGCCTGGCTCGGCTCGGAAGGGCTGTCCGATCCCGTCCTCTCCCGCGACACCGAGCCACTGAGATTGAGGACTCCTCGTCCCGGAGTGCTGGTCCGCACCGGTGCCCTGCCCGGGCACGAGGACCACCCCGAGCCGTTCCGCTCCCTGCTCGGCGCCTACGACCCCATCGGGAGCCCGTGCAGGTGCGGGAGCGGCTGGGAGTGTTCCCCGCACACCTTGGCCATCCTGCCCGAGCACCGGGAGGTCGTCGCGGCGCGGATGCTGGTGGTCTTCGGGAGCCTGGCCGAGTCCGATTCCGTCGGCGTGTGCGCTCCCGTGCTGCCCACCCTCGCCGAGTCGAACGGACCGGCCGGGCCCGCGACCCATCTCCTCGTGGCGTACGGCCTGGGGGCACGGCGTATGGAGGAGCAGCTGTTCGCCGTGGACGCGATGCTCGTCCTGGCCGCTCGCGGACAGCTCGACGCGGCTCGGCTCGGCCGGGACATCGCCGAGCTGACGGGGCTGCGCCGGCTCAAGCTCCAGCGAGTCGTGGCGGCGTTGCGGGAGGCGGAGCGCACGGGCACGTACGCCACGGTGTGGGCGGTGCTCTCGGCCGCTCTCCCTCTCCTGCTGGCGGACGGGGCGACGCACGGGCTCCCCGCGATGCTCACGATCGCCGCCGACTGCGCGGAGCGGGGCGGAATCCGTGAAGCGATACCGGAGATCAAGGAGCTGGCGGCACGTTCCGGATCGTCACAGATGATCAAACAGGCGCGGCGCATCATGACCGCGACCGGGGTACCGGTGAACGCTGCTCCCTGAGCCGAACCTCGCGCCTGAGGCCGGTCCCGGTCCCGGTCTCAGTCCCGGTCTGCTTCCTCGTCCTCCTCCGCCAGGGAGAGTTCGGCCCAGATGACCTTGCCCTGGGGGGTGTAGCGGGTGCCCCAGCGTTCGGTCATCTGGGAGACGAGGAAGAGGCCGCGGCCGCCTTCGTCGGTGGTGGCGGCGTAGCGCAGGTGGGGTGAGGTGCTGCTGCTGTCGGTGACTTCGCAGGTCAGGGTGCGGTCCAGGATGAGGCGGACGTGGATGGGCGGGGTGCCGTGGCGAATGGCGTTGGTGGCGAGTTCGGTGAGGACCAGTTCGGTGGAGAAGTCGAGGTGGGAGAGGTCCCATGCGTGGAGTCGGCGGGTGATGTCGCTTCGCATGCGGGACACGGCGGCGGGGTCGGCAGGCAGGTCCCATTCCGCGATGTGGTCGGGGGGCAGGGCGTGGGTGCGGGCGATGAGGAGGGCGACGTCGTCCTTGGGGCGGGTGGGCAGGAGCTGGTCGAGGACGGCCTGGCAGGTGTCCTCGGGGGTCCGGTGGGGGTGGCCGTGGAGGGCCTGCCGGAGGAGTTCCATGCTGTCGTCGAGGTCGCGGTTGCGGTCCTCGATGAGGCCGTCGGTGTAGAGGACGAGCTGGGTGCCCGGAGTGAGGTGGAGGGTGGTGGTCTGGAAGGGCAGGCCGCCGAGGCCGAGGGGCGGACCGGTGGGGATGTCCGGGTAGGTGGTGGTGCCGTCGGGGTGGACGAGCGCGGGAGCGGGGTGCCCGGCGCGGGCGACGGTGCAGGTCTGGGTGGTGGGGTCGTAGACGGCGTAGAGGCAGGTGGCGCCGATGATCTCCGGGCTGGAGTCGGCGGTGGTCTCGTCCTGGTCGATGCGGGCGACGAGGTCGTCGAGGTGGACGAGGAGTTCGTCGGGGGGAAGGTCGAGGGTGGCGAAGTTGTGTACGGCGGTGCGCAGCCGGCCCATGGTGGCGGCGGCGTGCAGGCCGTGGCCGACGACGTCGCCGACGGCGAGGGCGACCCGGCTGCCGGGCAGCGGGATGACGTCGAACCAGTCGCCGCTGACGCCGGAGTGGGCGGGCAGGTAGCGGTAGGCGACGTCCAGCGCGGTGTGCTCGGGCAGGGCCCGGGGCAGCAGGCTGCGCTGGAGTGTGACGGCGAGGGCGTGCTCGCGTGTGTACCGGCGGGCGTTGTCGATGCTGACCGCGGCCCGTGCGACCAGTTCCTCGGCGAGCGACAGCTCCTCCTCGTCGAACGGGGCATGGTGCTGGTCGCGCCAGAAGTTGGCCATGCCCAGGACCTGGCCACGGGCCAGGACGGGTGCGGCGATCAGCGAGTGGATGCCGTACTCGATGATCGCGAGGGTGCGCGGCGGGTCCTGGGCCTGCCAGTGCGCGGCCTTGGACAGGTCGGGGACGAGTTCCGAGCGGCCGGTGCCGTAGCCGCGGGCCTGCGGGGTGGACGGCAGGAAGTCGATCAGCCAGTCCTTGGGGTACAGCGGGGCGTCGTCGCGGATCCCGCTCACGCCGACGCGACGCATCCCGGTGGCGGTGGGCGCCGGTTCCTCCCCGCGCAGGACGGCGCCCGCCAGGTCCACGGTCACGAAGTCCGCGAACCTGGGGACCGCGACCTGCGCCAGTTCCTCCGCCGTCCGCTCCACGTCCAGGGTGCTGCCGATCCGCAGTCCGGCGTCGTACAGCAGCTTCAGTCGCTCTCGGGCCAGCTCCGCGCGCCCCGACACCGCCTGCAACTCCGTCGAGTCCCGCAGGGTCATCACCGTTCCCATGCGGCCCTCGTCGGGGTCCAGACGGCGCTGGTTGATGGCCAGCGCCCGTTCCCCGGCCAGGTGCACCTCGTCCGTGGCCTCACGCCCGGAGGCCAGCAGGGCCACCGTCTCTGGGGCCAGGCCGGACAGCTCCGAGACGGAGTGGCCCTCCGCGTCGGGCGGTAGTTCCAGCAGGCGGCGCGCCTCGTCGTTGGCGAGCAGCAGCCTGCCGTCCTCGCCGACGATCAGCACTCCTTCTCGCACCGAGTGGAGCACCGTGTCGTGATGTTCGTACATGCGGGACAGCTCGTCCGGGGCGAGGCTGTGCGTCTGGCGCCGCAGCCGCCGTCCCACCAGTGCCGTCCCGCCGGTCGCGACGACGAGGGCTCCGCCCCCGGCGGCCAGGATGATCGGCAGCTGCCGGTTCACCTGGCTGGACACGTTCTTGACCTTCATCCCCGCGGACACCAGGGCGGTCACCTTGCCCTGGTCGTCCTCGACGGGCACGGTGGCCTGCACCTCGTGCCCGAGCGGGCCGTGGACGCTCTCGGTGTAGACCTTTCCGGCCAGGGAGGGTTCGATCCGGCCGACGAACCGCTGGCCGATCCGGCTCGGCATGGGGTGGGTGTAGCGGATGCCCTTGGTGTCCATGACCACGATGAAGTCGACACCGGCGGCCCTGCGTCCGGCCTCGGTGAGCGGCTGTAGCACCTTCGAAGGGTCGGGCGTCTTCAGCGCCGCCAGAACGCCGGGCGAGTGGGCGAACGTCTCCGCCACGGCCGTGGAGCGGCGCACGGCCTCGGAGGTGGTGTCCCGCTTCGACTGCAACGCCAGGGCGAACACGCTGCAGGTCACGAGCAGCACCACCACGACCACCTGGAGCAGGAAGACCTGCCCGGCCACGCTTCGCGGACTCCGGTCGGCCAGCGGCTTGAGCCATAGATGTCGAAAAGCGGCGAAACGATTCGCCATACGCCCTTTGTAGCACTGGTCAACCCTTGTGGCACTGCCTGAATCCGCCCCGTGCCCGATGGGCGGGCCGCCGCCGGCCGCCATCCCGCCGATCGCATTGAGTCGATATTTAGCCGATATGATGCACTTTGTGGTCATGTTCGGCCGACTGCGATTCCGTCGTCCACCTCACCACGGGCGGTGGATGCTGGCCCGCCTGTCCCCGGTGATCCTCACCGTCGTGGTCGGTGTGCTGGCGTTCGCCACGCCGAGGGAGATCGCCATCAGCCGTCTGCTGCCCGCGGCACCCGCCCTCGCCGCGGCGATGTGGCCCGTCATCCCCACGATCCTGCTCGGGGCGGTGTGCCTGGTCGTGATGCTGAGCCTCGGGGTGGTCTACAGCGACCTGGGCACCCCGTACACGGCGGCCGCGATCATCGCGGTCACGCTGGCGGCCGCCTACGCGAGCCACATCCGCCTCCAGCGGGAGGAGGTGCTGGTCCAGGTCCGGCTCGTCGCCGATGTCGCCCAGCGGGTGCTGCTACGCCCCCTGCCCTGCCGTATCGACGACATCGAGATCGAGTCGCTCTACCTGGCGGCCCAGGAGCAGGCTCGCATCGGCGGCGACTTCTACGAGGCGGCGGGAACGCCGTACGGGGTCCGGCTGCTCATCGGTGACGTCCGGGGCAAGGGACTCTCCGCGGTCGGCGCCGCCGCCGCGGTGATCAGCTGCTTCAGGGAGGCCGCCTACGACGAGCCCGACCTGACGGGCATCGTCCACCGTCTGGAGACCAGCATCGCCCGGTACAGTGCCGCGATCCCGGGCCAGGACCTGCCGGAGCGCTTCGCCACGGCCCTCATCGCCGAGATCCCTTACGGGGGCCGGCACGTGAGGCTGCTCAACTGCGGGCATCCCCCGCCACTGCTCGTGCACGGGGGCGAGCTCCTCGTCCTGGAGCCCACGGCGCCCTCGCCGCCCCTCAACCTCGCGGCACTCATCGGGGACCGCTACTACATCGACACCGTCACCTTCGGCCCCGGCGACCGCCTGCTGCTCTACACCGACGGTGTGTCGGAGACCCGGAACCGCACGGGCGGGTTCTTCCCGCTGCCGGACTGGATGCGGCAGCAGGACCAGGAACCGTCCGGCGAACTGCTCGACCGGCTGCACCGGGATCTCCTGCGCTACAGCGGCGGAAGGCTGGAGGACGACATCGCCGCCCTCGCCGTGCGCTACCCGAACACGGACTGAGGGACCAGCAACCGGGTCCCTACTCAGCAGCCCTGTTCGTACTCAGCCCTGCTCGTCGGCCTGCTCGCGCTGCTGGTTCTTGAGCCGCACCGTCTCCCGGCGGACCTCCGCCTGCGTGGTCCGCTCACGCTCCAGCCACTCGGGCTGCTCCTGCTTGAGCGCCTCGATCTCGTCGGTGGTGAGGGCCTCGGTCACCCCACCGCGCGCCAGGCCGGAGATGGAGACACCCAGCTTCGCCGCCACCACGGGACGCGGATGCGGGCCGGTGCGCCGCAGCTCGGTCAGCCACTCGGGGGGATTGGCCTGGAGCTCGTTCAGCTCGGCTCGCGAGACGACGCCCTCCTGGAACTCGGCGGGGGTGGCGGGGAGATATACACCCAGCTTCTTCGCCGCCGTGGCGGGCTTCATCGTCTGGCCGGTCTGCTGCGAACTCATGAGGTCAAGGGTATCGGCCGAATGCGGGACGCCCGACCACGGCCGATACCCTGGCCTGGTGACAGGCTCCGAGGAAACACCGTCGTTCCGGCTCGCGTACGTCCCCGGCGTGATGCCCGCCAAGTGGGTGCGGATCTGGCAGGAACGCCGGCCCGGGGTCTCCCTCGACCTGCTCCAGGTGGCGGCCGCCGACGTTTCCGGTGTGCTGCGCGACGGAGGGGCCGACGCGGGACTCGTGCGTCTGCCGGTCGACCGTACGTACTTCAGCGCGATCCCCCTCTACACGGAGACCACGGTCGTGGTGGTCCCCAAGGACCATCTGATCACCGCGGCCGAGGAGGTCACCGTCGAGGACCTCGCCGACGAGGTCCTCTTCCACCCCCTCGACGACGTCTTCGACTGGGACAGTCCGCCGGGGGAGCCCGCCTTCGAGTGTCCGGCCACCACCGCCGACGCCGTCGAACTCGTCGCGGCCGGTGTGGGGCTGCTGGTCGTCCCCCAGTCGCTGGCCCGCCTGCACCACCGCAGGGACCTGGAGTACCGCCCGGTGGTGGACGCCCCCCAGTCCAGCGTCGCCCTGTCCTGGCCCGAGGAGGCCACCACCGACCTCGTCGAGGACTTCATCGGCATCGTCCGCGGCCGCACGGTCAACAGCACCCGTGGCCGCACGTCCGCCCCGCCCGAGCCGGAACGGGGGCGCGCCCGGACCGACAAGCCCGCCGCCCGGCAGAAGCCGGCGCAGGGCCGGACCGCCGGGCGCGGTGCGAAGGGGCGTTCCGGCGGGACCCAGGGCGCCAAGCGCGGCAAACCCCGGCGCCGGTCGTAGCCACCGGTCGTAGCCACCGGTCAGGGACGCGACGGCGACCGCGGTTCGTCGGCGGCTCGTCCGTCGTGCCCCTCGGGATTCACGTGCCCCGTCCGAGGGTCCTCCCGGTGCTCGGGGGACCGTTCCGTGGCCGGTTCGCGCAGGTCGGCGACGGCCAGGGCCAGACCCGCCAGGACGAACAGAAGAGCCGCCAGCAGACCCAGCTGGAGTGCGCCCGCGGCACTGCCGTGGTTCGCCAGGTGCGCGAAGTACACCGAGCCCACGGCCGCGATACCCGCGGCCGACCCGACCCGCTGCCCCATCTGAAGCACCCCTCCCGCCGCGCCGGCACGGCGTACCGGCACGCGCGCCAGGGTGAGGGTGGTGTTGGGGGACGTGGTCAGACCCGAGCCGACCCCGGCCAGGAGCAGCGGCAGTGCCGCCGCCCACCCCACGCCCACGCCCGGCACCAGCCTCACCGCGACCGCGGCACCGAGCAGACCGACCGTCACCGCGCTCAACCCCCACACCACCAGCTTGCGGCCGTACCGGACGACCAGACGCCCGCCGACCAGCGCCGCCACCGCGGATCCGACCGCGAACGGCATCGCGGCCAGCCCCGCCTCCAGCGCGCTGTAGTCGAGTGTGTTCTGCAGGAAGAGCGTGTACACGAAGAACAGCGAGGTGAACCCGGCGAAGTACACGAGGCTCAGCAGGGAGCCACAGGTGAACGACCGCCGGTTGAACAGCCGCAGGTCCACCAGTGGAGCCCGCCCGCGCAGTCCCTGGCGCCGCTCCCACGCCCAGAACGCCAGCAGCAGTACGACGGCCAACGGGACCAGCGCCCACTTGCTCCGGCCGTGCCAGGCCTGCTCCTGGACGAGGGGCAGCATCAGCGCCATCGCGCCGAAGCCCAGCAGCAGTACACCCGGTACGTCGTAGCCCTCGCGGGAGTCCTTCGGCGGGGACCCGGGCAGCAGGCGGAGTGCCGTGACGAACACCGCCACACCGATCGGCAGGTTGACGAAGAACACCCACCGCCAGCTGCCGGAGGCCTCGATCAGCAGTCCTCCGGCCAGCGGGCCGACCGCCGTGGAGATGGCCACGACGCTGCCGAACATGCCGAAGGCCCGCGCGCGTTCCGCGCCCCTGAACATCTGCTGGATCAGTCCCGAACCCTGAGGCGCGATCATGCCTCCCGCCACGCCCTGGAGCAGCCGGAACACCACCAGCCATCCCGAGGTGGGGGCCAGTCCGCAGGCCGCCGAGGTCAGCGTGAACAGGGCGACGCCGGTCAGGAACGTCTCCCGGCGGCCGCGCAGGTCACCCAGCCGGCCGGAGGGGACGAGGAAGAGGCCGTAGGTCAGCGCGTATCCGGACGCCACCCAGGACAGGTCGGCCTGCGGTGCGTGCAGCCCCCGCTCCATGGAGGGCAGGGCCACGTTCACGATCGAGGTGTCCAGGAGGGTCATGAAACCCGCAGTAAGACACACCGCGAGCGCCTTCCAGCGCCGTTCGTCTGCGACCGGGCCCGGCGAGCGCACCTGCACCGTGGTCATGAGGCCTCCGCACGGAGCGAACCGGCGGGCTCGCCGTGTATGGGATCGGTGGGCATGCGCGTGCCTTCCTGTATGTCCTGCGATCACGCTAGGAACAGGCGCCGCACCGCGCGCGCCGTAACGGCGCCACCGCATGCCGTCGCCGGTCGCCCCAGGGCCGTAGGGCCGGTGCGGCTGCTGGTTGAGCGGCGGATGACGCGTCCGAACGGCGACTTCCGCCCAGAATGCGCCGAGCGGGTGAGCCCCGCCGGGACGAGGGTCGAGGCGGCGCCCAAGAGCTCCGGCTCAAGGGGGGCGCCGGAGGTCAGCGTCGGCGGGCCGCCGACCGGCCGATCGACTCGACGAGCGGCAGCAGGCGGTGCGGGACGCGCTCGCGCAGGGCCACCTCCGTACGGGTGCGCACCACGCCCGGCAGGCTGATCAGCTTCTGGATCACGTCCTCCAGGTGTGCGTTGTCCCGCGCCACGACCCGGGTCAGCAGATCCCCGCCGCCCGTGATCGAGAACGCCTCGACGATCTCCGGCACGGCGGCCAGCGCGTCGCCCACGTCGTCGAGATGGCCCTGGGTCACCTCGATGTGCACGAAGGCCAGCACCGGATGACCCAGCGCGGCGGGGGACAGCGAAGGGCCCGTGCCGGTGATCACGCCGTCCCGCTCCAGGCGGTCGAGTCGCGCCTGGAGAGTGCCGCGGGCGACCCCTAGAACGCGGGCGTACTCGCGCACGCTGGTGCGCGGCTGCTCGAGAAGCAGCCGCAGGATGCGGGTGTCGAGCTCGTCCACGGACATGGCGTCCGCCGCCTCCTCGTGCCTCGGATCATCATCGCCGACTACGCCCTGCCCCGGCTCACTGCGGGCGGATCTTCGTGAACACCGCCTCGCGCGGCGAGACGCTGGTCTGCGGCTTCCGCCGTGTGCTCGGCAGGATCCTCGGTATCGGCCTCGGCCCGCTGGTCGCCGTAGCCGTCTTCGGCTTCTTCCACACGCCCGCCCACTCTTACACCTGGATGATGTTCTTCGTGCCGTCAAGACATCTCAGGGAGCCAAGAAGTCAAGCTGCTTGCTCGGCCGGAGGTGACAGGAGCGGTGCGAAGGCATGCTGTTCATCGAAATGCTGCCGGG
>NZ_JBIVBC010000018.1:0-105592 GCF_044745865.1 Streptomyces sp. NPDC086787 | reverse complement strand
AACTCAACGACCAACTCGACACCGCCACCAACCAACACGGCAAAGGCGACCTCACCACCCTCCTCACCGGAAACGACACCTGGACCGTCACCGACTGAGACCCGCTTTCAATGTCATGACCGTATGGCGATACGGGCATGACAGTCGGGGGTGTTCGGCGCTACCTTCGTCGAGGCGTTGCAGGGTGTGCGAGACGAGCGGGAGGGGCCGTGGCCGACATATCGAAGGGCGAGCGGCGGACAGGGCTCGTGAACGGCTTCGCGGCCTACGGGATGTGGGGGCTCGTGCCGCTGTTCTGGCCCCTGCTGAGGCCCGCGGGCTCGGTGGAGATCCTCGCCCACCGGATGGTGTGGTCGCTCGCCTTCGTCGCGGTGGCACTGCTCTTCGTACGGCGCTGGGCCTGGGCCGGTGAGCTGCTGCGGCAGCCGCGCCGACTGGCCCTCGTCGCACTGGCGGCCGCGGTGATCACCGTCAACTGGGGTGTCTACATCTGGGCCGTGAACTCCGGGCACGTGGTGGAGGCCTCGCTCGGGTACTTCATCAATCCCCTGGTCACCATCGCCATGGGCGTGCTCCTCCTGAAGGAGCGGCTGCGGCCCGCGCAGTGGGCCGCGGTGGGCGTGGGCTTCGCCGCCGTACTGGTCCTGGCCATCGGCTACGGGGAGCCGCCGTGGATCTCCCTGTGCCTGGCGTTCTCCTTCGCCACCTACGGACTGGTGAAGAAGAAGGTCAACCTGGGCGGCATCGAGTCACTGGCCGCTGAGACCGCCATCCAGTTCCTGCCCGCGCTCGGCTATCTGCTGTGGCTCTCCGCGCAGGGCCACTCCACCTTCACCACCGACGGCCCCGGGCACGCGGCCCTGCTCGCCTCGACCGGCATCGTCACCGCCGTCCCGCTCGTCTGCTTCGGAGCGGCCGCGATCCGCGTCCCGCTGTCCACGCTGGGGCTGCTCCAGTACCTGGCCCCGGTCTTCCAGTTCCTGCTCGGCATCCTCTACTTCCACGAGGCGATGCCGCCCGAGCGCTGGGCCGGCTTCACCCTGGTCTGGGTGGCCCTGGCCCTGCTGACCTGGGACGCCCTGCGCACCGCCCGTCGTGCCTCGCGCGCCCTGGCGTCGGCCAGGGCGGAGAGCGCGAACGCCGGACCACGGGACGTGACCGCCGCGCCGGAGCCCGAACCACTGGACGTCCGTCCCTGAACGGCCCTTAAGTGGTGCGCATGACACAGACGCAGCCACCGGAGACACAACCCGTCCGGCCCGCCCCACTGCACTGGAAGCTGGTCATCGACGCCGTGAACCCGCACGCGCAGGCGGACTTCTGGGCCGCCGCGCTGCGCTACGAGTCCGAGGACAACAGCGCGTTCATCGAACAGCTGCTGAAGCTCGGGGCGCTCCCGGCCGAGGCGACCGTCGACTTCCACGGCCGTCTCGCCTTCCGGGACCTGATCGCCGTACGGCATCCCGACGACCCGTACGACGAGGAGCGGGGCACCGGTCTGGGACGGCGGCTGCTGTTCCAGCGGGTACCGGAGACCAAGTCGGCCAAGAACCGGCTGCACCTCGACCTGCACCCGGCGGACGGGCTGCGGACGGACGAGGTCGAGCGGCTGGAACGGCTGGGAGCACGAGTCCTGCGGCAGGTGCGGGAGCCCGCCGGACAGTGGGTGGTCATGGCGGACCCCGAGGGGAACGAATTCTGCGTCCACTAGGGCGTGGCCGGGCCAGGGCGTGTCAGACACGCCTCAGCGGCTCGCTGCCGCCCTGGCTCGTTCGGTCAGGCGGCCCATGCGGGCGTGCGCGGAGTCGAGTGGGGCGAGGTCGGTGGCGGCCGGGCCGGCCTGCGTGGTGAGCTCGGTCCACAGCGCGATCAGCTCACGGCCCAGGTCAAGGCCCTGTTCGGGGTCGCGGACGGCGCGCCAGGCGGTGGCGGCGCTCCGCACGTTGCCGTAGGCGCCCTCGGCGTCGCCGGACCGCCGGTGCAGTCGGGCGACGTCGAGCGAGAGCCGGAACGCGTGGACCGGATCGCCGCCGAGATAGGCGATGTACGCGGCCAGCTCGCGCAGGCGGAGCACCTCGGGGTGGTCCGGGCCCAGCACGGCCGACGCCTCCGTGATGGTGCGCTCGGCGAGGGCGGACGCGGAGTCGATACGGCCCTCCTTGACGGCCTCGTTGATGCGCGTCAGGGGCTCGGTGAGCAGCGCGGCGCCCTCCTCGGTGCTGGTGACCGGCCCGTCGCCGAGCACTGCCTCGGCCACCGCGTCGAAGCCGCGGGCGGGGGTGTGCTGAGGGTCGGGGTCCGGGTCGAGGCCGAGGGCGAGTGCAGGGGTGAGGTCGGGTGCAGGGGTGGCGGCGGGCTCCGTCGGCTCCGTGAACACCTGGGGTGGTGTGGTGTCCATGATGGGCGGCGGCCCGAACACCCCGGTGGGTGCCTGCACGGTCCCGGCCGCGACGGCCGGTCCGACCCGCGGAGTCATCCGTACGGGCTCGCCGGTGCAGCAGCTCGAGCCGTCCGGGTCCATCCGGAGCGGGACGACGTATCCGATGCGGTCGTCGTGGACCGAGGCGAGCACGGGGCGGCCGGTGGTGAGCACGAGGTGGTGGAGGTGGTTCAGGACGGCGTTCTGGATCTCCTGGCCGGGCTCGGCCACGACCGTCACGCCGCCGACCGACGCGGTTCCCGCCCCGGACACATGGACCTCGATCCGCTGCGCCGGGCGGGCTTCCCGCCACTGGTCGCGCTTCTCCTCATGGCTGAGTCGAGTCATCGGCCCTCTCACTCCCCCGGCCTCACGATCCGGTCGTACCCCTGCGTACTGTCGAGTGTGACCGTTCCACCACGGTTCTCGCGTCACCGCGATGTCACAGCCTCGCACCAGGAACTCGCGTGCCATTCCGCGACGCAGATCCGCGACGCAGACAATTACGATGCAGGCGCATACAATGCAGATGCATCTAATGCAGGTACCTGTATTTGTCGTACGCCGACTCTCCAGGGGGACTCATGACCCGCAGCTTCCTGTTCGTACTGGGCAGCGCCCGCGCCGGTGGCAACTCGGAGCGGCTGGCCCGTATGGCCGCCGAGCAGCTGCCCACGGACGTGGAGCGGCACTGGATCAGCCTCGCCGAGCACCCGCTGCCCGACTTCGTGGACCGGCGGCACGACAGCGAGTACGTACGGCCGCCCGCGGGCAGCGCGGCCGCCCTGCTCCTGGACGCCACCCTCGCGGCCACGGACATCGTGATCGTCTCGCCGCTGTACTGGTACTCGCTGTCCGCCCAGACCAAGCGCTACCTGGACCACTGGTCGGGCTGGCTGCGTGTCCCCGGCGCCGACTTCAGGGCCACCATGGCCGAACGCACCCTCTGGGGCGTCACCGCGCTCGCGCACCGGGAGCTCGAGGTGGCCGACCCCCTGACCGGGACGCTCAGCAACACGGCGGCGTATCTGAAGATGCGCTTCGGCGGGTTGCTGCTGGGCAACGGCAGCGCACCCGGGGACATAGCGCGCGACCCCGAGGCGGCGGCGCGCGCGAAGACCTTCTTCACGCGGGAGGCGCCGCTCGCGCGGTTCCCGTTCGAGACGCCTACGCGTTGATGCCTACGCGTTGATGTCCTTCGTCGTGAACCGTGCCCAGGCCGCCGAGCCGAACACCATCGCGTACAGGGCCTGCAACTCGAGGTTCCTGACCAGGTCGTCCCAGTAGACCGGGGCGCGCATCAGGTCGGCGAACGACAGCCAGTAGTGGGAGAAGAGGTAGGGCTGGAGCGCGTGCAGCTGCGGTATCTGGTCGAGGATCTGCACGGTGATCAGCAGCCCCACCGTGGTCGCCATGGCCGCGATCCCGCTGTTGGTCAGGGTCGACACGAACAGGCCGAGCGCCGCGATCCCGGTCAGTGACGTGGCGACCACCAGGGCGATCAGCAGCGCCCGGCCGAGGCCCTCACCGAAGCCGATGCGGGTGCCGGAGATGGTGGTCAGGTCGCCGAGCGGGAACAGCAGCGCGCCGACGGCCAGCGCGGTGACCGCGACCACCAGGGTGGCCAGCAGGCAGAAGGCCATCGTCGTCGCGTACTTGGTGAGCAGCAGACGGGTGCGGCCGGCGGGGGCGACCAGCAGATAGCGCAGGGTGCCGGCGCCGGCCTCGCCCGCGACGGCGTCGCCCGCGATGACGCCGACGGCCATCGGCAGGAAGAACGGGAGGGTCGCCGCGAGCGCGGTGAAGACCAGGAACAGGCCGTTGTTGGTGACCTGCGCGATGAAGGCGGGGCCGTCCCCGCCGCCGTGACCGGTCTGCGCGCCGCCCCGCGTCTCCATCTTCACCGCGACGCCGACCAGGACCGGCACCCCGGCCAGCACACCCAGCAGTGCCAGCGTGCGCCAGCGGCGCAGGGTGGTGAGCAGCTCGTTGCGCAGCAGCCCGAGGGTCCACAGCGCGCCGGGGGCGCGCACGGACGGCGGCGGTACGGTCTCAGCCCGCGACATCGAAGCCCTCTCCGGTCAGCGCCATGAACGCGTCCTCCAGCGAGGCCCGTTCCACGAAGAAGCCGCGCACCCGCACCCCGGCCGCCACCAACGCGGCGTTGAGGTCGGCGAGTTCGCCGTCCGGTGGTTCGCCGGTCACCCGGTCCTCGGCGACGGCGAGGTCCGTGACGCCCCGCTCCTTGAGCACACGGGCCGCGTCCCCCGGGTCCGGGGTGCGCACCACCAGCCGGCCGTGCGCGCCGGCCGCCAGCTCGGTCACCGGGCCCTGGGTGATGAGCCGTCCCCGTGCCATCACCGCGGCGTGCGTGCACACCTGCTCGATCTCGTCGAGGAGGTGGGAGGAGAGGAAGACGGTCGTGCCGTCGGAGGCCAGTTCCCGGACCAGGGAGCGGATCTCCCGCATGCCCTGCGGGTCGAGTCCGTTGGTGGGCTCGTCGAGGACGAGGAGTCTGCGCGGCTGGAGCAGGGCGGCCGCGAGCCCGAGGCGCTGCTTCATGCCCAGGGAGTACGCCTTCGCCTTCTTGCCCGCGGCCGCGGTCAGCCCCACCCGGTCCAGCGCGGCCGCGACGCGGGTGTGCCGGGTGCGGGGGTCGGCGGTCGGGTCGGCGGCGTCGTAGCGCAGGAGGTTGTCCCGGCCGGAGAGGAAGCCGTACAGGGCCGGGCCCTCGATGAGGGCGCCGACCTGCGGGAGTACGGCACGCGCGGAGCGCGGCATGGGGCGGCCCAGCACGCGTGCCGTACCGGAGGTGGGTTCGATCAGCCCCATCAGCATGCGGATGGTGGTGGTCTTGCCGGAGCCGTTGGGGCCGAGGAAGCCGAAGACGCTGCCCGCCGGGACGGTCAGGTCGAGACCGTCCACGGCGAGCTGTCCGCCTCGGTAGCGCTTGGTGAGGCCGCGGGTGTCGATGACGACCGGTGCCGCGTCCCCCGCCTGGGCCTGGGCCTCCGTGGCGGACGGTTCGTCCATCGGCTCCCTCGATTCGTCGAACCCGGGGTGGTGCTCCGCGGTGCTACTTCGCGGTGTTCGCCGCCTTGACCAGGGCGTCCTTGGTCACGGCGCCGACGTAGACCTTGCCGTCTTCCGTGATCAGGGCGTTGACCAGGCGGGTGGAGAAGACCGTGCCCTTGCCGAACTTGCCGCTCACCTTGTCGCCGAAGGAGCCGAGGAATCCGCCCAGGTCGCCGCCCTCGGAGCCGGACGGCATGCCGCCCTTCGCTCCGGTCTCGAAGGTGGCGACGGAGTTCCAGCCCTCGCCGAGGACGTCGAAGCCCTCGCCACCCTTGCCGCCCTTGAAGCCCTTCGCGAACTCCTCACCGAGGCCCGGGAAGTCCCCTCCGGGGCCCGGGCGGTCGTGCCCGGAGCCCTTCGCCTTCTCCTCGCCCTGCTCGGTGACCTTCGCGCCCTTGGGCGGGGTGAAGTCGAAGGTGGAGGCGGCCGGCCGGGCGAAGCTGACCTGGGTGAACCCGGCGTCGACCACGGCCGCGCCGCCGCTCGACGGGGTGAGGGTGAACTTCAGCGGCAGGCCGGTCCTGGCGTCGACGGCGATGGTGATCGCACCGACGGTGGAGCCGGACTGCTTCGGCTTGACGAGCAGCCGGTAGGCGTCCCGGCCGGCCACCCGCGCCGTGCCGTCCACGGTCACCGACGTGGTGTCGTCGACGGACTTCAGGGCCTCGTCGGCGAAGTCCTTCGGAGTGGCGGGCGGCGCCTGTCGTCCCGCACCGCGGTCCTTGCCGTGGTCGGCGCCGGTGCCGTGGTAGACCTCGTTGGACTTGCTGTCGTAGCCCCACACGTCCTTGCCGTCGTGGATGAGGCTGTACTCGGCGGCGCTCTCGATCAGCGAGACCTTCTGGCGGTCCGGGCCGTCGGCGGCGACGCGCAGGGTGTGCGTGCCGGTGAGCAGTTCGGTCAGCTTGGTGCTCGGGTCGGCGGACGAGCCGTCGCCGGACTGGCCGACACCGGAGAGCACACCGCCCGCCAGGCCGCCGAGGTCCGGCAGACCCAGGTCGGTGCTGACCTTCACGGTGCCGGACAGCTGCTGTACGTCCGACTTGGCGATCTTCTCGATGAGCTGCTGCGCGGTGATCTTCGGCAGGTCGGGGTCGCCGGAGGCGGCGAGTGCCGGGACCAGTCCGATGGTCGCCGCCGCCACCCCCACCACCGCGCCCGGTACGACGTACCGGGCGGCCTTGCGCCGGCCGGCGCGCGGTTCGTCGGTCTCCGCGGCGCCCTTGCTGGCGTCGGATTCGTACGGTGCCATGTGTGCCTTACCTCCGTCGTCGGCGGCGGCTGTCCTCCACTCGGTCCCACCCTGAGCCGCCATTCTCACCCGAATCGGTGAGCAGTGGTGATTTCCGTGGTTTCCAGTTGACCAAATCGGCCGTCCGGAATCGTCAGTCCGCGGACTCAGCTTGGTGTACGCCTGGGGTATGACACCGGGTGGCGACGTCTCCGCCGACCCGTAGGGGTCGGCCGGGCGGAGGGGCGGGGCCGGCCGTCAGCCCGCCCGGTGCACCACCGCGTCGCACAGCTCGGTCAGGGCGGTCTTCGAGTCGCACTCGGGCAGCGGGGCCAGCGCCGCCCGCGCCTCCTTGGCGTAGCGCACGGTGTCGCGGCGTGCCTGCTCCAGCGCCGGATGCGTGCGCAGGGCGGTCAGCGCCTCCGCGTGCCGGGCGTCGTCGGTGAGGTCGGAGTCGAGCAGTTCGCAGAGCGCGATGTCCTCGGCCAGGCCGAGCCGGGCCGCCCGCTCCCGCAGCCGCAGCACGGGGAGCGTCGGGATGCCCTCCCGCAGGTCGGTGCCGGGCGTCTTCCCCGACTCGCGCGAGTCGGACGCGATGTCCAGCACGTCGTCGGCCAGCTGGAAGGCGACGCCGAGCCGCTCGCCGTACTGGGTGAGCACGTCCACGACCGTCTCGTCGGCGCCCGACATCATCGCCCCGAACCGGCAGGACACGGCCACCAGCGACCCCGTCTTGCCGCCCAGCACGTCCAGGTAGTGCTCGACCGGGTCGCGGCCGTCGGACGGCCCCGCGGTCTCCAGGATCTGTCCGGTGACCAGCCGCTCGAACGCGAGGGCCTGTACCCGTACCGCCTCGGGGCCGAGGTCGGCGAGGATCTGCGAGGCGCGGGCGAACAGGAAGTCGCCGGTGAGGACGGCGACCGAGTTCCCCCAGCGGGTGTTGGCGCTGTCCACGCCGCGGCGCACCGCCGCCTCGTCCATCACGTCGTCGTGGTAGAGCGTCGCGAGGTGGGTCAGCTCGACGACCACGGCGGACGGGACGACACCCGGCGCGTACGGGTCGCCGAAACGGGCCGCGAGCATCACCAGCAGCGGCCGGAACCTCTTGCCGCCCGCCTTCACCAGATGCTGTGCGGCCTCCGTGATGAAGGGGACCTCGCTCTTGGTGGCTTCGAGCAAACCTTCCTCGACGGCCGCCAATCCGGCCTGGACATCGGCTTCCAGAGCCTGGTCCCGCACGCTCAGCCCGAACGGCCCGACGACGGTCACGAGGGGTCTCCTGTCTGCTGGTGTCTGCCGGTGATCACACGGTTTGTCGATAGGTCGCTGCCACCACTCAAGTCAGCGTATCCGGTCAGGTTTCGATCACCGATAGCGCCCACCGTTACAGCCCGGGCGGTTTCGGATCACGACCGGTATGTTCTTGATCGAATGATATGGATGGATATTTACCCATTCGCCGCAATGCGGACTCACTTACTCCGCCCCTGACGAGTGCCTCGCGCGGACCCCGCGAAACCCCCCGTGACCTGCATGTCCGATTTGCCGTGCTTGTTATTCCGTGAATTGGGTCACGCGGGGCCGATGCCGTCCCGCACCTCCCGGTATCCACCTCCACCCTTCTGTCGCAAGCGAGTTGAGGGTTGGCGGTCGCAAAGGATCAAGTGCCCCATACGCCTCAGATCAAGGTCAAATGGGATGTTCCACGAAACAGGTACTTGATGCCGACATGTGCTGTCGCATAGCTTCCCGGCACGTCGAACGGACGCCGAATCCTGCCACCGTCCGACGCAACCGATCCGCGAACACATTCACGTAGGCAGGAGCGGGGGAACCAGGTAAGTCGCCGGGCCGGACGACACACGTCGCACGGAACGGCTAGGGGTGAAGCCGTACCCCTCCCCTCACGACGGAGGCACGGCCGGGCACCTCCCGCCCGAACCCGACAGCTCACCTCGCAGGCGACGGAGAGGAATATCGCCATGCCCGCTGCCGCTCAGCCCCGACGCACCGCCCGCCTCGTCCGCCGGATCGCCTTCGCCGGCACCGGAGCCGCGGTGCTCACCCTCCCCCTCGTCTGCGCGAACGCCGCCTCGGCCGCCACGACGCCCTCCACCACCCTCGCCGGGTACCCGAACAACCTCGACGGCTGGATCCGCGAGTCCCTCGCGATCATGGCGGAGAAGCACATACCCGGCACGTACAACGGCATCCACAAGAACGTCATGCGCGAGTCGTCCGGCAACCCGAGGGCCATCAACCTCTGGGACTCCAACGCGGCCAAGGGCATCCCGTCGAAGGGCCTGCTCCAGGTCATCGACCCGACGTTCAACGCGTACCACGTGGCCGGAACCTCCTTCGACCCCTACGACCCGGTCGCGAACATCACCGCCGCCTGCAACTACGCCGCCAAGCGGTACGGCTCGATCGACAACGTCAACAGCGCGTACTGAGCGCGTACTGACGGATCCGGGTCAGAAGAGTCTTTCGAGGACGACGGCGACGCCGTCGTCCTCGTTCGACGTGGTGACCTCGTCCGCCACCGCCTTGAGCGCGGGGTGGGCGTTGGCCATGGCGACGCCGTGGGCGGCCCAGTCGAACATTGGGATGTCGTTGGGCATGTCCCCGAACGCGACGGCCTGTTCACGGCTCAGCCCGAGACACTCGGCGGCCAGCGCCAGGCCCGTCGCCTTGGTGACGCCGTGGGGCTGGAGTTCCACGGTCCCGGGCCCGGACATGGTCACCGTCGCCAGTGAGCCCACCGCCGCCCGTGCCGCCTCGGCCAACTCGTCGTCGGACAGGGCGTCATGGCGCACCAGAACCTTGCTGATGGGCGCGACCCACAGCTCGTCGCGCCGTCCGACCCGTACGGCGGGCAGGGCCGGACGGGGCATGCGGTAGCCGGGCTCGATCAGCGTGAGCCCCGCCACCCCGTCCTGGTCGACGGCCGCGTACACCTGTCCCACCTCGGCCTCGATCTTGCCGAGCGCGGTCTCCGCCAGTTCCCGGTCCAGGGTGACCGACCACAACAGGCGGTCCGTGTCGGCGTCGTACAGTTGCGCGCCCTGGCCGCACACCGCCGGCCCCGTGCATCCGAGGTCCGCCAGCAGCGTCCGTACCTTGGGCGCCGGGCGCCCCGTCACCACCAGATGCCGGGCGCCCGCCCGCGCCGCCCGTGCCAGTGCCGCCCGGGACCGCCCGGAGAACGTGTCGTCGCCGCGCAGAAGCGTCCCGTCCAGATCGGTGGCGATGAGCGTATGAACGGGAGGCGCGGCCATGATCCGAGTGTTCCAGAGTGATCAGCGTGACGCGAAGCCCGCCGTACTCCCCGGCCTCCCCGAGCAGTTGCGACCAGGCGGGTGGCACTGCCCAAGAGCGGCCGGCGACCCGTAACGTGTGGCCAGACCACATGGAACGGATGGCCATGCTTGGCACGGATGAGAGCGAGGCAGCACCCCATGCCCCCCTTCGACGTCCCTGAGGGCGACCCCTTCGGCCCGCACAACCTTCCCTACGGCGTGTTCTCACCCCCCGGCGGCGGGGAACGGACCGTCGGCGTCCGCCTCGGTGACCACGTGCTCGACGCGGGCGCGGCGGCGCACGCGCTCGGCTCCCCGTACGCCTCCCTGCTGGCCCGCCCGACCCTGAACCCGCTGCTCGCCGCGGGCCGTACGGCGTGGTCGGACATCCGGCGGGCGCTGACCGCGTGGGTGACCGTGCCCTCGCACCGCGAGGTGATCGAGCCGCTCTTCCACCCGCTGTCCTCGGTGACCCTGCACCTGCCGTTCGAGGTCGCCGACTACGTCGACTTCTACGCGTCGGAGAACCACGCGCGGAACGTGGGACAGATGTTCCGCCCCGACGCCGTCGACACGCTGACGCCCAACTGGAAGCACCTGCCGATCGGCTACCACGGGCGCTCCGGCACCGTCGTGGTGTCGGACACGGACGTCGTACGGCCGTCCGGGCAGCGCAAGGGACCGAACGACCCGGTGCCCGTCTTCGGCCCGTCCGTCCGGCTGGACATCGAGGCCGAGGTCGGCTTCGTGGTGGGCGTGCCCTCGGAGCGCGGCCGCCCGGTGCCACTGGGCGACTTCCGGGAGCACGTATTCGGGCTGTGCCTGCTGAACGACTGGTCGGCGCGGGACATCCAGGCCTGGGAGTACGTCCCCCTCGGCCCGTTCCTCGGGAAGTCGTTCGCCACGTCGGTGTCGGCGTGGATCACCCCGCTGGAGGCGCTGGACGCGGCACGGGTGGCACCGCCGGAGCGCACCTACCCGCTGCTGCCCTACCTCGACGACTCCGGCGACGGCGACGAGGCGGACGGTCCCGGTGGCTACGACCTGCGGATCTCCGTCGCGGTCAACGGGCATGTGGTGGCCGAGCCCCCCTTCTCCACCATGTACTGGACCGCCGCGCAGCAGCTGGCCCACATGACGGTGAACGGAGCCTCCCTGCGCACCGGCGACCTGTACGGGTCCGGCACCGTGAGCGGGCCCTCGGAGCGCGAACGCGGCTCGCTCCTGGAACTCACCTGGAACGGTCGCGACCCCCTCGACCTGCCCGACGGCAAGCGGACCTTCCTGGAGGACGGCGACACGGTGACGCTGTCCGCCTGGGCCCCGGGTCCGGGCGGGGTCCGAGTGGGACTCGGGGAGGTCACCGGCCGGGTCGTCAGCGGCGGCTGACCCGGGGAGCCGGGCGCGGGGGCGTCGCGCGAGCGGGGCCGGACGGCGGGCGGGGCCGGGCGGGGCAGGGTGGCGAAGTGGTCAACAGCCCTTCGACACCTGACTCCAGGGGGCTGTCGGCGTCATACTGGCGGGGCACAGCACGACCCGACGTACGGCCGCCTCGGCGCCGTACGAGCCGCCGTCCCCACCCGGCCGCCCGCCCCTGCCTCCGACCAGGAACCGGAGCCCCCGGCATGACCGTCTGCCTGCTCCTGCTCAGTGCCGTCGCCCTGGCGGCCGCCGTGCCGGCACCGCGCGCGCTCACCCGGGCCGCGTGGCCCGAACGGGAGCCCGTGATCGGGCTGTGGGTGTGGCAGTGCCTGGTCGCCACCGTGCTGCTGTGCTGCCTGACCTCGCTCGTCCTGGGTGCCGCGGCCGTCTTCCACACCGTGCGCGACCGGGTCTTCGCGCCCGCGCCGCCCGCCGTCACCGCCGCGTACGACCTCTCCACCGCCCCGGTCTGGGCCGGTGTGCTCACCGCCCTGCTGGCCTGCGGCGCCGCATGGACCACGGCGATGCTGGCCCGCGAACTGGCCGAGGTGCGGCGCCGCCGTGGCCAGGCCCGCGCCCATCTGCGCGAACGCGCCCCCGACCTGCCCGCCGGGCTGCCCGCAGCGCGCGGCCCCATGCTGGTGCTGGAGGACGAGTACCCGGACGCCTGGTGGATGCCGGGCCACCCGCCCCAGCTGGTCGTCACCACCGGGGCCCTGCACCGGCTGACCGACCCACAGCTGGACGCCGTCCTCACCCACGAGCGCGGTCACGCCCGCGCCCACCACGACTGGCTGCTGCACCTCTCCACGGCGCTGGCCACCGGTTTCCCCCGCATCCCCCTGTTCTCCCACTTCTGCGACCAGACCCACCGCCTGGTCGAACTGGCCGCCGACGACACGGCGTCCCGCCGCTGCGGCCACCTCACCACGGCGCTGGCCCTGATCGAGCTGAACCAGCACCGCGGCGTTCTGTCCTGCGCGTCCAGCCGCCGTCTGCTGGGCGAGCGCGTCGACCGTCTGCTGGAACCGCCGCCCCGGCTGCTGCGCAGTCAGCGGGCGCTCACGACGACCGCCGCCACACTGGTCGTCCTCCTGCCTCTGCTGATCACGTTCGCACCGGGGCTGACGGCGCTGTCCTGAGCCGCCCGCCCGGCCTGCCCGGCGTCACATCCAGTCGTCCGGCTCCGGCTCCTCGTCGGGCCATGCGTCTTCCTCGTCGGTGACCGGTGCGGCGGCGGAGCCGGTGACCGGGGCGGGCAGGCCCGCGTCGGACTGGTCAGGGGCAGCCCGGCCCGGGGCGGCCAGGGAGGCCAGCACCCCGAGAACGCCCTCGCCGTAGGTGGCCAGCTTCTTCTCTCCGACGCCGCCCACCGTGCCCAGCTCGGCGACGGAACCGGGCCACTGGGTGACGATCTCCCGGAGCGTCGCGTCATGGAAGATGACATACGCCGGAACGCCCTGCTCACGGGCCTGCTCGGCACGCCAGGCGCGCAGCGCCTCGAACGCGGGCAGCAGGTTCTCGGGCAGCTCGGCCACGGCGGCCTTGGGACCTCGGTCGCCCCGGCCGGACGAGGACGACGCCGGACGCGCGGCCGTCGGCTTCTTCGGCTCCTTGCGCAGCGGCACCTCGCGCTCCCGGCGCAGCACCGAACCGCTTGCCTCGGTGAGCACCAGCGTGCCGTACTCGCCCTCGACCGCGAGCAGTCCCTGGGCCAGCAACTGCCTTATGACGCCCCGCCATTCGCCCTCGGTCAGATCCTCACCGATGCCGAACACGGACAGCTGGTCGTGGTCGAACTGGATCACCTTGGCGGTGCGCTTGCCGAGCAGGATGTCGACGATCTGCACGGCGCCGAACTTCTGTCCGCGCTCCCGCTGGAGCCGGACCACCGTCGACAGCGCCTTCTGCGCGGCGATCGTGCCGTCCCAGGTCTCCGGGGGCGTCAGACAGGTGTCGCAGTTGCCGCAGGCCGCCGTGTCCGGGTCCTGGCCGAAGTAGGCGAGCAACTGGCTGCGGCGGCACGCGGCCGTCTCGCAGAGCGCGAGCATCGAGTCGAGGTGGGCGGCGGATCTGCGGCGGAACGCCTCGTCGCCCTCGCCGGACTGGATGAGCTTGCGCTGCTGAATGACGTCGTTCAGCCCGTAGGCCATCCAGGCCGTGGAGGGCATGCCGTCGCGTCCCGCGCGGCCCGTCTCCTGGTAGTAGCCCTCGATCGACTTGGGCAGGTCCAGGTGGGCGACGAAGCGCACGTCCGGCTTGTCGATGCCCATTCCGAAGGCGATGGTCGCCACCACGACCAGACCGTCCTCGCGCAGGAACCGGGACTGGTGCGCCGCGCGCATGCCCCCGTCCAGACCCGCGTGGTAGGGCACGGCCTCCACTCCGTTGCGGGACAGGTACTCGGCGGTCTTCTCCACCGAGTTCCGTGAGAGGCAGTACACGATGCCCGCGTCGCCCGCGTGCTCCTGCTTCAGGAAGGCGAGCAGCTGCTTCTTGGGGTCGGCCTTGGGGACGATCCGGTACTGGATGTTCGGCCGGTCGAAGCTCGCCACGAAGTGCCGGGCCTCCGGCATGCCCAGCCGCTCGGTGATCTCCCGGTGCGTGGCGCGGGTGGCCGTCGCCGTGAGCGCGATCCGCGGGACGTCGGGCCAGCGCTCGCCCAGCAGGGAGAGGGCCAGGTAGTCGGGGCGGAAGTCGTGACCCCACTGGGACACACAGTGCGCCTCGTCGATCGCGAACACGGAGACCTTGCCCCGGGACAGCAGGTCGAGGGTGGAGTCCAGGCGCAGCCGCTCCGGGGCGAGGTACAGCAGGTCGAGCTCGCCCGCCAGGAACTGCGCCTCGACCACCCGCCGCTCGTCGAAGTCCTGCGTCGAGTTGATGAACCCGGCGCTCACGCCCAGTGCCCGCAGCGCGTCCACCTGGTCCTGCATCAACGCGATGAGCGGCGAGACGACGATGCCGGTACCCGCTCTGACCAGGGCGGGGATCTGATAGCACAGCGACTTTCCGCCGCCGGTCGGCATCAGGACCACGGCGTCGCCGCCGGCCACCACATGCTCGATGACCGCTTCCTGCTCACCGCGGAAGGCCTCGTATCCGAAGACCCGGTGCAGTGTGGCCAGCGCCTCGCTGTCGGTCGCCCCTGCCGTCTCGGCCATCTCGCTGATCCCGCCCGTCCCACCCATCGCCGTGCCCCCCGTACGTCGTCCCTCGACCACTGCTTCCACGATAGGGGGCGGGACCGACAGCGACGGAGTTGTCCACAGACTGCTTGGTCCCGCCCCCGCCAACGACACGACCGTCGGTCACACGTTCGCAGCAGACCTGCCGGTTTCCGGCGGATAGTCTGAATGCACCGGCGAGACTCCGTCCCATGGGAGCACTGATGAGCGTCGCACCGAAGGCGTCCGCGTCCAGCTGGCCGATCCCGCCGGAAGGCGGCTGGACCGCCGACGACCTGGACCGCCTCCCGAATCTTCCTCCGCATACGGAATTGATCGACGGGAGCCTGGTTTTCGTGAGTCCGCAGACGCTGTTCCACTCACGCGCGGTGAGTTTCTTCGAATGGCAGCTTCAGTCCGTGGCACCCGGCGATCTTGAGATCGTCCGCGAGTTCACTGTCGACATCGACCGCCAGAACCGGCCCGAGCCCGACGTCGTCGTAGTGCGCGGAGACGCGGTGGAGGATGCGGACCAGACCCGCTTCCCGGTCGAGTCCGTCGTCCTGGCCATCGAGGTGGTATCGGAAGACTCGGTCTCCCGGGACCGCGAGACGAAGCCTCTGAAGTACGCCCTTGCGAAGATCCCTCACTACTGGCGGGTCGAGAACGAGAAGGGCCGCGCCGCGGTGCACGTCTTCGAGCTGGAGCCCACCACCGGCACCTACACCAGCACGGGCATCTTCCGGGAGCGGCTGAAGACCGACGTCCCCTTCCCGGTGGACCTGGACCTGACTCAGATCAAGGCACGCCGCGACAGCGAACGGTAGCCCCCGCATGCGCCGCTGCCCGGCCCTCCTCGGAGGTGCCGGGCAGCGGCGTACGCGTGCGAAGTGACTCAGCGCACGAACACCCCCGCCTGGTTCGCCAGGTCCAGGAAGTACTGCGGGGCCACGCCGAGGACCAGGGTCACCGCCACGCCCACGCCGATCGCCGCCATGGTCAGCGGGGAGGGCACGGCGACGGTCGGGCCGTCCGGCTTGGGTTCGCTGAAGAACATCAGCACGATCACCCGGATGTAGAAGAACGCGGCGATCGCCGAGGAGATCACACCGACCACGACCAGCGGGGCGGCCCCGCCCTCGGCCGCCGCCCGGAACACGGCGAACTTCCCGGCGAAACCCGAGGTCAGCGGGATGCCCGCGAAGGCCAGCAGGAACACCGCGAACACGGCGGCGACCAGCGGGGACCGGCGGCCGAGACCCGCCCACTTGGACAGGTGCGTCGCCTCTCCCCCGGCGTCGCGCACCAGGGTGACCACCGCGAAGGCGCCGATCGTCACGAAGGAGTAGGCGGCGAGGTAGAAGAGAACGGCCGAGACGCCGTCCTCCGAGGTCGCGATGACACCGGCGAGGATGAATCCGGCGTGCGCGATGGACGAGTAGGCCAGCAGGCGTTTGATGTCGGTCTGGGTGATCGCGACGATCGCGCCGCCCAGCATGGTGATGATCGCGACGGCCCACATGACCGGCCGCCAGTCCCAGCGCAGTCCCGGCAGGACGACGTACAGCAGGCGCAGGAGCGCGCCGAACGCGGCCACCTTGGTCGCCGCGGCCATGAAGCCGGTCACCGGGGTCGGTGCGCCCTGGTAGACGTCGGGCGTCCACATGTGGAACGGGACGGCGCCGACCTTGAAGAGCAGGCCCATGACGACCAGGGCGGTGCCGATCAGCAGCAGGGCGTCGTTGCCCATGGTGCCCGCGAGCGCCGGGTCGACGTCGGTGACCGTGCCGTCGACGACGCGGGCGAGCGTCGAGTACGACACCGAGCCCGCGTAGCCGTAGAGGAGCGCGATGCCGAACAGGGTGAACGCGGAGGCGAACGCCCCGAGCAGGAAGTACTTGACCGCGGCCTCCTGCGACATCAGGCGCTTGCGGCGGGCCAGCGCGCACAGCAGGTACAGCGGGAGGGAGAAGACCTCCAGGGCCACGAACAGGGTCAGCAGGTCGCTGGCCGCGGGGAACACCAGCATGCCGGCGACCGCGAAGAGCAGGAGCGGGAACACCTCGGTGGTGGTGAAGCCCGCCTTGACCGCCGCCTTCTCGCTGTCGCTGCCGGGCACGGACGCGGCCTGCGCGGCGAACGAGTCGACCCGGTTGCCGTGCGCCGCCGGGTCCAGCCGGCGCTCGGCGAAGGTGAACAGGCCCACGAGTCCGGCGAGCAGGATCGTGCCTTCGAGGAACAGGGCGGGTCCGTCGACGGCGACCGCGCCCATGGCCGCGATGTGCGCCTTCGTCGTGCCGTACCCACCGGCCGCGAGGGCGACGACCGCGGCGAAGGCGGCGCACAGGGAGACGGCGGAGACGAAGACCTGCGCGTGGTAACGGGCCCTGCGCGGTACGAACGCCTCGATCAGCACACCGACGACGGCCGCGCCGAAGATGATCAGGGCAGGCGACAATTGGCCGTATTCGATCTTCGGCGCGTCGATCTTCGCGATCGGTTCGGCCGCGGTTGTCCACAGGCTGTGGACGGCTGCTGCACTCACCTTGCGGCCTCCACCTCGGGCTTGGGGTCGGTCTTGTGTACGTCGGACAGGGTCTGGTTGACCGCCGGGTTGACGATGTCGGTCAGAGGCTTCGGGAAGACGCCCAGCAGGATGAGCAGCGCCACCAGCGGGGCGACGACCACGAGTTCCCGCGCCCTGAGGTCCGGCATGGTCGAGACCTCCGGCTTCACCGGGCCGGTCATCGTCCGCTGGTAGAGGACGAGCGTGTAGAGCGCGGCGAGCACGATGCCGAAGGTGGCGATGATGCCGATCACCGGATACCGCGTGAACGTGCCGACCAGGACCAGGAACTCGCTCACGAACGGCGCCAGCCCGGGCAGCGACAGGGTCGCGAGGCCGCCGATCAGGAAGGTGCCGGCGAGCACCGGGGCGACCTTCTGCACACCGCCGTAGTCGGCGATGAGCCGCGAGCCGCGCCGGGAGATCAGGAAGCCGGCGACCAGCATCAGCGCGGCCGTCGAGATGCCGTGGTTGACCATGTACAGCGTCGCGCCGGACTGGCCCTGGCTGGTCATCGCGAAGATGCCCAGGACGATGAAGCCGAAGTGCGAGATCGACGCGTACGCCACCAGCCGCTTGATGTCCCGCTGGCCGACCGCGAGCAGCGCCCCGTAGACGATGCTGATCAGCGCCAGGACGAGGATGACGGGCGTCGCCCACTTGCTGGCCTCCGGGAACAGCTGGAGACAGAAGCGGAGCATCGCGAAGGTGCCGACCTTGTCGACGACGGCCGTGATGAGGACGGCGACCGGGGCGGTCGCCTCGCCCATCGCGTTGGGCAGCCAGGTGTGCAGCGGCCACAGGGGCGCCTTCACCGCGAAGGCGAAGAAGAACCCGAGGAACAGCCAGCGTTCGGTGCTGGTGGCCATGTGCAGCGAGCCGTCGGCGCGCGCCTGCGCGATCTCCGTGAGCGAGAAGTTCCCGGCGACCACGTAGAGGCCGATCACCGCGGCCAGCATGATCAGGCCGCCGACCAGGTTGTACAGCAGGAACTTGACCGCCGCGTACGAGCGCTGTGTCGACGCCGCTTCCTCGCCGTGCTCGTGGGCGCGGTCGCCGAAGCCGCCGATGAGGAAGTACATCGGGATCAGCATGGCTTCGAAGAAGACGTAGAAGACGAAGACGTCGGTGGACTCGAAGGAGATGATCACCATCGCCTCGACGGCCAGGATCAGGGCGAAGAAGCCCTGGGTCGGCCGCCAGCGGCGGCTGCCCGTCTCCAGCGGGTCGGCGTCGTGCCAGCCCGCGAGGACGATGAACGGGATGAGCAGGGCGGTGAGCGCGACCAGGGCGACCGCGATGCCGTCCACGCCCAGCTCGTACCTGACCCCGAAGTCCTTGATCCACCAGTGGGACTCGGTGAGCTGGTAGCGGGCGCCGTCCGGGTCGAAGCGGACCAGGACGACGATCGCGAGGGCGAGGGTGGCGAGCGCGAACAGCAGCGCCAGCCACTTGGCGGCGCCTCGTTTCGCGGCGGGTACGGCGGCCGTGGCGACCGCCCCGACGGCAGGGAGCGCCGCCGTCGCTGTCAGCAGAGGAAAGGACATCGGTATCAGACCGCCCTCATCAGCAGGGTCGCTGCGACCAGGAGTGCCGCACCGCCGAACATCGAGACCGCGTAGGAGCGGGCGAAGCCGTTCTGGAGGCGGCGCAGCCGCCCGGACAGGCCGCCGAAGCCGGCTGCCGTGCCGTTGACGACCCCGTCGACCAGGGTGTGGTCGACGTAGACCAGGGACCGCGTGAGGTGCTCGCCGCCGCGGACCAGGACGACGTGGTTGAAGTCGTCCTGGTAGAGGTCGCGCCGGGCGGCGCGGGTGAGCAGCGAGCCGTGCGGGGGGACGACCGGCACGGGGCGCCGGCCGTACTGCGCGTAGGCGAGGGCGACGCCGACGACCAGGCACACCATGGTCGCTCCGGTGACCGTCCAGGCGCTCAGCGGGGAGTCGCCCTCGCTGTGGCCGGTGACCGGCTCCAGCCAGTGCAGGAAACGGTCACCGATGCTGAACAGACCGCCCGCCGCGACCGAGCCGACGGCCAGCACGATCATCGGGATCGTCATGACCCCGGGCGACTCGTGCGGGTGCGGTTCGTGGCCGTGCTCGTCGGGCTGCCAGCGCTTCTCGCCGAAGAAGGTCATCAGCATCACGCGGGTCATGTAGAAGGCGGTGATGGCCGCGCCGAGCAGGGCGCAGCCGCCGAGGATCCAGCCCTCGGTGCCGCCCTTGGCGAAGGCCGCCTCGATGATCTTGTCCTTGGAGAAGAAGCCGGACAGGCCCGGGAAGCCGATGATGGCGAGGTAGCCGAGGCCGAAGGTGACGAAGGTGACCGGCATGTACTTGCGCAGGCCGCCGTACTTGCGCATGTCGACCTCGTCGTTCATGCCGTGCATGACCGAACCGGCGCCGAGGAACAGCCCGGCCTTGAAGAAGCCGTGCGTCACCAGGTGCATGATCGCGAAGACGTATCCAATGGGGCCGAGGCCGGCGGCGAGCACCATGTAGCCGATCTGGGACATCGTCGAGCCGGCCAGCGCCTTCTTGATGTCGTCCTTCGCGCAACCGACGATCGCACCGAAGAGCAGGGTGACCGCGCCGACCACGGTGACCACGAGCTGCGCGTCGGGGGCACCGTTGAAGATCGCCGCGGAGCGCACGATCAGATAGACGCCCGCGGTCACCATCGTCGCGGCGTGGATCAGGGCCGAGACCGGGGTCGGGCCCTCCATCGCGTCCCCGAGCCAGGACTGGAGCGGTACCTGGGCGGACTTGCCGCAGGCGGCGAGCAGCAGGGTGAGGGCGATGGCGGTGAGCTTGCCCTCGGAGGCGTCGCCCGCGTGGCTGAACACCGGTCCGAAGGCGAAGGTCCCGAACGTGGTGAACATCAGCATGATCGCGACGGACAGGCCCATGTCGCCGACCCGGTTGACCAGGAAGGCCTTCTTCGCGGCCGTGGCCGCGCTGGGCCTGTGCTGCCAGAAGCCGATCAGCAGGTACGAGGCGAGGCCAACGCCCTCCCAGCCGACGTACAGCAGCAGGTAGTTGTCGGCGAGGACGAGCAGCAGCATCGCCGCGAGGAACAGGTTGAGGTAGCCGAAGAAGCGGCGGCGGCGCTCGTCGTGCTCCATGTACCCGACCGAGTACAGGTGGATCAGCGAGCCGACGCCGGTGATCAGCAGGACGAAGGTCATCGACAGCTGGTCGAGACGGAAGGTGACGTCCGCCTGGAAGCCGCCGACCGGGATCCACGTCCACAGGTGCTGGGTGAGCGTGCGGTGTTCGGCGTCCTTGCCCAGCAGGTCGGCGAAGAGGATCACGCCGAACACGAAGGAGGTGGTCGACAGGATCGTGCCGATCCAGTGGCCGACGGCGTCCAGACGCCGGCCGCCGAGCAGCAGGACGGCCGCTCCGAGCAGGGGCGCCGCGATGAGCAGCGCGATCAGGTTGTCTGCGTTGTCCACGAGTCTGCGACCCCTTACAGCTTCATCAGGCTGGCGTCGTCGACCGAGGCCGAGTGGCGGGTACGGAACAGCGACACGATGATCGCGAGCCCGACCACGACCTCCGCGGCGGCGACGACCATCGTGAAGAAGGCGATGATCTGGCCGTCGAGGTTGCCGTGCATACGGGAGAAGACGACGAACGCGAGGTTGCAGGCGTTGAGCATCAGCTCGACGCACATGAAGACGACGATCGCGTTGCGCCGGATGAGGACGCCGGTGGCTCCGATGGTGAACAACAGGGCCGCGAGATAGAGGTAGTTGACCGGGTTCACTTCGACGCCTCCTCGGTCCGCTTGCCGTTCGCCGGCTCGGTCCCGCCACGCTCCAGACGGTCCTCCGCGCGCTGTTCCAGGGCGCGGAGGTCATTGAGCGCCTGCGTCGACACGTCCCGCATCTGGCCGCGTTGGCGCAGCGTGCTGCTGACCGTGAGCTCGGAGGGGGTGCCGTCGGGCAGCAGGCCCGCGATGTCCACGGCGTTGTGCCGGGCGTAGACCCCGGGGGCGGGCAGCGGCGGCAGGTGCTTGCCCTCGCGGACGCGCTGTTCGGCCAGCTCGCGCTGGGTCTTGGCCCGCTCGGTGCGCTCGCGGTGGGTGAGCACCATGGCGCCGACGGCGGCCGTGATGAGCAGGGCGCCGGTGATCTCGAAGGCGAAGACGTACTTGGTGAAGATGAGGGCCGCGAGGCCTTCCACGTTGCCGTTCGCGTTCGCCTTGCCGATGCCGGCGAACTCCGTCAGCGAGGCGTTCCCGATCCCGGCGAGGAGCAGGACGCCGAAGCCGACGCCGCAGACGAGGGCCAGCCAGCGCTGGCCCTTGATGGTCTCCTTCAGGGAGTCCGCCGCGGTCACGCCGACGAGCATCACCACGAACAGGAACAGCATCATGATCGCGCCCGTGTAGACGACGATCTGCACGATGCCCAGGAAGTAGGCGCCGTTGGCGAGGTAGAAGACCGCCAGGACGATCATGGTTCCGGCGAGGCAGAGCGCGCTGTGCACGGCCTTCCGCATGAACACGGTGCACAGGGCGCCGATCACGGCGACGGTGCCGAGGATCCAGAACTGGAAGGCCTCGCCGGTGGACGTCGTGTAGGCGGCGAGCTGCGGGCTCATACGTCCACCTCCTGGTCCTCGGCCGCATCGGCCGCACCCGAAGGGCCTGCCATCGAATCCGGCTCCCCCTTGGACACGGCGACCTGGCGCACGGTCCCGGGTGCGGCCTCCGTCACCAGGCCCCGGTAGTAGTCCTGCTCGTCCATCCCGGGGTAGATCGCGTGCGGCGAGTCGACCATGCCCTCCTGGAGCCCGGCGAGCAGCTGCTCCTTGGTGTAGATGAGGTTGGCCCGGCTGGAGTCGGCGAGCTCGAACTCGTTGGTCATCGTCAGCGCGCGCGTGGGGCACGCCTCGATGCACAGGCCGCACAGGATGCAGCGGGCGTAGTTGATCTGATAGACGCTGCCGTACCGCTCGCCGGGCGAGTAGCGCTCCTCGTCCGTGTTGTCGGCGCCCTCCACATAGATGGCGTCGGCGGGGCAGGCCCAGGCGCACAGCTCGCAGCCGACGCACTTCTCCAGGCCGTCCGGATGGCGGTTGAGCTGGTGCCGTCCGTGGAACCGCGGAGCCGTGGTCTTCTTCTGCTCCGGGTACTGCTCGGTCAGCCGCTTCTTGAACATGGCCTTGAAGGTCACGCCGAAGCCGGCCACGGGGTTCAGGAAGCCGGGCTTCGTCTGCCCGGCCTCCTCGGTCTCCTCAGCCATCGGACGCCTCCTTTCCATCCGTAGATCCGTCACTGACAGTGTCCGCTCCGCCACTGACAATCAGCTCCCGCTCCCTGCGCGGACGGCGCCGGGGTACCGGCGGCAGCTCCTGTCCGGGCAGCGGTGGCACGGGGAATCCGCCGGCGGCCGGGTCGAACGCGGTCGGCGCCGCGGCCGGCGCGGACACCTCCTTCGCCCGCTCGCGGAACATGTCGACGACGAAGGACAGGAGCAGCAGGGCCAGGACTCCGCCGCCGACGTAGAGCGCGATGTCGGCGAAGTCGTAGTGCTCGTTGCGCAGGGTCCGCACCGTCGCGACGAGCATCAGCCAGACCACCGAGACGGGGATGAGGACCTTCCAGCCGAGCTTCATCAGCTGGTCGTACCGGACGCGTGGCAGGGTGCCGCGCAGCCAGATGAAGAAGAACAGCAGCAGCTGGACCTTGATGACGAACCAGAGCAGCGGCCACCAGCCGTGGTTGGCGCCCGCCCAGAAGCCGCTGATCGGCCAGGGAGCCCGCCAGCCGCCCAGGAAGAGGGTGGTCGACACCGCCGACACCGTCACCATGTTCACGTACTCGGCGAGCATGAACATCGCGAACTTGATGGACGAGTACTCGGTGTTGAAGCCGCCGACGAGGTCGCCCTCGGACTCCGGCATGTCGAAGGGGGCGCGGTTGGTCTCGCCGACCATCGTGACGATGTAGAGGATGAAGGAGACCGGCAGCAGCACGATGTACCAGCGGTCCTGCTGCTGTTCGACGATGGTCGACGTCGACATCGAGCCCGAGTAGAGGAACACGGAGGCGAACGCGGCGCCCATGGCGATCTCGTACGAGATCATCTGCGCGCAGGAGCGGAGGCCGCCGAGCAGCGGGTAGGTGGATCCGGAGCTCCAGCCGGCGAGCACGATGCCGTAGATGCCGACCGAGGCGACCGCGAGGACGAAGAGCATCGCGACCGGCAGGTCGGTGAGCTGCATCGTGGTGCGGGTGCCGAAGATCGAGACCTGGTTGTCGGCGGGCCCGAAGGGGATCACCGCGATCGCCATGAAGGCCGGGATGGCCGCGACGATCGGCGCGAGGACGTATACCACCTTGTCCGCGCGTTTGACGATGACGTCTTCCTTGAGCATCAGTTTCACGCCGTCGGCGAGCGACTGGAGCATGCCCCAGGGGCCGTGCCGGTTGGGTCCGATGCGCAGCTGCATCCAGGCGACGACCTTGCGCTCCCAGACGATGGAGAACAGCACGGTCACCATCAGGAAGGCGAAGCAGAACACCGCCTTGACGACGACCAGCCACCAGGGGTCGCGGCCGAACATCGAGAGGTCTTCAGCGGCGAGGTACGGGCTCATGCCTCCACCTCCTTGGGGGCCTCGCCGGCGCGGACCGCCGGGCCGATACGGACGAGGGTGCCGGGCTGCGCCCCGGTGTCGGAGGCGACGCCCGAGCCCGTGGAGTTCAGCGGGAGCCAGACCACCCGGTCGGGCATCTCGGTGATCAGGAGCGGGAGTTCGACCGTCCCGGCGGGGCCGGTCACGGCGAGCGCGTCGCCGTCCTTGATGCCCGCCTCGGCGGCCGTCGCGGGCGACACGCGCGCGCGGGCCGCGTGCCGCGTGCCGGCGAGCGCCGCGTCGCCCTGCTGGAGCGAGCCCTGGTCGAGCAGCAGCCGGTGTCCGGCGAGCACGGCCTCACCGGCCGCAGGGCGCGGCAGCGGGTCCGCGGTGGCCAGCGGGTCCGAGGCCCGTGGTCCGTGCCAGGCGCCGAGCCGGTCCAGCTCTGCGCGCGCGGTGCGCAGATCCGGCAGCCCCAGGTGGACGTCCATGGCGTCGGCCAGCATCTGGAGCACCCGCGCGTCCGTCGGGGACAGACGGCGGGTCATCTGGTCGGGCTTGAGGGCGGCCTCGAAGAAGCGGACCCGGCCTTCCCAGTTGAGGAAGGCACCCGCCTTCTCGGCGACCGCGGCGACCGGGAGTACGACGTCGGCGAGCTCGGTGACCTCACTGGGCCGCTGCTCCAGCGAGACCAGGAAGCCGACCTCGGTGAGGGCCTCCCGCGCGCGTGCCGGGTCGGGCAGGTCGGCGACCTCGACGCCCGCGACCAGCAGCGCCTGGAGCTCGCCGCGTACGGCGGCCTCGACGATCTGGCCGGTGTCCCGGCCGTAGCCGTGCGGGAGTTCGGCCAGGCCCCAGGCGGTGGCGACCTCCTCCCGCGCGCGCGGGTCGGTGGCCGGGCGGCCGCCCGGCAGCAGCGAGGGCAGCGCGCCCGCCTCGATCGCGCCGCGCTCCCCGGCCCGCCGCGGGATCCACACCAGCTGGGCTCCGGTCGCGGTCGCGGCGCGTACCGCGGCGGTGAGGCCGCCCGCGACGGCGGCCAGCCGCTCGCCCACGACGATCACCGCGCCGTCGGCGCGCAGCGCCTCGGCCGCCCGTGAGCCGGGCTCCTCCAGACCGGCGCCGCCGGCGAGCGCGTCGAGCCACTCGGTCTCGGTGCCGGGCGCGGCCGGCAGCAGGGTGCCGCCCGCCTTCTCCAGACCCCGAGTGGCGTGCGTGGCCAGCGAGAACACCCGCTGTCCCCGCTTGCGCCAGGCCTTGCGCAGCCGCAGGAAGACGCCGGGGGCCTCCTCCTCGGACTCGAACCCGACCAGCAGGACGGCGGGCGCCTTCTCCAGTGCGGTGTAGGTGACGCCCCTGCCGTCGAGGTCACGGCCGTGTCCGGCGACCCGGGCGGCCAGGAAGTCGGTCTCCTCGCCGCTGTGCACCCGCGCGCGGAAGTCGATGTCGTTGGTGTCGAGGGCCACCCGCGCGAACTTGCTGTACGCGTACGCGTCCTCGACGGTCAGCCGGCCGCCGGTCAGGACACCGGCCCGGCCGCGCGAGGCCAGCAGGCCCTGGGCGGCGATCCCCAGCGCCTCGGGCCAGGAGGCCGGTTCCAGCTTGCCGTCGGCGCCCCGCACCAGCGGGGTGTCCAGCCGGTCCCTCAGCTGCGCGTACCGGAACCCGAAGCGGCCCTTGTCGCAGATCCACTCCTCGTTGACCTCGGGGTCGTTGGCGGCGAGCCGCCGCATGACCTTGCCGCGCCGGTGGTCGGTGCGGGTGGCGCAGCCGCCGGAGCAGTGCTCGCACACCGACGGCGAGGAGACGAGGTCGAAGGGCCTGGAGCGGAACCGGTACGCCGCCGAGGTGAGCGCGCCGACCGGGCAGATCTGGATGGTGTTCCCGGAGAAGTACGACTCGAAGGGGTCGCCCTCGCCGGTGCCGACCTGCTGGAGCGCGCCCCGTTCGATCAGTTCGATCATCGGGTCGCCCGCGACCTGGTTGGAGAAGCGGGTGCAGCGGGCGCACAGCACGCACCGCTCGCGGTCGAGCAGCACCTGGGTGGAGATCGCGAGGGGCTTCTCGTAGGTCCGCTTGCGGCCCTCGAAGCGGGACTCGGCGTTGCCGTGCGACATGGCCTGGTTCTGGAGCGGGCACTCGCCGCCCTTGTCGCAGACCGGGCAGTCCAGCGGGTGGTTGATGAGCAGCAGCTCCATCACACCGTGCTGGGCCTTCTCCGCGGCCGGGGAGGTGAGCTGTGTCTTCACCACCATGCCGTCCGTGCAGGTGATGGTGCAGGACGCCATGGGCTTGCGCTGGCCCTCGACCTCGACGATGCACTGGCGGCAGGCGCCGACCGGGTCGAGCAGGGGGTGGTCGCAGAAGCGGGGGATCTCGACGCCGATCTGCTCGGCGGCCCGGATGACCAGGGTGCCCTTGGGCACGCTGATCTCCACGCCGTCGATCGTCAGCGTGACGAGGTCCTCCGGTGGGACCGCCGCTTCGCCTCCCCCGGAGGGAGCGCTGGTGGTCACGGTCATGCGTTCACCTCCGGGCGGTCCGCCCAGGCCGTCGACTTCGCCGGGTCGAAGGGACAGCCCCGGCCCGTGATGTGCTGCTCGTACTCCTCGCGGAAGTACTGGAGCGAGGAGAAGATCGGCGAGGCCGCGCCGTCGCCGAGGGCGCAGAAGGACTTGCCGTTGATGTTGTCCGCGATGTCGGCGAGCTTGTCGAGGTCGGCCATGGCACCCTTGCCCGCCTCGATGTCCCGCAGCAACTGCACGAGCCAGTAGGTGCCTTCACGGCAGGGGGTGCACTTGCCGCAGGACTCGTGGGCGTAGAACTCGGTCCAGCGGGTGACGGCGCGCACGACGCAGGTGGTCTCGTCGAAGCACTGGAGTGCCTTGGTGCCGAGCATGGAACCCGCGGCACCGACTCCTTCGTAGTCGAGGGGGACGTCGAGGTGCTCGTCGGTGAACATCGGCGTCGAGGAGCCGCCCGGCGTCCAGAACTTGAGCCGGTGGCCGGGGCGCATCCCGCCGCTCATCTCCAGGAGCTGGCGCAGGGTGATGCCGAGCGGCGCCTCGTACTGGCCGGGGCTGGCGACGTGGCCGCTGAGCGAGTAGAGCGTGAAGCCCGGGGACTTCTCGCTGCCCATCGACCGGAACCATTCCTTGCCGTTCTGGAGGATCGCGGGAACGGAAGCGATGGACTCGACGTTGTTCACCACGGTCGGGCAGGCGTAGAGCCCTTCGACGGCGGGGAAGGGGGGACGGAGCCGCGGTTGACCGCGGCGGCCTTCGAGCGAGTCGAGCAGGGCGGTCTCCTCGCCGCAGATGTACGCGCCGGCGCCGGCGTGCACGGTGAGCGTGAGGTCGAGTCCGCTGCCGAGGATGTTCTCGCCGAGGTAGCCCGCCGCGTGGGCCTCGCGCACGGCCTCGTGCAGCCGCCGCAGGACGGGGACGACCTCGCCCCGCAGATAGATGAAGGCGTGCGACGACCGGATGGCGTAGCACGCGATCACGATGCCCTCGATGAGGCTGTGCGGGTTCGCGAAGAGGAGCGGGATGTCCTTGCAGGTCCCGGGCTCCGACTCGTCCGCGTTGACGACGAGGTAGTGCGGCTTGCCGTCGCCCTGCGGGATGAACTGCCACTTCATGCCCGTGGGGAATCCCGCGCCGCCGCGTCCGCGCAGACCGGAGTCCTTGACGTACGCGATCACCTCGTCCGGTGACATGGCGAGCGCCTTGCGCAGGCCCTCGTACCCCTCGTGCCTTCGGTACACGTCCAGCGTCCAGGACCTGTCCTCGTCCCAGAAGGCGGACAGCACGGGTGCGAGCAGCTTCTCCGGGCTGGTGTCCTTGATATCGGCTGCCACGGTCATCACTCCCCCTCCTCGGCGGTCGGCCCTGCCGGGTGGGCCGGGTCGGAGGCCGATGTCTCCTGCGGCGCGTCGTGTGAGCTGAGGTGTTCGGACGGCGACGGCCGGTGCACCGCCCCGTCCTGCGGTTCGTCGTGCGGTCCGCCGTCGCGCGGATGCACCACCCGCGCGGGTGCGGCCTCTCCCTTGGCCAGCCGGAGGCCCACCAGCGAGGCGGGTCCCGCGCTTCCGCTCTCCTCGACGGCCCCCGGCCGCTCGTCGGGGAAGCCCGCCAGGATCCGGGCGGTGTCCTTGAAGGTGCACAGGCGCGCCCCGCGTGTGGGGTCGACGGGGCGTCCGGCGCGCAGGTCGTCGACGAGTCGCGTGGCGCTCGCCGGGGTCTGGTTGTCGAAGAACTCCCAGTTGACCATCACGACCGGTGCGAAGTCGCAGGCCGCGTTGCACTCGATGTGCTCCAGGGTGACCTTGCCGTCGTCGGTGGTCTCGCCGTTGCCGACGCCCAGGTGTTCCTGGAGGGTCTCGAAGATCGCGTCGCCGCCCATCACCGCGCACAGCGTGTTGGTGCACACGCCCACCTGGTAGTCGCCGCTCGGCCTGCGCCGGTACATGGTGTAGAAGGTGGCGACGGCGGTGACCTCGGCGGTGGTGAGGTCCAGCATGTCCGCGCAGAACCGCATCCCGGTGCGGGTGACGTGTCCCTCCTCCGACTGCACGAGGTGCAGCAGCGGCAGGAGTGCGGACCGGGAGTCGGGGTAGCGCGCGATGAGCTCGCGGGCGTCCGCCTCCAGCCGGGCGCGGACGTCGTCCGGGTAGCCGGGTGCGGGCAGTTCGGGCATGCCCAGGCTGACGCCCCGCTCCGAAGAACTCGTGGTCACCGGTCGACGCCTCCCATCACGGGGTCGATGGACGCGACGGCGACGATGACGTCGGCGACCTGGCCGCCCTCGCACATCGCCGCCATGGCCTGAAGGTTGGTGAAGGACGGGTCGCGGAAGTGGACCCGGTAGGGGCGGGTGCCGCCGTCGGAGACGGCGTGTGCCGCGAGTTCGCCCTTGGGTGACTCGACGGCCGCGTACGCCTGTCCCGGCGGGACGCGGAAGCCCTCGGTGACCAGCTTGAAGTGGTGGATCAGGGCCTCCATGGAGGTGCCCATGATCTTCTTGATGTGGTCGAGGGAGTTGCCCAGGCCGTCCGGGCCCAGCGCGAGCTGGGCGGGCCAGGCGATCTTCTTGTCGGCGACCATGACCGGTCCGGACTGGAGCCGGTCGAGGCACTGCTCGACGATGCGGAGCGACTGGCGCATCTCCTCCAGGCGGACCAGGAAGCGGCCGTAGGAGTCGCAGGAGTCGGCGGTCGGGACCTCGAAGTCGTAGGTCTCGTAGCCGCAGTAGGGCTGTGCCTTGCGCAGGTCGTGCGGCAGCCCGGTGGAGCGCAGGATCGGGCCGGTGGCGCCGAGGGCCATGCAGCCGGCCAGGTCGAGGTAGCCGACGTCCTGCATGCGGGCCTTGAAGATGGGGTTCCCGGTGGCGAGCTTGTCGTACTCCGGGAGGTTCTTCTTCATCTTCTTCACGAACTCGCGGATGTGGTCGACCGCGCCGGGCGGCAGGTCCTGGGCGAGTCCGCCGGGACGGATGTAGGCGTGGTTCATCCGCAGGCCCGTGATGAGCTCGTAGATGTCGAGGATCATCTCGCGATCACGGAATCCGTAGATCATGATCGTGGTCGCACCGAGTTCCATGCCGCCGGTGGCGATGCACACCAGGTGGGAGGACATCCGGTTCAGCTCCATCAGGAGCACCCGGATGATCTTGGCGCGTTCGGTGATCGCGCCCTCGATGCCGAGGAGCTTCTCGACGGCGAGACAGTAGGCGGTCTCGTTGAAGAAGGACGTCAGGTAGTCCATGCGCGTGACGAACGTGGTGCCCTGCGTCCAGGTGCGGAATTCGAGGTTCTTCTCGATTCCGGTGTGGAGGTAGCCGATGCCGCAGCGGGCCTCGGTGACCGTCTCCCCGTCGATCTCCAGGATGAGCCGGAGCACTCCATGGGTGGACGGGTGCTGGGGACCCATGTTGACGACGATGCGCTCGTCGTCGGCGCGGGCCGCGGACCGGACGACCTCGTCCCAGTCGCCACCGGTGACCGTGTAGACGGTGCCCTCGGTGGTCTCGCGCGCCGAGGCGGCCGAGGCCGCGGATGCTGAGTGCGTGCTCACGAGTACGACCTCCGCTGGTCCGGAGCCGGAATCTGGGCGCCCTTGTACTCGACGGCGATGCCGCCGAGGGGGTAGTCCTTGCGCTGCGGATGGCCCTGCCAGTCGTCCGGCATCATGATCCGCGTGAGGGCCGGGTGACCGTCGAAGACGATCCCGAAGAAGTCGTAGGTCTCGCGCTCGTGCCAGTCGTTGGTCGGGTACACCGGGACGAGGGACGGGATGTGCGGGTCGCCGTCCGGGGCGCTGACCTCCAGGCGGATCAGCCGGTTGTGGGTGATCGAGCGCAGGTGGTAGACGGCGTGCAGCTCGCGGCCCTTGTCGTGCGGGTAGTGGACGCCGCTGACGCCGGTGCACAGCTCGAAGCGCAGGGCCGGGTCGTCGCGCAGGGTCTGGGCGACGCGGACCAGGTGTTCGCGCTCGATGTGGAAGGTCAGCTCGTCGCGGTCGACGACCGTCTTCTCGATGGCGTTCTCCGGGACGAGTCCCTGTTCCTCCAGGGCGCCCTCCAGCTCGTCGGCGACCTCGTCGAACCATCCGCCGTAGGGCCGGTTCGCGGGGCCGGGGAGCCGGATGGAGCGGACCAGGCCGCCGTAGCCGGAGGTGTCGCCGCCGTTGGCGGCGCCGAACATGCCGCGCTGTACGCGGATCTCCTCGCCGCCCTGGCCGCGCTGGCCGGGGAGGTTGGAGGCGGAGAGGTCCTGCTCGGGGTTCACGCCCTCCGGGGACCCGTTCGCGCCGTTGGTTCCGTTCGCGTCGCTCACCGCAGCAGCCCCTTCATCTCGATCGTGGGCAGAGCCTTGAGCGCGGCCTGCTCGGCCTCCCGGGCGGCCTCCTCGGCGTTCACCCCGAGCTTGGTGGACTGGATCTTCTGGTGGAGCTTGAGGATCGCGTCCATCAGCATCTCGGGCCGGGGCGGGCAGCCGGGCAGGTAGATGTCGACGGGGACGATGTGGTCGACGCCCTGGACGATCGCGTAGTTGTTGAACATGCCGCCCGAGGAGGCGCAGACGCCCATGGAGATCACCCACTTCGGGTCGGGCATCTGGTCGTAGACCTGGCGCAGCACCGGTGCCATCTTCTGGCTGACCCGGCCCGCGACGATCATCAGGTCGGCCTGCCGGGGCGAGCCGCGGAAGACCTCCATGCCGAAGCGCGCCAGGTCGTAGCGGCCGGCGCCGGTGGTCATCATCTCGATGGCGCAGCAGGCGAGGCCGAATGTGGCGGGGAAGACGGACGCCTTGCGCACCCAGCCCGCGGCCTGCTCGACGGTGGTGAGCAGGAAGCCGCTCGGCAGCTTTTCTTCGAGTCCCATGTCCTTAGGCCCCTCAGTCCCATTCCAGGCCGCCCCGCCGCCGTACGTACGCGTACGCGACGAAGACGGTGAGCACGAAGAGCAACATCTCCACGAGCCCGAAAACACCCAGGGCGTCGAAGGCGACGGCCCAGGGGTAGAGGAAGACGATCTCGATGTCGAAGACGATGAAGAGCATCGCCGTCAGGTAGTACTTGATCGGGAAGCGCCCGCCGCCGGCCGGCGTGGGGGTCGGCTCGATGCCGCACTCGTAGGCTTCGAGCTTGGCGCGGTTGTACCGCTTCGGACCGATCAGCGTGGCCATGACCACGGAGAAGATCGCAAAGCCTGCCCCGAGGGCTCCCAGTACGAGGATGGGCGCATACGCGTTCACCGCTCCTCGCTCCTCTCAGTCGGCACTGACTGCTGGCGGGTTGCCGTGGGCCCGCTGCCGCCCCGCCTGTCCCCCGAACCCCGCTCGTCCCGGCGAAGATCGCGAACATGTGAAGCAGGTCACAAGCCCAACTGCTCCGCATCTTATGCCCGTGGCTCTGTGATCTGCGACACGGGGTATTCCACAAGCTTTGTGATCTCCACCACCTGACGAAGGATCATGAAGTCGGATGATCGGTGATCTTCGCACTAGAAGCGTCCAGCTGGTCACCAGAAGTGACATTTTCGCTCGTCGTCGCAGGCCGGAGGGGTCGTCTCAATATCAAGAGACTTCCGTCGCATGCAAATTGGTGCGGGGTGCGACGTCCTGATAGAGGGCCCGTTCACACATGAGAGGGAGATGCGCGGCCGGATGTGGACGCGTGCACGCGTTCACGAAGTCGGCGCGATGTGAGGGACGCGTGTCGGACGCGCGAGACGCGGTCCGCCCGGTGACCGTTCCGTGACCTGCGCCACACCATGAGAGCGGGATGAGAACGGGGGTTGGCCATCGAGCCGGAGCGATGGTAGGCGCAGGGCAATTCGGGCGTAATGACGAAAGCGCATGATCATGGGCTTGATCACTGACGTCCGAATTGCCCGTTACGGCGTCAATAAGGAATGACGTGCCCGGGATTCGGGCCGGCGATTGAACAACTGTGGCGCAGCACACGTTTCTTGAAGATATGAACGAGCGCCTGGTACCCGTTATTCCCATGCCCCACACCGCTCACATACGCAGCCACCGGAAGCCCCGCAACCGCAGCGCGTCGACGATCGCGATGCGGGCCGGAGTTGCCAGTGGCGTTCTCAGCCTGGCCGCGGCCGGCGCCGCGTCGGCCGCCGACGCCGGCGAACCCGTGACACAGACCCTCGAACTCCCCGCCCTGACGGCCGACATGGCCAACCAGGTGGCCCAGTCCGCGGACGCCACTCAGCAGGCGGCCGCGAACTACCAGCTGCGGGCCGAGCGCGACGCCGCCGCGGCAAACGCGGCAAAGCAGGCCAAGTCGGACCTCGCCCACGCGAAGAAGCAGGCCGCGGCCAAGAAGAAGGCCGCCGAGAAGGCCCGCCAGGAGGCCGCCGAGCGCGCGAACCGCAGCTCCGCGCGGACCACCCTCTCCGCCTCCGCCGGAGGCTCCAGCGCCTCGTCGAGCGGCTCGACGGCCACCGGTACGGCCGCGACGGTCGTCGCCTTCGTCAAGGCGCAGATCGGCGACACCTACATCTCCGGCGGCACGGGCCCCAACGTGTGGGACTGCTCGGGCCTGGTGCAGGCGGCCTTCAAGCAGGTCGGTGTCGACCTGCCCCGCGTCTCCCAGGACCAGTCGACCGCCGGCACCCAGGTGTCGCTGGACAACCTCCAGCCGGGCGACATCCTCTACTGGGGCGGCGCGGGCAGCGCGTACCACGTGGGTGTGTACGTCGGCGGCGGTAAGTTCGTCGGAGCACAGAACCCGTCCACCGGTGTGGTCGAGCGGGACCTCTCGTACGACCCGCCGTCCGGCGCGGTGCGGGTGCTCTGAGAAGCACACCGCCTCGCGGTATACACGTGAAGGGCCGCAGCCGCTCGGGGGCAGCGGCCCTTCAGCCTTGTGTCCGGCGGGTCACGCCTTGGGCGCCACCCTCTTTCCAGCAGTAACACCGGTACCGCTTCCCGGGCCGGTCCGGCGCAGGGGTAACTGCGCGCCGCGCGCTCGGCATCGAGGCCCATACCGCCGCGAGGGCAGGCAGCCCAAGACTGACGCACACCGCGATAGCGCCGACGACCACCTGATCGTTGATCATTCGACCACCTCCCCCGCGATGCCGCGGTCGCAGACGAACAGCCCGAGCAGCTCGGCAAGTTCGATCGCAAGGCCGCGCGCGTCGCCTTCGGGAATCTCACAGATCGGGGTGTACGTGCTGTCGATCAACCACACGGCGCGCTCGTCACCCTCGCCGTCCCCCGGCCGGAACACGGCCCCGACGTTCAGCTCGTGCCAAGCCACTACGCCGCCCCCTCGTAGCCGATGCTGAACCCCAGACGCGGCACGCCGTCGTCGTTGGCTCCCACGCCCAAGCGGTCGGCGTACCTCGACACGAGGTAGAGGCCGCGCCCTGACTCGTCATGCCAGGGCGGCGCAGAGCTCGGCACACGGGGGAGCCACCCGGGGCGGCCATCGTTCACCCACACGGTGACGTTGTCCGATCCAAGGGATACGTCCACCGTGATTTGGGCCGTGCGCGTGTGCTGGTAGGCGTTCGTCACTACCTCGGACACGCAGATTTTCAGGTGCTCGACGATGTCCTCGTGCCCGTACGCGGTGACCAAAACGGCCACGAGCTCACGCACGATCTTCGGTGCCGTCGCGGCGCGAGGCACGACGAACCGATAGCTGACGCTTGCGGACTGTGCAGGTAAGGCGCTGATTTTCATCTCGTCTCCCAACGCGGTTGAGCTCGCGCTGCCCGCCATGCGTGGCAATGGCCGCTCCCGGGTGACTGCGCGTCAAGGCGCGTGTCAGCGGCTGCACTTCTGTCTCACTGGCGTGCGACGCGGTGCTGCCAGGACCATAGGGTAAAAGGTTGGACCGGTACAACCCTGTACCCCCAAGAGCCTCTGCGGGTGGACCCGTGACGCCGCAACCGGCAAACTCAGGTAGGACAAGGGGAAGGGACACATGCCGCCGAGGGACAATCCGACCGCCCGACAGATCCGCTTGGGCTCTGAACTGCGGAAGCTCCGCGAACGCGCTGGCCTGACCGCACGAGACGCCGGCGGCTTGCTCTCCACCGACGCAGCCAGGATCAGCAACATCGAGGCCGGCCGCCTCGGCATCAGCGAGGAGCGCATTCGTCGGCTGTTCACGTTCTACCAATGCGACGACGACGCGCTGCTCTCCGCCCTGTGCGTCATCGCTGGAGAGCGACGGGGAACACACTGGTGGGACGACTACCGCGGCATTCTTGCCCCCGGGTTCCTCGACATCGCCGAACTCGAACACCACTCGCCGAAGCTCCGATGCCTGCAACCGATGACGTTCCCTGGCGTCTTGCAGACCGAGGAGTATGCGCGAGCACTGTTCGCCGGCGTCATCCCCCAGGTACCGAGCGACGAGGTAGACGCCCGAGTCGAGCACCGCATGAAGCGCCGCGCGATTTTCGACCGCGACATGCCGCCACGGTTCGAGGCGATCGTGCACGAGGCTGCACTGCGAATGAGGGTCGGTGGTCGGAAGGTAGCCCGCGCACAGCTCGAACACCTGCTGCAAGCGTCCGAGCAGGAATGGATCACACTCCGGGTGATCCCCTTCACGGCCGACGACTTCATCGAGGTCACACAGACCGTGATGTACGCGACCGGCGCCGTCCCGCAGCTCGACACCGTCCATATCGACACACCTTTCGGCGGTCGCTTCTTGGACACAGCCGCGGACCTCGACCGGTATAGAGGTCTGCTCGACTTCGCCGAGCAGACCTCACTCGACCCCGACGAGTCGCGCAGCTTCATTCACCACATCGCAAGAGAACTGTGAGAGATCAGGAATGAACAGCGAATTCACCTGGCAGAAGTCGAGCTTTTCCGGAGGCGGCGGCGAGCAGTGCCTGCACGTCGCCGCAGGGCCCGACGGTGCGATCCTGCTCTGCGAGAGCGACGAGCCGGCGAACATCATCACCACGTCACCCGAGAAGCTCGCAGCGTTCATCATGGGCGTGAAGAACGGCGAGTTCGACCACTTCGTCAACTAGGGACGCCTGCTCGCTCGACGCCGCAGCGTCGACAACCCCCCACCTGACCAGGGCCGGGGGGTTTTTGCATATGCCAGTCTGCATGTTTGTACCGGTCCACCCTTGCACCCCTCATATGCGTGGCGCTACGGTCTCCCTGCGTTACCACGGTGAGGCGGATTCACTACCCCACACCGTGCCTGACGTGCCCTAACTCTGCCTGCCGTTACGCACGTTGGGCGAGGGTCTCCCCAAGGCTGCACCATGCCTGCCGTTCCAACCATGGCCCGGCAGCGCGCAGCCAAGACGCCGCGGCAGGGAGGTACGAATGCAGGCATTACCCCCTCACCCCGCTTACGTGGGCGCAAGGTTGCAAGCGGGGGCTCGCCACGGCCCGGCCGCCGCAGTGAGCGTCATGGGGCAAGGTTTCCTGCTCACCACCGTGCGGCACTCATCACAGACCAGGCACGACGCCCAACCGGTCAAGCCGCCCCGCGCCCACCCCACCGCGTCCGATGCGATACGAGCTATGCGGATCGAGATCCGCTCGGCGCATGTGTTCGGCATGACTCCCAGGGAAACAGCGCGGGCGGTCGAGTGGGCGGAATCCGGGTGGCTCTACGCCCTCGGACTTCTCAACTCGGGTCACCACGCCGGGTTCACCGTGGTATTCGGGAGCGGGACCGTCGCCGAATGGTCGGTGCGCCCCTTGCGGTACCTCGAACTGCGAACGACTGACGACCTCGCTCGCCATGTCGAACGCACCCATCCTCGACCGGAATTGAGCTCATGAGTACGACGATCATCACGGAACACCCGGCGTGGCTGACCACCAAACAGGGCGAGCGTGCCCGCCTCGTCGAGCACCAGGGCGCCGCGTGGCTCGCGATCTGGAGCGACAAGGCCCGACACCTGGCCCTGTGGCCTCTCATGGGTGATGCAGCCGCCGAGCAGCCCCCCGTCGCCTACACGTCGTCGATCGAGCTGCCGGCCGCGCCCGTTGGCGCCGAACCGCTGCTCGCCGAGCTCGTGTCTCTCGGCACCGTGGCTCGACTCAACAATCCCTCGCTGTGGGACGCGATCGTTACCGCACTGCTGCGGCAGGTCGTGACCGCAGGGCAAGCCCGGAAGCGGCACCACAGCCTCTACGCCGCGTACGGGCGCAGCTTCACCACGGCCGCCAGCGAGCTCGCCCTCGTCCCGACCCCCGAGACCCTGCTGCAACTCTCCGACGAGGGGTACGCCGCCGTGGGGTGCAAGTTCAACACCAGCGCCCTGCGCGCCGCCGCCGAGGCATACCTCGATTGCGGCGAGAAGTGGGCGACCCTCGACGCCGAGAGCCTGATCAAAGAGCTCGTCGAGGTCCCCCGTATCGGCCCGTGGACCGCGGCAGCAGCCGCGGCCGACTACACGGGCGATTTCTCGATCTACCCGCACGGCGACCTCGCCGTGCGCACGTGGGCCAGCAAAGCGGCTCCCGGGCTCACCTTCCCGAGTTCCGACCGCGAGTTCGAGGCGCTTTGGCGCCGATGGGCGCCGTCCCGGTCCCACCTGCACGCCCTGACCCTGTTCACACTCACCTGGGGGAGCCATGACCTTAACGGCCACGGAGGACAACCGCACCGCCCCTGATCTGATCGCCGGCGCCGACCCCGACCGGGTGCTCGACGCCTTATTCGTGAACGCTCCGCTCCGCGACTACGCGCTGCGGCCCCGCATGAACGACTACACCTTGCCGGTGCTCGGCATGGCGTACATCGCTACGTACGCGCAGCAGGCCGGGTTCAACGTCGGCGTACTGGACGCCGAGGCTCACGGACTCGGCATCGACGCGACCGCCCGCCTGATCAACAAGGTACGGCCCCGATGGGTGGGCATGAACCTGCTCGCCCCCACGTACGAGATGTCGGCCCGGATCGCCGCCGAGATCGACGACGGGATCGCCCTCATGGTCGGCGGGCACCACGCCAAGGCCATGCCCGGCCGCATCCTCGCCGACCCCCGAATGCGCGCCCTGCGCGCCCTGGTGATCGGCGAGGGCGAGACCCGCGTCGCCGCGCTGCTCGCCGACGAACGCCGTCGCGCCGAGCTGCCCGGGGTCATGTGGCGCGACCGCATCCTCGGCACGCACGCCGCCGGGATCGCGCAGGGTGACACGGCTAAATGGCTGAGCCCCGATATCGACGCCCTGCCGCTGGTGAACCGCGAGTTCCTGCCCCAAGACCCGTACATTGCGGACGACGGCCGGACCGAGGCGAACGTCGTCGGTGCGCGGGGGTGCCCTTACGACTGCACGTTCTGCGGCGCCGCGGTCTCGGCAAACCCTGACGTCAAGATCAGGACCCGCTCACCCGAGGGCATCGTCGCCGAACTCGACCACCTGCACGACACCTACGGGACCACCGCATACCGGTTCGTCGACGACCTGTTCCTCGGCGCCAAACGCGTGATCGTCCCCCAGATGGAAGCCTTCACCCGCCACAAGATCGGCGACCGGTACGTGTGGGACGCAACGGGCCGGATCAACGTTCTCGACCGCCTCGACGACGCCATGCTCGACACACTCAAGACCAACGGGCTGCGCGAGGTCGCCCTCGGCATCGAGTCGGGCAGCGACCGCGTGCTCGCCGGCATGGACAAGCGAATCACGGCCGAGATGACCGAGCGCGTCGCCGGCCGCCTGCTCGAACGCGGCATCGGCGTGAAGGGGTATTTCATCCTCGGCTACCCCGGGGAGGAGCAGGAAGACCTCGACGCCACCGTGCGCCACATTCACAATCTGTGGACTATCGCCGACCGGCACGCAGGCGCCCGATTCCGAGCGTCCGTGTTCGAGTTCCGGCCCTACCCCGGTACTCCGGTCTGGAACACGCTCACCGAGGCCGGGCACGACCCCGACGCCCTGCTCGCGTACTCCGACGTCGACCTCACCGCGGACGGCGCCAACGAGTCCATGCGCGCCCGCGACGAGTTCAACTTCACCGTGGGCATCCAGTTCGGCACGGTCCCCCTCCCCAAGCTGCGCGCGACCCTCGCCAAGCTCACCCGCGAGCAGCACGACCGCAACCGGATGGGGATCGCAGCATGAGCCCGCACGCCGGCGTGTTCCTCTCCCTCGACGGGCCGAGCGGGGTGGGCAAGTCGACCACATCCGCCGAGCTCGGCCGCCTGCTCGCGCACCAGGGCGCCACGGTCCACCGGACGACCGAACCCTCGACGAGTGAGCTCGGCGAGTTCACCCGAGCCAAGGCAAACCACATCCACGGACGGGCCCTTGCCTGCCTCGTCGCCGCGAACCGGTACGAGCACATCGACGTCGAGCTCGATCCGCTCCTCAAGGACGGCTGCACCGTCGTCTGCGACCGGTACCTCGCGTCGAGTCTCGTACTCCAGCGGCTCGACGGCGTACCCGAGCCGTTCGTGCTCGCGCTGAACCGGCACGTCCTACTGCCCGACCTCGCCGTGATCCTCACCGCAGACCCCGAGAGCATCGCGGCCCGCATCGCCAAGCGCGGGAAGCGCCACCGTTTCCACGACGACCCCAACGGGCCGGCCCGCGAGGTCGAGCTCTACCGCGAGGCAGCACAGACCTTGATGACCCTCGGCGTCGAGGTGCTCGTGCTCGACACCACCGACACCACCCCTACGGACGTAGCGAAGCGAATCGCCGACGCCGTACCCCCGCCCAGGGGTAGCGTCGAAAGTCCCAACCGGCCCGACGACCCCACGGTGAACTCATGAACGCGGCACCTGCAACCCCCGTGATCGACACGCACGTGATCCTGCGCGACGGCGACATGATCCTGCTCTCGCAGCGCGGCGGCCCCTACGGCCACGGCCGGTGGCACGCCCCCTCCGGCAAGCTCGACCAGGGCGAGCCCTTCACCGTCGGCGCCGCCCGCGAGCTGCGCGAGGAAACCGGGGTCGAGGTCGACCCCGAGAACCTGCGACTCGTGCACACCGTGCACCACAAGCAGAGCGAGCAGGTCGAGCGCATCGGCCTGTTCTTCCTGGCGACCGAGTGGGCGGGCGAGCCCGAGAACCGCGAGCCCGAGAAGTGCCTCGCCCTCACGTGGTTCCCCATCGACGCCCTGCCCGAGGACATCATCGAGTACCCCGCCGCGGGCCTGTACGGCTACCTGAAGGGCGCCGAGGCGCTCACCGAGCACGGTTGGTCGTAGCCCCTCACGCGTGCCTCTCTCCGCCCGTCGGTGCCCCCATGGCCGGCGGGCGGAGTCATGCCTACGGCGCGAAAGGACTCGCGCCGTAGGTAGAGCGCCGAAGTTCAGCAGGCGTTCTGCTGTCTCGGTTGAATGATCACGAACGCGGAGCTACCTTGCTGAGGCCGTTGATGATCCGGTCCATCGCGTCGCCGCCCGTCGGGTCGGTGAGGTTGGCCAGGAGCTTCAGGGTGAACTTCATCAGGACCGGGTGGGTCAGGCCGCGCTGGGCCGCGATCTGCATGACCTTCGGGTTGCCGATGAGCTTCACGAAGGCCCGGCCCAGCGTGTAGTAGCCGCCGTAGGTGTCCTTGAGGACCCGCGGGTACCGCTGGAGGGCCAGTTCCCGCTGGCCCGGTGTCGCCCGCGCGTGCGCCTGGACGATGACGTCGGCGGCGATCTGCCCCGACTCCATGGCGTAGGCGATGCCCTCGCCGTTGAAGGGGTTCACCAGGCCGCCCGCGTCGCCGACGAGCAGCAGGCCCTTGGTGTAGTGGGGCTGGCGGTTGAAGGCCATCGGAAGCGCGGCCCCGCGGATGGGCCCGGTCATGTTCTCCGGGGTGTAGCCCCACTCGGCCGGCATGGAGGCGCACCAGGCCTTCAGGACCTCGCGCCAGTCCAGCTCCTTGAAGGAGTCCGAGGTGTTGAGGACGCCGAGGCCGACGTTGGACGTGCCGTCGCCCATGCCGAAGATCCAGCCGTAGCCCGGCAGCAGGCGGTCCTGCGGGCCGCGGCGGTCCCACAGTTCCAGCCAGGACTCCAGGTAGTCGTCCTCGTGGCGCGGCGAGGTGAAGTACGTGCGCACCGCGACGCCCATCGGCCGGTCCTCGCGGCGGTGCAGGCCCATCGCCAGGGAGAGGCGGGTGGAGTTGCCGTCGGCGGCCACCACCAGGGGCGCCCGGAAGGTGACCTCGCGCTTCTCCTCGCCGAGCCTGGCCGTGACGCCGGTGATGCGGCCGGTGCGGTCGTCGACGACGGGGCCGGAGACGTTGCAGCGCTCGTACAGCCGAGCCCCGGCCTTCTGGGCGTTGCGGGCGAGCTGCTCGTCGAAGTCGTCGCGCCTGCGGACGAGTCCGTAGTCCGGGAAGGAGGCGAGATCCGGCCAGTCGAGCTGGAGCCGGGAGCCGCCGCCGATGATCCGCAGCCCCTTGTTGCGCAGCCAGCCGGCCTCCTCGGAGATGTCGATGCCCATCGACACCAGCTGCTTGACGGCGCGCGGGGTGAGTCCGTCGCCGCAGACCTTCTCGCGGGGGAACGCGGTCTTCTCCAGCAGGAGTACGTCGAGTCCGGCCCGTGCGAGGTGGTACGCGGTGGTGGAGCCTGCTGGCCCCGCGCCCACGACGATCACGTCGGCGGTGTTGTCGGAGAGGGGCTCGGTCACGGCGGGATCTCCCCAAGGTTCGAAAATGTACGTGCCGGCCGGCACTGGACATGGGCAGTCTATTCAGCACGATTGATCACCGGCTGAAGGGCTGCCCCGTGAACAGAGCTCTCCCCGCAGTACGGCTCCGCGTCCCCACCCACGAGGACGCGTTCGCCTGGCACCGGGTCTTCGCGGACCCGGACGTCATGGAGTTCCACGGCGGCAGGGCCGCGGAGCTCTCCGCCTACGAGGAGCTCACGGCGCGCCAGCGCCGGCACGACGCCGAGCGGGGTTTCTGTCTGTGGTCCCTGCTCGACGCGTCCGGCGAGGTCATCGGGTTCACCGGCGCCCAGCCCTGGGAGCGGGCGTGGGGGCCGACGGGCGAGACCGAGATCGGCTGGCGGCTCGGGCGGGCGCACTGGGGGAAGGGCTTCGTCACCGCCGCCGCGCGGGAGACCCTGGAGCGGCTGCGGGCGGCCGGCGTACCGGGGGTGGTGGCGATGGTGGACGCGCGCAACGAGCGTTCCATCGCGGTGGCCCGGCGGCTGGGGATGCGTCGCGCGGAGGTGTTCGTGACGCCGGAGCGGGCGGGGCGGGAGTCACGGGAGGGGCACTGCTACCGACTCGACCTGTGACTCAGGGTAGTTGACTGTCACAGAAAGACAGCGAACGCTTCCGGGCGGGGCACGCCGGAGTTACTCTGCCAGTACCGCTGGGGGTGACATCTGTGCGCATAACACCCGAAACTCGCGTGCCTCGCCTGGTCGGCCTGATGGCCGTGGACGCGCGCCGCACGGCCCGCACTTGGGGCCTTTCCCTCAACGCGCCGGACCGGCCCGACTTCCATCTCACCGTCGTCGACTACGTCGTACGGCAGTACCCGCGGCCCGGCGCCGAGGTGCCACGGGACTCGCTGGTGTACGTGTGGTTCGACTTCGGCGACGACGGCGGCGGAGGGGTGCGCGAACCGCGCGAACCGCGGCCGCCCCACGGCGGGACGCACCGCGAACTCGACCGGCCCGGTGACGCGTTCGAGATGATCGACCGCTGAGACGTCCGGCGGCCCGCCGGGGCCGGGCCGCCGGGGCCGGCCCCACCTGACAGATTCCGTGGAGACTTGACAGCCTCTGGGCTTGGTGGTCACCGGTCCGGGCCGTCCGGCATAGCGTCGAGGGATGATGACGGCTGAAGCTCTCGGACTCCTCGAAGAACTCGCCGCCGAAGGAGTCTCGCCCTGGTGGGCGGCGTGTCCGGAAGAGCAGCCTCCGGTGCTCGACGCGGTGCGCAGTGGGTTTCGCGGCATCCGGATGGCACCGGGGACGCCCCTGGTCGCGGTACGGGCGGCGTGTGACGCGCTGCGGGCCTGCGGTGGCGTCGTGGCCGTCGCCGCGGCCGCCTTCGACGGGGCCGACGACCCGGAAGCGTGGGTGGCGGCGGCGCGGGTGCTGCGCAGCGGGGTGGACCGGCCGAACCTGCTGGTCGGTGTCCCGGCGACCTGGGCCGGGATGGACGCCACGACCCGGTGCCTGGCCGAGGGCATCGGCGTCGAGTCCACCCTGGTCTTCTCGGTGCGGCAGTACCGCGCCGTCCTGGAGTTCCAGTGCGCGGGTCTGGAGCGGGCCCGGGCGCGGGGCATGGATCTGGCGCCCCTTGGCACGGCCGCCTCCTGCGACCTCGGGGCACTCGACGCCGAGGTGAACGCCCGTCTCAACGGCTTCTCCGGCGACGCGGCGCGCGAACTGCGCGACACGGCGGGCCTGGCCACCGCGCGGCTCCTGTACTGGCAGCGTGAGACGTCGCTGGCCGGTGAGCGCTGGCAGGCCCTGCGCGCGTCCGGCAGCCGTCCGCCGATGCTGCTGTGGGCGGGCACCCGCCCCGAGCAGGTGCGGTCCCTGGTCAGCTGGAACACCGGCCATGTGATGACGACGGAGACGGTGGAGACGGCGGCGCGCGGGGACCGGCTGGAGGGCGACACCCTGATGGGGCGTCACGAGCAGTCCGCGCGGGTGCTGCGCGAGCTCGCGCAGCGGGACGCGGACCTGGACGACGTCACCGCGGAACTGCTGGCGGCCCGGTCCGCCTGGCGGTACCGGGCCGCCGGTCTCATCGCACGGATGCCGGCACAGCGTCCCGCGGGTCCGAGAACCCGGTACCCGTCAGGGCAAGCAGCGGAGCCGCCTTGACGACGGTCTCCTCGAACTCCTCCGCCGGTTCGGACAGCGCGACGATCGCGCCTCCCACGCCGTACCGCAGCCGGCCGGGGGTGACGACGGCGGTGCGGATGACGACGCTGAAGTCGGCGGCACCGGAGAGGGACAGGTATCCGATGGCACCGGAGTACACCCCGCGCGGGCCGTTCTCCATACGGTCGATGATCTCCAGGGTGCGCGGTTTGGGCGCGCCGGTCATCGATCCCGGCGGAAAGGCCGCGCGCAGGCAGCGCACCGGGCTGCTGTCCGGGCGCAGCCGGGCCGTCACCGTGCTGACCAGCTGATGCACGGTGGCGTAACTCTCCACGGCGAAGACGGGGTCGGCGCGCACGGTGCCGATGTCCGCGCACCGGCCGAGGTCGTTGCGGACCAGGTCCACGATCATCAGGTTCTCGGCGCGGTCCTTCTCGTGGGTGCGCAGGTCGGCGGCGAGGGCGGCGTCCTCCTCGGGGGTACGGCCACGCGGACGGGTCCCCTTGATGGGCTTGGACTCGGCCACGCCGTCGGCCGAGATCCGCAGGAACCGCTCGGGGGAGGTGGAGAGCACCGAGAGCTCGCCGAATTGGAGCAGGGCGCCGAACGGGGCGGGGCTGCTCCGCCGCAGAAAGCGGTACCCCTGCCAGGGGTCCAGGGTGCCCCGGACCTCGGCCATGTTGGTGAGGCAGATCTCGTAGCTCTCCCCGGCGGCGATCTCGGCCTGGCACGCGTCGATGAGACGGAGGTAGCCCTCCCGGCTGTGGCGCAGCCGCAGTTCCCCGAGCCCGGCGGGCGGTCCGGGGGGCGGCGCCGGGACGGTGCCGGTGAGTCCGGCGAGCCGCCGCGCGGTGTCGTCGAGCCAGTCGCGGGCGGTCCGCGTGTCGTCGTGCTCGGCGAGGGCCAGCAGATGGGTCGTGCCGGTCTCGTGGTCGAGGACGAGGGCCCGGTCCGCGAAGACCATCACGGCGTCGGGTTCCTCGGCCCGGTGGCCGGCCGGTCCCTCGCACTCCGCCTTGAGTCCGTAGCCGAGGTAGCCGGTCCAGCCGAGGGCGAAGTCACAGGGCAGCGGCGGTACCTCGACGTCCAGGGCGGCGAGGTCGCGGTCGAGCCAGTCCAGGAACGGTCCCTCGAATATCTCCTCGGACGTCGCCGACCGCACGGTGACGGTGCCGACGGACACGTCGGCCGACGCCACCCGGGCCAGCGGACCGGAGGCGTCGCCCATGACCGAGAACCGGCCCTGGCCGTCGCGCCGGCTGCTGTCCAGCCAGTAGGCGTGGTCGCCGTCGGAGAAGAGCCGCTGGAAGAGCGTCTCGTCGTCGCACGGGGTGGGCACCTGGACGGCGAACACACGGAGGGACCGAGCGGGGGGCGGGACGGCTGTCCCGGTCGCGGGGGGCGGGGTGGCCGGGACGGCCGGGGCGGTCGCCGCAGCCGGGACGGCCAGGGCAGCCGGGCCGGTCGAGGCGGTCGGGACAGCCGGGGCGGCCGGGACGGTCGAGGCGGTCGGGACAGCCGGGGTCGTCACCGCGGCAGGGACGGCCAGAGCCGCCGGGCCGGTCACCGCAGCCGGGACCGCCAGGCCAGCCGGGACGGTCACCGCAACCGAGGCTGCCGAAGTCGTCACCTCGGCCGGGGCTGCCGTGGCGGTCCGGGCGGCCGGGACTGCCGTGGCGGACGGGGCGCTCGCCGCAGCCGGGACGGCCAGGCCTGCCGGGACGCTCGCCGCAGCCGGGGTTGCCGGGGTGGTCGCCGGGGCCGGGACTGCCGTGGCGGTCCAGGCGGCCGGGACTGCCGTGGCGGACGGGAGCCGGAGCTCGACGGTTCCGCGGTGGTGGCCGTCGCCCGTGCGGGCCAGGTCGCAGAAGTTGGCCAGCAGTTCGTCGCCGTACTCCGAGCAGATCGACTCGGGATGGAACTGCACGCCCCACAGCGGTCGTTCCCGGTGGCGCAGGCCCATCACCACCCCGTCCGGTGTCCAGGCCGTCACCTCCAGGTGCGGCGGCAGGCCGGTCACCGCGAGCGAGTGGTAGCGCACCGCCTCGAACGGTGAAGGCAGGCCCGCGAACAGGCCGTTGCCCTCGTGCAGCACCGGTGAGGTCCGCCCGTGCCGCACCTCGGGGGCACGTCCGACACGCGCCCCGTGCAACAGCCCGATGCCCTGGTGCCCCAGGCAGACGCCGAGCAGCGGCAGCTCGGTCCGCTCGATGATCTCCCGGCAGATGCCGAAGTCCGCGGCGCGTTCCGGGGTTCCCGGTCCCGGCGAGATGACCACCCCGTCGAAGTCCGCCAGCATCGCGGGATGCCAGTTCGGGTCGTCGTTGCGGACGACGGTCGGCTCCTCGCCGGTGACGCGCGCGAGCTGGTGGACGAGGTTGTAGGTGAACGAGTCGTGGTTGTCGACGAGCAGTATGCGCATGGAAGGCCGGTCCCTCGGTCTCTCCTTGCCCTGGCGGGCCGATCAGGTGGTGGGCACGATCTGGAGGAGCTGGTGCTCGACGACATCGTTGCCGTACTCGCCCTCCCGGACCTGACAGCTGCTCAGCACGCGCAGCTCGCGGCCGGTCTGCTCGGCGATGCCGGCCAGGAGCCGCCGGTCGCCGCGGCTGCTGAAGTGCAGCAGCGCCCGCCCGCCGGGTGTCGTGCGGTGCGGCGCCTGCTCCAGGTAGCGGCGGTGGGACCGGTATCCCGCGTCGACGTAGGCGCGCTCGTGGACCGACCGGTACTCGTAGTGGTCGGGGCCCAGTACGTAGTTGGAGCTCCAGAACACGGTGTCGAACCGCTCGTCGTCGCCGAGCCCGGAGAACAGGTCGCCGTGCACGGTTCGGACCCGGTCCGTCATCCCGTGGCGCCGGGCGTTGCCGGCCGCGTTCCGTACCGCCCGGGGGTTGATGTCCGAGGCGACGACCGGACCGTGACCGGCCAGGGCGGCGGTCACCGCGATGACGCCCGTGCCGCAGCCGATCTCCAGGAACGAGCCCCGGTGCGACCGGTCGCCGCCGACGGGCTCGGTGAGCCCGAGGAAGTCCAGGGCGACACCGGTCGACGGGGAGTACACCGGTGCGAACACCTCGTCCAGCAGATCCCACTGCCGGCCGGCCAGGGAGAAGACGGCGGGCCGGTCCGCGCGGCCGAGGGACTGTCGGCTGCGTTCCAGCGAACGCCGGTAGTCCTGCACCTGCGGTGTGTGCGGCATGAGTCCCCACCCGATCCGTTCGGCTCAGCGGCGTCGCACGGTGCGATGCCGTCGTACCGAGCGTGCTGGGCAGCGGCGACACAGCGGAAGGTGCTCCGACGACACCACTTGCTCACAGGAAGGTGATCACATCACCGTGCGCGCCGATGACCTGGGCTTTCGCCTCCGCTGCGGCGAGTCGCTTGTTGACCAATCGGAAACCACTCAATTACCTTGCGATCACCATTTTTTCAGTCCATCTGCCCTTTGGGGGAGCACAGCGTGCTGACCGGTGAGGGATTACCCGGTGAGGTATCGCTCGGCAGGTACGCGCTGGCCATGCTCGAACTGCTGGCCCGGGAGGCACCCGCGGAGCACTTCGAGGAACTGGCCCGGCAGGCGGCCGAAGCGGGCGCCGCCGGGGAGGAACTCGCCCGGCTCGTCGCGGCCAAGGACCGCTCCCTGGAGGTCAGACAGCTGTTCGCGCGCCGCCAGCAGCGCGAGGCCGGGCTGTCCGCGCTGGTCGACACCGCGCGCGACCTGACCCACTCGTACAACCTGGACACCCTGCTGGCCGTCATCACCCGCCGGGCCCGGCTGCTGATGGGCCTGGACATGTCGTGGGTGAGCCTGCCGGGCGAGGACGGGGCATCCCTCGTCCGGGCCTCCGACGGACACGCCTCGGCGATCACCGTCGGGTTCCAGGTGCCGTTCGGCGGCGGGGTCGGCGAACTCGCGCAAAATCGATCCGCCCCCTTCTGGACCCCCGACTACCTGCGGGACGACAGCTTCGTCCGCAACGAGGCCATCGACCACGTGGTGCGCTCCGAGGGGCTGCGGGCGATCATGGCCGTCCCGCTGCGTCACGAGCACTCCGGACTGGGCGTGCTCTACGTCGCGGACCGCAACGTACGGCACTTCCTGCCCAACGAGATCTCCCTGATGACCTCGCTGGCCGACCTCGCGGCCGTCGCCATCGAGCGGACCCGGCTGCTGGAGCGGACCCGGACCGAGGTCGCGGAGCTGACCGGCGACGTCTCCGACGCCATGGACTCCTCCGCCACCGTGCGCAAGCTGTCCGGCATCCACCGGGAGCTGATCGAACTGGCGCTCGGCGGCGGTGAACTGACCACTCTGGTGGACCGGGCGTCCGCCGCACTGGGCGGCGCGCTGCTGGTGCGCGACACGATCGGCAAGGACCTCGCGCGCACCGAGGACTTCCCCGGCCCCGAGGACTTCCCGGACACCGCGGCGGAGGCCGGGGGCGCCGGATCCCGCCGCGTGTCCGACCGGGCTTCCGGGCGCGTCTCCGGCCGCACGGAGGACTTCCCCCTCGCCTCCCCTCTCGACCGGATCTGCCTGGACGCGCACGCCGCGGGCGGACCCGTCCGGTGCGACGACGGAGCGGGCGGCGTGCTGTCGGCGTGCCCGGTCACCGGAGGCACGGAGAGCCTCGGCACGCTGGTGCTGCGCGCCACGCGCCCCCCGTGCGAGGCCCAGGAGGAGCTGCTGGGGCTGGTCGCCCAGGCCGTGGCCGTGCAGTTGCTGATGCAGCGCAGTACGGCCGTGGCCGAGGGCCACGTCAGGGACGAGCTGCTGCACGACCTGCTCCATGTCTCCCAGCTGCCGCCGGGTCAGCTCGCCGCCCGGGGCCGCCGCCTCGCGGTCGACCTCACCGAGCCGCACGTGATCGTCGTGGTCCGCCCCGAGGGCGGTTCGCAGAGCCGGGCCAACGCCTGGGCCTCGTCGTACGCGCACCGGCTGTCCGGTCTCAAGTACGTCGACGGCGGTCACATCGTGCTCCTGCTGCCGGGCAACGACCCGGCCGGCGCCGCCCGCTCGGTGCAACGGGAGCTGTCCACGGTGCTCGGGCATCCGGTGACCGGCGGTGCGGCCGGTCCGACCACCGCGCCCGACGACATCAGACGCGTCTACCAGGAGGCCCAGCGCTGCCTGGACGCGCTCACCGCGCTGGGCGGCACGGGAGGTACGGCGTCACCGAGGGAACTGGGTTTTCTGGGGCTGCTGTTGTCCGAGCAGCAGGACGTCGGGCAGTTCGTCGCCTCGGCGGTCGGGCCCGTACTGGACTACGACCACCAGCAGTCGACCGAGCTGCTGCGGACGCTGGAGGCCTACTTCGTCTCCGGCAGCAGTCCCACCCGGGCCGCGGAGCTGCTCCACGTCCACCCGAACACGGTCTCGCGGCGGCTGGAGCGGATCACCGACCTGCTGGGCCCCCACTGGCAGGAGCCCGCGCAGGCTCTTGAGGTGCAGCTCGCGCTGCGGCTGCACCGCACCCGGCACCTGCTGGCGGGCACCGACGACAGCTGAGCACGGCGTCCGGGAGGGGCGGGTCCGCGTACGGCGATCCGCGTACGACGGCCGCGCCCACGGCGCCCGGTCAGGCGCTGCGCGCCTCCAGGAGGTCGAACGTGTCGTCGTCCGCGTCGGTCAGGGTCCGGGCGGCGTAGGCGACCGAGGCCAGCGTGGTGTGCCGGTGCCAGCCCTTGAACGAGCGGCCCACGAAGTCCCGTAGCCCCGCCTGCTCCCCCGCCGTGTCGCAGTCGCGGGCCACCCGCCGGGCCAGCTTGGCCAGCCGCAGCAGGACCGGCACCGGCGCGCGGTCCAGATCGGTCAGCCAGAACTCGGTCGGCGGCCGCCGGGGATCGCCCCACTCCCCGAGCAGCAGACCGGACCGTCCGTCGTCTCCGGCGGCCCCGGGCAGCGCCACCCGGACGGCCACCACCAGCGAGTCGCGTACGACCGGCGTGCCGCTCAGCGGGTCGGACCAGCGCACGGGGCGGCGCAGTGACCGTACCGAGTCGGTGATCCGTTGGGCGCTCAGCCGCCCCGCGCCGAATCCGGGCGACGACGGCTCGGTCACGGTCAGCGCGGTGCCGCCGGAGATCCGCACCAGCAGCGGCACCCCGGACGCCTGGAAGCGCCGTACCGTCGCGCCCAGATCGGGACCCGCGGCCCCCAGGACCACCGGGCGGCGCGGCACCCGCCACTTGAGCGTGGACCGCACGACCGCCGCCGCGCACTCCTCCAAGGTCTCCTCGCCGACCCCGTCGGGAATGTCCGCCCGGCGCCGCCGCTCCGCGTCCCGGACCCAGCCGCCCGGCAGGTGCAGCCGCCAGTTGACCGGGGCCGCGGCCTGTTCGGAGGCGAACCAGAGACCGAACGCCTGCTGCCCGTTGTCCGGCCGTCCGGGGCGCGGCACGAGTTGCCGGCCGACGCCCACCGAGTGCTCGCCGACCTTGGGAATGGCCATCGGCTGGACCACCCAGGCGGACGGCGGCATCGCGCCCTGGAGGAAGCGGGCCAGCTCCTCCCGCATCGGCGACCAGTCCCAGGTGGAGTCGGCGATGAGGTGGTGCAGGCTCTGCTCGGCGGCCCCGCCGCCGACGGCGGCGGCGATCCGGCGCACCGACTTGCGGCCGTCGGCCGCGAGCAGCCCGCGCACATACTGTTCGGCCCACCAGCGCTGGTCCTTCCTGCGCAGGGCCTGGGGGAACAGGGCGGCGGACAACTCGGCGACACGGTCCGCCGGCTGGTGGACGTCGGCCCACGCGTGGTCGGCCCCGGGTCCGCTGAAGACGGCTCTGCTCACGGTCACGCCTGCCTCTCGCCCGCTGACTCCTTGACGCGTCCCACCTTGCCGAGCCGTCCGCCGCCCGGTGGAGGTGCCGCGGGAACCCCGTATGCGTCCGCGATGGTGGCCGGACCACCACGGCCGGTCGCGACACGGCGCACGAAGGGCTCCCGGACGGCTCCCGGGAGGTGGTCCGGCCACCACCACCGGGCCTGAACTCCTGCTCAACGGCCCGCACCGGGCCCCCGTCCGGCCCTCGCGGATCCCGGCCGGGAACGGCGACCTGACGGACTCCGCCGGACCTGACGAGGATCCGGGGCGGCGCTTGTGACGCCCCCGGCCCGCTCCACACAGTGATGAACGTGTTCAGCGCCCGGCACCGGGCTCCGGCAGCGGAGCGACCGATGCGCGCCGGGATCCCGTCCAACCGGCCCAACCCTCCTGGGGGCGTCCATGCCGTCACCACACCTCGCCGACGCCGTCGGCACGCACCGCGAGAAACATCCCGACCGGGTGGCACTCTCCTGCTGCCATCTCAGCGTCACCTACCAGCAACTGGACGACCTCACACGGACGTTCGCCGACCGGCTGGGGCGACTGAGCCTCGCACCGGGCGACACCGTCTGCGTCCCGGGGCACAAGACACCAGGGACCGTTGCCCTGCTGCTGGCGGTGTTCCGCCAGGGGCTGGTCGCGCTCGTCCCCTCGCCCGACCTCGGCGCCGAGGCGCTGGGCCGGCTCTCCCGGCAAGCCCGTGCCCGCCAGCTGCTCCACGCCGGAGAGCAGGGCGCGCTGTCGGTCGAGCCGATCGAGCCCGACGAGGACGAGGCGACGGGGTTCACGGTCGCCGATCCGGCCCGCACCCGGCTCCTGCTGACCACCTCCGGCTCGACCGGAACCCCGAAGATCGTGCCCATCCCCGTCGACGGCTTCACCGCGTTCGCCGACTGGGCGGCCGACGCGTTCGGACTCTCCGGCGACGACGTCGCCCTCTCCTACGCCCCCCTCAACTTCGACCTGGCGCTCCTGGACGTCTGGACCTTCCTGCGCCTCGGTGCCGAGGTCGTCCTCGTCGGCAAGGAGCACGCCACCGACGCCCGACGGCTGCGGGACCTGGTGACCGGCCGGGGCGTGAGCTTCGTCCAGGGCGTGCCCCTGCTCCACCGGCTGCTCACCGAGCACCTGAACGAGACAACAGAGGACTCGGCGGGCACGACGGGCCCCTACCCCACGGTCCGTCAGGCCGTCTTCACCGGCGAGTCGATGCCCGCCGACCTGCTGCCCCCGGTGTTCGCCGCCTTCCCCGCGGCACGCCTGCACAACGTGTTCGGCTGCACCGAGACCAACGACTCGTTCATCCACGAGGTGTCCCGCACCCCGGTACGGGACCGGATGCCGATCGGCCGCCCGCTGCCCGGTGTACGCACGCTGGTCGTCGGTGCCGACGGCGACCCGCTGGACGGCCCCGGCGGCGGAGAGCTGCTCGTGTCGACGCCGTTCCAGACCGACGGCTACCTCAGGGCCGCCCTGAACGAGGAGGCGTTCACCGAGATCGACGGCCGGTCGTACTACCGGACCGGAGACCTCGTCACCCGGGCCGAGGACGGCCTGGTGCGTCTGGAGGGGCGGGCCGACTGGCAGGTCAAGGTGCGCGGCATCCGGACCAACCTCCAGGAGGTGGAGTCCGTCATCGAGGCCCACCCCGACGTGGCCGAGGCGGTCGTCGTCGCCCTGCCCGACGACCAGGCGGGAGTCCGGCTGCACGCCAGCGTGACCCGGCGCCCCGCCGCCGCGCTGACCGGCCTCGGCCTGCGGGCCCACGCCGGAGCCCGGCTGCCCCGGCACGCCATTCCGTCCTCCGTCCACATCACCGACCAGCCGCTGCCCCGCACATCCACCGGCAAGCCCGACCGCAACCGGATCAAGGCCGACCGCCTGGCCGACCACACGGCCGGCCGCACGAAGGAGACGACGACAACATGACCCCGAACGAGATAGCAGACGACGTCCGTGACCACATCGCCGCCGAGTACCTGGCGGGCGAGGACGCCGCGGACCTCACCGACGACTACGACCTCATCGGCTCCGGAGTGATCGACAGCCTGGGCCTGGTCCGGCTGGTCTCGCACATCGTGACCGCCTACCAGGTGCCGCTGGACGACCTGGAGATCAGGCCGGACGACTTCCGGACCATCGCCGCGATCACCGACCTGATCGTCCGTCACTCCGCGCCCGCTGCGGCCGCCGCGGCCTGACGCGTCCCTCTCCCCACAAAGACAAACAGCAGAACAGCACTCGAAGGAGTATCCCCATGTTCACTCGCACCACGGACGAGATCGCCCCCGTCGAGTGGGGCAACGGCACCAGCCACCGGCTCCTCGTCGAGGCCGACCGGATGGGCTTCGCCTTCGCCGTGACCCTGGTCCGTCAGGGCACCACGAGCGCGCTCCAGTACCGCAAGCACCTGGAGGCGTGCTACTGCGTCGCGGGCTCCGGCGAGGTCGTCGAGAAGGACGGCACCCGGCACAAGATCATGCCCGGCACGATCTACGTCCTCGACCAGCACGACCCGCACTACCTCGTCGCCTCCGACTACGAGGACCTGCACCTGGTCTCGGTGTTCAACCCACCGATCGTCGGCACCGAGCGGCACACCCTGTCCGAGGACGGCTTCTCCCAGTACTGACAGCCGCTCCGGCCCCGTTCAGAGGAGGACAGTCATGTCCGATCATCCATTCCAGCCCGATCTCGCGGAGCTGATGCTCCCGTGGTCCGACCGGCTCAACGCCGATCTGGACGAACTGGACCACACCGCCGCCTTCCCGTGGGACAAGTGGTCGGCCGTCCAGGACTCCGGGATCCTTCGCACCCCCTTCTCCCCCGCCTACGGCGGCCACGGCCGGTCCCTGACCGACACCATGGCCGCCCTGGAAGGACTGGGCCGCGTGTCGCACGACTCCGGCCTGTCCTTCTCGGCCTCCACACAGATCGTGTCCGTGGGCGTGCCGCTCCAACGGTTCGGCGACGACGAACTGAAGGAGCGCTACCTGCCGAAGATCGTCTCCGGCGATCTGATCACCGCGCACGCCATCACCGAGGAGTCCGGCGGCTCCGACGCGACGAACATCTCCACCACCGCGGTACGCGACGGCGACCACTACGTCGTCGACGGCGGGAAGATGTTCATCACCAACGCCCCGGTCGCCGACCTCTTCCTGCTCTACGTCCGCACCGGCGCCCCCGGGCCGTTCGGGCTCACCTGCCTGCTGGTCGAGGCCGGCACGCCCGGTCTGCTGGCCGGCCCGGCCCTGGACAAGATCGGGCTGCGCACCAGCCCGGTCGGCACCCTCGCCTTCGAGAACCTGCGGGTTCCCGTCACCCAGCGGGTCGGCGGGCACGGGGCCGGGTTCCTGGTGCTGGACCACGTCATGAAGCGGGAGGTCCTCTTCTCCTTCTCCATCACGCTCGGCGAGATGACCCGCCGGCTGGAGGAGACCGTCCGGTTCGCCAGGGAGCGCACGCAGTTCGGCCGGCCCATCGGCAAGTACCAGGCGATCTCCCACCGGATCGCCGACATGAAGATACGCACCGAGACCGCCCGCAAATGGCTGCGCGACACCGGCGCCAAGGTGGAGGCGAGCCAGGACGCCGCCGTCGACCTCGCCGCCACCAAGACCGTCGTGTCGGAGGCGAACGTCCAGAACGCCCTGGACGCGGTCCGCATCCACGGCGGACGCGGGGTGCTCACCACCCACGGGGTCGAACGCGGACTGCGCGACTCGATCGCCGGGACCATCTACTCCGGGACCAGCGAGATCCAGCGCACCCGGATCGCCAGCCTCCTCGGCCTCTGACCAGGAAACGTACCCATGACCACGGATGCACTCAGCTCGCCCAGCCCACTCAGTCCCCTCAACGCGCTGACCGCGCCCACCGAGTTCCTCGACTACGAGTCGGACGCGGTGCAGACCTTCATCGACGACGTCGTGGCCGACCGCTCGGCCGACCGCCGCGCCAACGCCGTCAAGCTGTACTACGCGGTGCGCGACACCGTTCACTACGAGGTGTACGGCGCCGACCTGTCCCACGAGGGGCTGAAGGCGTCCCGCACCGCCACCACCAAGTCCGGTTTCTGCCTGCACAAGTCGGCCCTGTTCGCCGCCGCCGTACGCGCACTCGGCATCCCCTCCCGGCTGGTGTACGGCGATGTCCGCAACCATCTCGCCTCGCCCCGCCTGATCGAGCACATAGGCGGCGACGTCTTCTTCCACGGGCTCACCCAGATCCATCTGGACGGCCGCTGGGTGAAGGCCACGCCGGTCTTCAACAAGGTGCTCTGCAAGCTCTACGGCATGGCGCCGCTGGAGTTCGACGGCAGCGCCGACAGCCTCTACCACCCGCACGGCAGCGGCGCCGCCATGGAGTTCCTCAAGGATCACGGCGCCTTCGACGACCTGCCCTACGCGTTCGTGATGGCGTCCATGCGCAGCGCCCACCCCCGGTTCCTGGAGGGAACCCGCACCGTCTCCGGCGGCTCGCTCTCCCTCGAGGCCGTACCGCCGTCCGCCCCGAACCCCGAGGAGACCTCGTGAACACCACCCGCACCGTGCCCGCCGCCGATCCCGGTCTGCTGGACTTCGACGAGGAGGTCCGCGAGGCCCTGCACGAGGGCCGGCCGGTCGTCGCCCTGGAGTCCTCCGCCATTCCCAGCGGGCTGCCGTATCCGGCCAACCTCGACATGGCCCTGGACATCGACGCGGCCGTCCGCGCGGCCGGCGCCACACCCGCCCGGATCGCCCTGCTCGACGGGCGGATACGGGTGGGCATGGACAAGGAGCTGCTGGAGCGCTTCGCCACCGACCCGTCCGTGCCCAAGGTCAGCACCCGGGACTTCGGCATCACCCTGGCGCGCCGCGGGTCGGGCGGCACCACCGTGTCCTCCTCGCTGGTGGCGGCGGAGCTGGCCGGTATCCCGGTGTTCGCCGTGGCGGGCATCGGCGGAGTGCACCGTGACGCACCGGACACCTTCGACATCTCGGCGGACCTGGTGCAGTTCACCCGCAGCCGGGTGGCCGTGGTGTGCGCGGGCGCCAAGTCGATGCTGCATCCGGCCTGGACCCTGGAGTGGCTGGAGACCGCGGGCATCCCGGTGATCGGCTACCGCTGCGACGACTTCCCCGCCTACCTGAGCGTCAGCAGCGGGGTGCGCGTCCCGCACCGGCTCGACGACCTGCGCGAGATAGCCGCCGTCGCCGTCGCCCACTGGCGGGCCGGGAACACCACCTCGCCGCTGGTCACCCACCCGATCCACGAGCAGGACGGCATCCCGTCCGCCGACATCGAGGCCGCCCTCGCGGACGCCACCGCCCAGGCGCGGGCCGCGGGCGTCACCGGCCCCGCGATCACGCCGTACCTCCTCAAGGCGATCGCCCAGGCGACCCAGGGGCGTACGTCGGCCGCCAACCGGTCCGTACTGCTGTCGACCGCGACCCTCGCCGGGGAGTTCGCCACGCAGCTGGCGCTCGAACTCGCGGAGCACGCCGGGGCGGGCGCATGACCGCTCAGGGACCCGCCGCGGTCCTCTTCGACCTCGACGGCACACTGCTGGACACCCCCGGCGCCATCGCCGGGGTGCTCGGCAGGGTACTGGCCCGGACCGGCCACGGGGACGTCCCGGCTGACCAGGTGCGCGCCACCGTCGGCAAACCGCTCGGAGCCGTGTTCGCCCAGCTCACCGGCCTCCCCGAGGACCACCCTGAGGTGACGGCCGCGGTCGCGCTCTTCCGGGAGATGTTCCGGGAGGAGGTCGTCCCGGGGGCCGCCGGCCTGGTCTTCCCCGGCATACCGGAGCTGCTGGGCCGGCTGCGGGCCCAGGGCGTGCGGACCGCCGTCTGCACCAGCAAGATCCGGCCCAGCGCCCTGGAACTCCTCGAACCCGCCGGTCTCGTCGACGCGTTCGACGCGATCGTCTGCCACGGCATGGCGCCGCGCGGCAAACCCCACCCGGACCTGGCGCTGCTCGCCGCCCGATCGGTCGGCGTGGAGCCGGGACGGTGTGTGGTCGTCGGCGACGCCGTCGACGACATGCGGATGGCGGCCACGGCCGGCATGTCCGCCATCGGCGTCTCCTACGGGGTCGCCTCGGTACGGGAGTTGACCAGGTCGGGGGCCGGACTGGTGGCGGACAACGTCGACGCGCTGACGCGGGCGCTCGACCGCCTTCTGCCCACCGGTACGGCCACGGGTGCGGCCACGGCCGCGAGTGCGGTCCCCGCCGCGGCCTCCGCCTGACGGCTCCTCCGCCCCAGCCCATCTCGTCCCCCACCCCACCTCGGCCCCCCAGCCCAACCTCGGCCCCTTGCGCCCCTTCCGGCCTCCGCCCCCCCGACTCGCCCGACTCGCCCCACCCGGGACCTCTACCTCTACAGAACCAGGCGGTCACCTCACCATGCCTCTCCCGACCACATCCACCACGCCGACGGCGTCCCGCAGCCCTGTCGGCGGCCTCATCACCCTCTCCGCGGCCCAGTTCCTCATCGCGCTCGACTTCTCCGTCATCTTCGTCGCGCTGCCGGACATCAGCTCCGGCCTGGAGCTGTCCGGCAGCGCCATGCAGTGGGTGGTCAGCGCCTACTCCGTGTTCTTCGCCGGATTCCTCATCGTCGGCGGCCGGGTCGGTGACCGGGTCGGCGCCCGCAAGCTGTTCATGGCCGCGCTCGTGCTCTTCGGCATCGCCTCGCTGCTGGGCGGCATCGCGGCGAACGCCGCCCTGCTGTTGGTCGCCCGCGGTGCCCAGGGCGTCGCCGCGGCCTGTCTCCAGCCGTCGATCCTGGCCCTGGTGAACACGACGTTCCCGCCCGGCCGGGAGCGCACCCGGGCGCTCGCCGTGTGGGGCACGGTCGGCGCCAGCGGGCTGGCCGCCGGCGTGGTCATAGGCGGCCTGCTGACCAGCCTCTCCTGGCGCTGGACGTTCTTCGTGAACCTGCCCTTCGCGGTGCTCTGCGCACTGGCCGCCCCCCGGTTCCTGCCCGGCCGGACGGAGCGGAGCCGTACCAACGCGCTCAACGTGCTCAACGCCGTGCTGTGCACCGCGACGGTCCTCGTCTCGGTGCTGGGCCTCACCCTGGCCGCCGACACCGGCTGGACCGACCCGCTGACGCTGGCCAGCTTCCTCGCCGGAGCCGTCCTGCTGGTGCTGTTCGCGGTGCGCGAGCGGAGCAGCGGACAGCCGCTGGTCGACCCGGTGCTGCGCCGCACCCGAAGCCTCCTCATGGGCTGCGGCTCCTCCGCGCTGTACATGGCGAGCGTGGCGGGTGTCGAGTTCTACCTGGTGACGCTGCTTCTGCAGAACGGCCGCAGCTACACGCCGCTCGCCGCCGGCATCGCGTTCCTGCCGCTCGCCGCCTGCATCACCTTCGGGAACATGATCGCCGGAAAGCTGGTCGGGGTCCTCGGTGTGCGTCGCTGTCTGACGCTGGCGTTCGCCGTCGGTGCGGCCGGGCTCACGCTGCTCGGTCTCTCCGCCCATCACCACGGATACCTCGTGGCGATGCTGCCCGGGATGGCCGTCAGCGGACTCGGCCACGGCATGATCTACACCTCGATGTTCGTCGGCGGCACGCGTGACGTGGACGACCGCAACCAGGGCGTGGCCGGGGCGCTCATGACCACCACGCAGTACGCGGGAGGCGCCCTCGGCGTGGCCGCCCTGGTCCTGGTGCTGGGCACGCACCCCGACGACGGCACCTTCCGTACCGCGTTCCTGCTGGCGGGTGCGGTCGCGGTGATCGGCGCGGCGCTCGCGTGGATCGGCTTCGGACCCGGTACGCGGACAGCCGCCGAGCAGCCGGAGGCGCTTGCGGAGCCGCTCCCGGCCACGGCCACGGCGGGTGAGTGCTGATGGTCGCCCTCGCCGCCCGGCTGGGCATCCTGGTCATCCACAACGACCCCGTGCCCGAGACCGAGATCTGGCGGATGGCGCCCGACGGGGTGTCGGTGCACACCGCCCGCTTCGAGTGCCCCCGGCCCGCCGACACCGAGTACGTCGGCAGCCCCGCCGGCGCCCTCGCGAACGCGCCGGACGTCGTCCGCGGCCTGGACCAGCTGGGCCGGCTGGGCGCGCAGAGCATCGCGCTCTGCTTCGGTTCGAGCAGCTTCTTCGGGGGTCCCGGCTTCGAGGCCGAGTTCGTCGCGGCGGCCGGCGCGCACGCGCACGGCGTGCCCGTGTACACCGCGGCGACGGCCATCACGGCGGCCCTGCGGGCGTCGGGCATGCGCCGACCGCTGCTGGTGATGCCGCCGTGGTTCACCGAGCCGACGTTCCGGGCCACGGAGAAGTACCTGGGCGAGGTCGGCGTGGAGCAGTCCCGTCAGGTTCAGTTCGCCCTGGGCCCGGAGTGGGACGGCATACCCCGCTACAACGCCTTCGACGAGGGCGCCCACTGGACCGTCGACCCGGCGGAGGTGCACCGCCAGGCGGTCCGGGCCTTCCACGACCCGGACTTCCCGCGCCCGGACGGGATCCTGGTGCCGGGTAGCGGCTTCCCGGCCCACGGGGCCGTCGTCCCGCTGGAGCGGGAACTGGGCGTCCCGGTGATCACCTCGAACCAGTCGGTCCTCTGGTACGGCCTGCGCCACGCCGCGCCGGGCAGGGCACCGGAGGCCGGGGCGGGCGCGCACGGGAGTCTGTTCACCCGGCCGCTTCCGCCGGGGACCAGCTCGGGGACCGGCTCGGGAATCAGCTCTCCTTGAAGCCCCGGTGCAGGGCCACCACTCCGCCGGTGAGGTTGCGCCAGGCCACCTTCGACCAGCCCGCCTCGCGCAGCCGCCCGGCCAGCGCGGGCTGGTCGGGCCAGCTGCGGATGGACTCGGCGAGGTAGACGTAGGCGTCCGGGTTGGACGAGACCGCGCGGGCGACCGGCGGCAGCGCGCGCATCAGGTACTCGGTGTAGACGGTGCGGAAGGGCGCCCAGGTGGGGTGCGAGAACTCGCAGATCACCACCCGCCCGCCGGGCCGGGTGACCCGGTACATCTCGCGCAGCGCGGCATCCGTGTCCTGCACGTTGCGCAGCCCGAAGGAGATCGTCACCGCGTCGAAGGTGTCGTCCTTGAACGGCAGCCGCGTGGCGTCACCGGCCGTGAACGGCAGCCAGGGGTTGCGTCGCTTGCCGACCTGGAGCATGCCGAGGGAGAAGTCGCAGGGCACGACATGGGCGCCGGTCTGCGCGAAGGGCAGCGACGAGGTGGCCGTGCCGGCCGCCAGGTCCAGGATCTTCTGCGCGGGACGCGCGTCGACCGCGCTCGCGACCTCCTTGCGCCAGCGCCGGTCCTGGCCGAGTGACAGCACGTCGTTCGTCAGGTCGTACCGTTCCGCCACGTTGTCGAACATCGAGGCGACTTCGTGCGGCTGCTTGTCCAAAGATGCGCGGGTCACTCACTCATTGTGGCAGGTCCTTTTCCCGAGACGTTTTCCGGGAGGTTTTCTGAGAGGATCCGGCGCAATGAGGAAATCCCTGATCTCTGCGATCTCCACAATCTCCGCGGCCTTATCCAGCTGCGTGTTCCTACTGGCCGCCACGGGATGCTCCGCACCGGACACGACGTCGGCCAAACCGACGGATCCGAAGGAGTCGCGGCAGTCGAAGCCGCCGAAGCAGCCGACGGAACCGACGCACCCGGTCACGTCGTACGCCCCCTATGTCAGCGCCACCGACGCCTCGGGGTCGGACGCCTCGGGCTCCCCGGCGACGTACAACCTGGCCTTCGTGATCTCCGACGGCAGCGGTTGCACCCCGGCGTGGGACGGCACGGCCTCCGTCACCAGTGCGGCGGTGAAGTCCCGGATCGCACGGCTGAAGCGGGGCGGCGCCACGGTCCGCGTCTCCTTCGGCGGCGCGTCCGGCACGGAGCTGGCGCGCGCCTGCCACAGCGCGCCCGCGCTGGCGGCGGCCTACGGCAAGGCGCTGGACGCGGCGGGCTCCGCGCAGGCCGACTTCGACATCGAGGGCGCCACGCTCGCCGACTCCGCCTCGGTGGCCCGACGTTCCGAGGCGGTAGCCCTGCTCCAACGCGAACGCCCGGACCTGGAGGTCACGTTCACCCTGCCCGTGATGCCGTCCGGACTTGACGCCGACGGCCTCGCGCTGCTGGAGTCCGCGAACGAGCGGGACGTAAAGGTCTCCACCGTCGACATCATGACGATGAACTACGGCGAGTCGTACGACGGCGACATGGGCGAATACGCGCTCACGTCGGCCAGGGCCACCCACGGCCAGCTGAAGAAGGTCTTCGGGCTGTCCGACTCGGACGCCTGGCGGGGCATGGCGCTCACCTCGATGATCGGCGTCAACGACGTGGCGGGCGAGACGTTCACGCTCTCCGACGCGGACCGGGTGAGGAAGTTCGCCGAGGAGAAGGAGATCGGCTGGGTGTCGATGTGGGCGGCGTTCCGCGACCGGCAGTGCGCGGGCGGGAACCCCACGAGGGACGAGGCGGCGACCGACTGCAGTGGGGTGAAGCAGGGTTCGGGGGCTTTCGCGCGAGCGCTGGCGGGCACCGCGTAGCCGGTCAGCGGCCGCGGTACACCAGCCGGCCGCCGATCACGGTCGCCACGCAGGTACCGGCGCCGCGCCGGACCAGTTCGGCGCGGTCCGCGACGTCGAACACGGCGAACCGGGCGGGACCGCCCGGCACCAGCCTCGGCAGCAGGATCAGCGGGGTCGGGGACAGCGCCGCCGGGCCCGGGAGCCGGTCCGGCCGCTGTCCGATCGCCAGCCCTGCCCTGCGCACCGCGTCGGCCACGGCCCGCGACCGCAGCTCCCCGGCCACCGCCACCGTGCCGTGCGCCAGCAGCCGTTGGATCCCGCGCCGCGCGCTCGCGCCGAGGCGTGCGGGGTCGCTGCGGAAGATCCGCCGGGCCTGCTCCCCGCCGATCGGCTCGGTACCGAGTGCGTCGGCCTCGCGCGGATCGGGGTGGTAGGTGGCCTCCAGCAGCTCCGGGCCGTACGGGTTCAGCAGTCCCGGCGTCAGGATGCCGGGCCAGTGCCGCACCTTCGCCCCCGGGTGGGCGACGGCCAGTTCCTGGTGGGGGCCGACGGCGGCGACGGACGCCCCGTCGACCAGGACCGCCGCCTCGGGCGACTGCTCGGCGACATGAAGTGTCAGCACGGAAAGCCTGGTCCGCTCTAGTTGGAGGCCAGCAGCTTCAGCTCGGGGTGGGCCGTGCCACCCTCGATCGCGATGGACGAGATGTGGGACATCACCCGCTCGTCGACCGGGTCGTTCGCCGGGTCGTCGTGCACGACGAGGTGCTCGTAGGTCGTCGCGCGCTGCGCCGGCACCCGGTCCGCCTTGCGGATCAGGTCGATGATCTCCATGCGGTTGGAGCGGTGCTTGGCACCGGCCGAGGAGACCACGTTCTCCTCCAGCATGATCGAGCCGAGGTCGTCGGCGCCGTAGTGCAGGGACAGCTGGCCGGCCTCCTTGCCCGTGGTGAGCCACGAGCCCTGGATGTGCCGGACGTTGTCCAGGAACAGGCGGGCGATCGCGATCATCCGCAGGTACTCGAAGAGCGTGGCCTGCGTACGGCCCTTCAGGTGGTTGTTCTCGGGCTGGTAGGTGTACGGGATGAACGCCCGGAAGCCGCCCGTGCGGTCCTGCACCTCGCGGATCATCCGCAGGTGCTCGATGCGCTCGGCGTTGGTCTCGCCGGTGCCCATGAGCATGGTGGACGTGGACTCCACGCCCAGCCCGTGCGCGATCTCCATGATCTCCAGCCAGCGCTCGCCGCTCTCCTTGAGCGGGGCGATGGCCTTGCGCGGCCGCTCCGGCAGCAGCTCGGCGCCGGCGCCCGCGAAGGAGTCGAGACCGGCCTGGTGGATCCGGGTGATGGCCTCCTCGACCGTCACCTTGGAGATCCGGGCCATGTGCTCGACCTCGCTCGCCCCCAGGCTGTGGATGACGAGTTGCGGGAAGTCCTTCTTGATGGCGGCGAAGTGCTTCTCGTAGTACTCGACGCCGTAGTCGGGGTGGTGCCCGCCCTGGAACATGATCTGGGTGCCGCCCAGCTCCACGGTCTCCGCGCACCGGCGCAGGATGTCGTCGAGGTCGCGGGTCCAGCCCTTGGCGGTGTCCTTGGGGGCGGCGTAGAAGGCGCAGAACCTGCACGCCGTGACGCACACGTTCGTGTAGTTGATGTTGCGCTCGATGATGTACGTCGCGATGTGCTCGGTGCCCGCGTACATACGGCGGCGAACGGCGTCGGCGGCGGCGCCCAGCGCGTGCAGCGGGGCGTCGCGGTAGAGGACGAGCGCTTCTTCGGGCGTGATGCGTCCGCCCGCTGCGGCACGGTCGAGCACGGACTGGAGGTCGGCCTTCTCGGTCACCGGGCGGCCCTTTCGTCAAGGGTTGTGGACGGACCGAACCAGCCTACGCCAGGGGCCGCACCCGCCCGACCTCAGGCCGCGTAGGCCCCTGCCAGCAGGCCGACGAAGGCACCCGCGAGGAGGAACGGACCGAACGCGATGGCCGACTTGCGCCCCGCCCGCCCGGCGACGACCAGGACACCGGCGTACAGCGCGCCGAGGACGAAGCCGGCGAAGGTGCCCAGCATCACCGTCGGCCAGCCGTACCAGCCGAGGGTCGCCCCCACCCCGAGGGCCAGTTTCACGTCCCCGAAGGCCATGCCCGCGGGGTTGATGAGGAACAGCGCGAAGTATCCGGCGCAGAGCGCGAGGGCGCCGTAGAGCGCGGTGAGCCAGTGGCCCGCGTGCTCGGGCAGCAGGGCGGCGAGGCCGAGCAGGGCCAGGGCGGCGCCCGCGAGGGGCAGCGTCAGCGGGTCCGGCAGCCGCCGTACCCGGAAGTCGACGACCGCGAGCAGCACCCCGACGGGCGCGAGCAGCAGCCAGGCGCCGAGTTCGGGCCTGGTGCCGGTGGCGGCGGCGAGCGCGGCGCACACGGCGGCGGTGACGACCGGCAGGAGCAGGGCGCCGGGGCCGTACGCGGGTCCAGGGCGTGTCCTGGCGCAGTCCCGGCACCGTGCCGGTCCGAGCCAGCCCCGGACCGGGTGGCCGCCGGGACAGTGCGTCAGCCACGCCTCGCCCGCCGGGGCGGCGAACCGGTAGGCGGCGCGGGGCAGCAGCAGACCGGTCGCCGCGCCCCACAGCGCGGCGACGGCGATCAGCGCGAGGTCGTCGCTCATCCGGCGGCCGCGGCGCCCTCGCGCCAGCTCGGCAGGAGTTCGTCGAGCAGCGCCTCGGTGCGCGGCGGCAGGCCCCGGGCGCCGCTGCGGCCGAGCAGGTCGGCCGCGAGCGACCGGACGCGGTCGGGGTCGCCGGTGGCATGGGCGGCGCGCAGCAGCTCGTGCCACAGGCGCTCGTCGTCCGGGGCCGACTTCAGGGCGGCGTTCAGCGCCTCGATCGCCTTCTCCGCACGGTCCTTCTCCAGGTGGAAGGCGGACAGGGCGAGCCCGGTGTCGGCGACCAGCAGGGGCAGCTGGGCGTCGATGATCTCGTGGGTGAGCCAGCCGTAGCGGCCCTCGGGGCGGTCGGCGAGCAGCGGGCCGCGCACGAGCACGAGCGCGTCGGTGAGCAGCCGTCCGCGTATGGCCCGGCTGTCGGCGCCCCTGCCCTGGGTGGCCTCGTGGTAGAGCGAGCGCAGCACGTCCAGGTCGGAGACGACGGACTTGGCGAGGGTGAGCCGGCCGGTCGGGTCGGTGCCGAGGCGGGGGGTGCCGTCGGGGTCGGTTCCGAGCCAGGCGCGCAGCCGCTCGACCAGCGCGTCCCGTACGTCCTCGGTGACGCCACGCGGCCACAGCGCGGAGGCCAGCACCAGCGGGTGGACGCCCTCGCGGTGCAGGAGCAGCAGGGCGAGCGCCTCGTGGAGCAGCGCGCTGCGCTCCTCCTGCGGGTTGCCGAGCCCGATGACCTCGTACGGTCCCACCAGTCGCGCGTACACCGCGGGGCGGCCCTGCTCGCTGACGTCCACGAGGAACGGCGGGGCGGTGGCGGGGCCGTCGGGGTCGCTCTCGGGGTCGGCCTCGGCGAACAGTTCGACGATCGCACGGTGCTGCACTGCGGGCAGGACCTGCGCGTCGAGTTCCAGACCGAGCAGCGGGGCGAGCAGCTTGCCCTCGGGGGTGATCTCCATCTCCCAGGCGGCGCCGGGGAGTTCGCCGCTGTCGGTGCCGACGAGGTAGCCGATGCCGAGGCGTCCGGCGTCGGTGGCGAGTTCGGCGAGCCTGGCGGCCGCTTCGTCGTCGGCGGGCCGGTCGGCGAGCAGGACGAGGTGCGGGGCCCAGCGGGTGTGCTGGGCGGGCCCGGTGCGGCCGGTGAGCACGGAGTCGTGTCCGGCGGTGCCGAGCGCGCCGCGCCGCTGCCGGGTCTCGGCCTCCATCGCCTCGATGAGGTCCTCGACGCCGTCGAGGTGGCGGAGCCGGTTGGGGGCGAGCGGAGTGAGGTCGGCGCCGAAACCGACGAGGGTGATGGTCATGCGGTCGGACCAGCCGTTGGTGGCGAGTTCGGCGGCGACGGAGGCGAACACTGCGGCCCGGTCGGCCGTGCGGCCGCTGAGCGAGACGATGCCGGGCACGGCCTCCAGGTTGAGCAGCAGCCGGGAGCCGTCCATGGTGCCGAGGCTGACGAGACCGGGGTACGGCGCGGCGGTGTCCGCGTCCTCGTACCGCTCGGCGTCGGTCCTGGCCAGCATCCAGAACGTCTGGTCCTGCCCGACCTGCCAGGGGGCCGGCGGCTCGGCCGGCTGGGCGAGCTGAAGGTGCAGGTCGCCGTCGCTGAGCCAGGCGGCGTAGACCACGGGCAGCGGGCGCGACTCGGCGGCCAGGGAGGCGGCGAGGCCGCGCAGCGCCCGGTCGAGCAGCCGTACGCCGTCGGGGTCGGCACCCACGAGCAGCGCGTCGTGGACGTCCTGGGCGTCGCCGGTCGGCGTCGGCGGCTCCATGCCGCGGCGTCCGCCGACGGTGCCGAGCGCCGACTGCCACAGCGCCTGCCGGCGCCTGCGCCCGAGGGCGCCGAGCAGACCGGCGGCGAGCAGGGGGGCGCCGAGGAGCGCCTCGGGCAGGCCGAAGGAGTGGCCGGTGGCGCCGGTTTCGGAGGCGGCGGGGGTGGTGTGCGCCGACTGCTCCTCGCCGGCGGGGGCGGGCCGCTGCGCGGGGACGGAGATCTGGGCGGTGGCCGGGTCCTGGGCGCCGTGACCCTGATCCCCTTGTGCGCCGTGGCCCTGGTCCTTGTGTGCGGCGTGGCCCTGTTCCCGGGCGTGGTCGCCGGTCCTGGCGTAGTCGGCGATGTGCTGCCGGACCTCGTGGGAGACGTGTGCGTCGGGGTTCTCGACGAGGTCGCCGCCGTGCGCGTCGCCGGGCATCTCCATGATCCAGCCGGGGCGGATGAGGCTGGCCTCGGACAGCCGCGAACCGTCGGGCTGGGCACGGTCCTTGTTGAGCTCGTAGATCTCCTTGTACCGGCGGCCGTCGCCCAGGTGGCGCTGCGCTATCTCCCACAAGGAATCGTGGTGGCGTCCTTCGGGCGGCTGGATCCGGTAGTACTTGGTGTCCGCCGCCTTTGCGCTGCCGCCTCCCACGTCGGCGCGGGCGTGGGCGGCGGCGTGACCGGCCTGCGCGGCGAGGGCGCCCGCGGTGTCCGCGGCCTGCTCGCGCTCCTGCGCGAACAGCCCCGGAGTCTGCTGGGCCGCGGCGACGGTGCCCTTGTGGTTCCCCTCCGGGCTGTGCCCGAGCTGGGAGAGCCCCGGCGTGAGGCTGGCCGCGGTGGCGCCGACGAGCAGCAGGGCGGCGACGAGCTGCCGGGCGAGCAGCTGGCTGGGTCCGGAGCCGGGCACCCGCCCGGGGATTCCCACACCGGACAGCGCGGCCTTGACCTCCACGAGCACGCAGGCGGTGAACTGGGCCCAGGCGAACCACACGATCACGGTGAGAACGTGCAGGAAGGTCTGGACGGTGATCTCCTGCTGCAGCCAGTCGAGGCTCGGCACCCCGTGCGGCAGCGGCCAGCCGACCTCGACGGCGAGCGCGCCGGGCACGCCCAGGACGAGCACCAGCAGGGCGAGGAAGGCAAGGAACGCCTTGACGAAGTCCCCGAACGAACGCCGCCGGACCCGTACCGGCTGCGGGGTCCGGTTCCGCGGTGCCGTCGGGGTTCCCGTCGAGCTTGATGTGCTGCGTCGCGCCATGGCGAGAGTCCTGGGTCGTGTGTGGTGGGAGGGGCTGGTTCGGGGGGTGGGTCGAGCCTACCGAGATCCTATGGACTGGGTCCGACAACGTCGAAGCCCGGGCCGGTGACCCGGGTCCGACCCCTGCACAATCCCCGCACAATCGCCACGCGTTCCCCCTGGCACCGCTCAAGTCCCTGTCGTAGGGCCCTGTTAGCTTCGTTCCCAGTCGCACACACGTATCGAACATCGGGGGAGACTCGACCGTGGCTCGCCACACCCTGACCATGACCACCCTGACGGCCACCGCCGCCCTGCTGCTCAGCGCCTGCGGCGGAAGTGGCGGCGGGGACGACGACATCAAGGGCGCGGACACGGGCCCGACGAGTCCCACGGCCTCCGCCTCCGCCTCCGCTTCGGCTCCGTCCGGCGTCAAGCGTCCCGTGATCGCCCTGCCCGGCTTCCAGTTGCCGTTCGAGAACTGGAGCAGCGGCGACCCGGTGAAGCAGGCGGTGCTGAACGACGCGAAGGAGGAACTCCGGGCGGGGTATGCGGCGATCATCGCCAACGACCCCGACAGCGAGGCCGTCGCCTTCTACGACAGCAAGGGCGTGGTCCGGCAGACCAAGGCGTGGATCAAGACGTACACGGACAAGAACCTCACCGTCATCGGCAAGTTGCCCGTCTTCTCCCCCGAGGTGGGTGTCATGGCGAGCGGCAAGGGAGCATCGCTCACCTACTGCACGGACGAGAGCCACGCCTCCACCAGAAACCGCGCGACCGGCAAGGTCGCGGGCAACCCGCCGGGCACCAACCCGTACGTCCGCTACGAGATCTCCCTGGCGAAGAGCCCGCAGGGCGTGTGGCAGAGCACCGCCGTCCGCTCCGAGCGGGGCAGGTGCGGCAGGTGACGGCGCGGCACCGGACCGTACCGGCGATCGCCACTGCGCTCGCAGCGGCACTGTTCGGCTCGACACCCGCCGACGCGCTCGGCGACGGAGGGACCGGCACCCGCGGCAGGGCCGACGGCGCCGCGCTCTCAGCCTCCGCCCACTACTCCGGCATCAAGGTCACCCGGGTGAGCGGCCCCACCGGCGGCCGGCAGTCCACGGTCACCTCGACGGACGTCAACTGGAAGCCGCCGCCGTGCTGGTACGAGCCGGTCTTCTCCCCGGCGGAGCTGAAGAACTTCGCGGAGCACGACGGCCAGGGCGACGCCGGTCTCCGCGACGGCTGGTACGGACCGGAGCTCTGGACCGACCACTTCAGGGACGGCAAGGACGCGACCACCATCTTCACCGAGCCGTCCACCGTGAAGGGGTACAAGAACTACAACCTCGGCAAGGACGGGTACTTCTGGCGCGGAGTCGCCCCGAACGTCGGCACCGTCGACGACACGTCACTGTGCAGCCGGCTCATGTTCTGGGTGCCCGCCGGCCACATCCCGGCCGTGCCGAAGGCCCCCACCCCGAGGACCCTCGCCGAGTACGCCTACGACCAGGTCAAGGTCCCCACCACCGAGGTCGAGCTGAAGCCCAACGCCAGGTCCACCGTCAACGTGCCCACGTGGGCGTGGCTGGACCGGAACGACTTCAAGGAGGTCAAGGTCAGGGCGGAACTCCCCCGCACCGGCCTCTGGGCGGAGACGACGGCGAAGCCGGTCGCACTGCACCTGGAGCCGGGCACCGGCGACGCCACGACCTTCCCGGCCTCGGGCGACTGCGCGATCAACGACGACGGTTCGATCGGGACGCCGTACCGGACGGGCGACGCCGACCGGACCCCGCCGTGCGGCGTCACCTATCTGCGCGCGTCCGACGGCACCCCGTACCACCTGAAGGCGAGCATCACCTGGCGGATCAGCTGGCGAGGATCCGACGGCAGCGGCGGCGACCTGCCCGACGGCACCTTCGAGACCGCCCGGGACGTCAGCGTCCAGGAGATCCAGTCGGTGAACCGCTGAGGCACGCGGCGCACACCGCGCGTCTCACCCCACCTGGTTCTCGGCCCTCGCCCTGCCGTGCACGACGACGTCGCCGTCGTAGAACATGCCCGTGAACACGGGGTCGTAGGTGAGCTGGACGTCGACCTCCACCTGGTCGACGTCCGCCGTCACACAGTGGGTGGCCGCGATGTCCGCGCCGGACATGTCCATCTCGCGGGCGTAGGCCTTCACCCGGGCGTCGCAGTTCTGGAAGTTGATCGGGGCGACCCCGCCCACGTTGTCGTAGAGGGCTTCCTTGTCGATGTCCTGGGCGGCGTAGCGCGCGGCCTGTTCGGCGAGGTCGGCGGCGCGTTCACGCTTGGAGATGGACAGGCCGCCGTCGATCACGAAGGCCGACAGGGACAGGAAGACCAGCGCGAAGATGATCACTGCGCCGGCGCCGGAACCGCGGTCGTCCAGGCGGGTTCGGCGGGCGGCCCACCATGCTCGTGCGGTCGTCCGCACGGTCCGTACGGCGATGCTCACGACGACCTCCGGTACGGGTCCAGGGACGAGGAGAAGCTCGCGGACAGGCGGGTGGGGATGTCCAGGCCGAGCGAGGCCAGACCACGTACCTGGCAGCTCACCTCCACCGTGAAGAAGGGGTCCACGTCCGGGTGGAAGCCCGCGCTCTTCTTCACGACCGACACCGGGCCGGAACACACGTCGGCGAGGTCCGCCTCGGCGGCCCTGCGAGCCTCGGACATCGCCGTGGCCGAGTTCTTCTGAATGGACCCGGCCCGCGCCGCGTCCCGTGCGGCGCCGTCCAACGCGCCACGCCCGTCGACCAGTTGGCCGAATCCGACGAGAACGAGAATGAACAGGATCAGCACCGGCGCGAGGATCACGACCTCGACGGTCGACAGTCCCCGGTCGCCCTCGCCGATCCGCTGCCGCACGGACGCGAAGCCCATCTAGTTCCCCTCGTCCTTCACGAACCGCTCCACCGGCCCCGCCGACTGTGCGTGCACCGTCAGATCGAGCCCGGGGAACACACTCGGCACCCGCGCCGAGATCTCCACACCCACCGTGTTCGGCTCCGGCTGGAGCATCTTCACGTCGGGCGACAGCACCAGCTGCGGACCCAGCTGGCGGATGTAGGTGTCGACGGTGTCCCGGGCCTCGCCCCGCCACTCGCCGGGGTGCTCGTCGGCCATGGCACGGGCCTTGCGGGCACCGGCCTGGGCGGCCGCCTGGGCCACGTGGTCCGCGAAGAAGTACAGCGCGAACTGGACCGTCGCGAAGATCATGAAGAAGAGGACGGGAGTGAGCAGCACGAACTCGATCGCGGTCATGCCGGACTGACCGGACTCACCGCGCGCGGCCGCGGCACGTCGCCGCGCCCATCCGGCCAGGTCCACAAACACCCCCGTCAACCTGTCATCCCCGTTGCTGTGTCGCTGTGTTGTCGCTGCGCTCAGATGGTCAGCAGGTCTTGTCCGCGCTGGCACCCTCGACGCACTTGCCGACCTTGGTGGCACCGCCCTTGAGCGCCACGTTGATGATCCCCGCGACGACGCCGACGATCGCGACGACGACCGCGGAGATGATCACCCACTCCACCGCGGAGGCACCGCGGTCGAGTTCGCCGGAGCGGGCGCGCTCCACGCGGCCCTGGAGGAAGGTGACCAGGAAGTCCACGGCCGGGATCCCGGTCTGGAAGTTCCGTCCGTTCATCATGACTTGTCCTTTCGAAACAGCGGTTGGCGTAGGTTCGGGAAACGGCTCACACCTGGAACACCCGAATCGCCGCCGGGAAGATCAGGAACACCAGGAAGCCCGCGCACAGCAACAGCTGGGCCACGAGCATCGACTGCGACTTCTCGCCCGCGCTGCCCTCGATGTCGGCGAGTTCGCGGTGCCGCATGGTCTCGGCGCGGGAGGCGAGCGACTCACGGACCTTGGCCCCGTCGTCGGCGACCAGCGCCAGCGACGCCGACAGGTCCTTCAGCTCCTCGACACCCAGTTCCTCGCCGAGCGCGCCCAGCGCCTGCCACTGACTTACGCCGGTGATGCGGGCGTCGGCCAGGGCGTTGGCGATACGGCGGCTCGCCCAGCCGTCGGACACCTCGGCGGCCGCCATCAGGGCCTCCGGGAGGCCGCGGCCACCGGCCAGGCTCATCGACACCAGGTCCAGATAGGCACCGATGACCCGTCTCAGGTCGCGGCGCTTGTCGGCCGCGTCCCGCTTGACCTCCAGGTCGGGCAGGAAGAAGAACAGTGCCGCGAAGAGCAGGGCCAGCCAGAGCGGGACGACCGGTCCGGAGCTGAAGCTCAGCGTCCAGGCCACCGCGAACAGCAGCGGCCCGAAGAACAGGCCGGCCGTGGCCAGCAGCACCTTCGTGGCGAGGAAGTTCTCCCAACTGCGTTCCAGAACGGCCAGGTCGGCGCGGAGCGAGCGCTGCTCCCAGCCCTGGTGGAGATAGAACTCGGAGATCCGGGCGCCGATCTCGGCCCGCAGGGAGCCGAGACGTCCCGCGTCCGCGGTGGACTGCCGGGCCGACTCGTACGCCGATCCGCGTGCCCGCATCGCGTCGATCCGGGCGACCTGCGCGACCGCGCTGCGCTTGCTCGGCATCAGCGCCCGGATGAGGGCGTAGACACCGAGGCCGAAGGCCACGCCGACCAGGATCGGCATCGTCAGGTTCACCGCCGTACACCTTCCTCGGGTCGGAACTGCTGGGCCTGCGCGTCGGGTTGAGCGGGCGTCTGGGGGCGTGCGAACCGCACCGAGGTCTCGGCACGGACCAGGAAGCGCTCCGGCGTCTCGATCGTGGACAGCTTGCGCAGCCACCAGAAGCCGAGTGCGAACAGGGCGCAGACCAGAGCGAGTACGAGCTGTCCGGTCGGGGTGCCGTAGGGGGCCACGAAGTCGCGGTTGAAGACGGACAGGCCGAGGACGAACGCGACGGAGACGGCGACCACGATCTGCACCGAACGGCGGGTGGAGGCGCGCTGGGCCATCACACGCTGGCGCATGTCGACCTCCTCGCGGGCCGACTTGGCCAGCGCGCCGAGAACCTGGCGCAGACCCGGGCCGCGCAGCCGGGCGTTGAGGATCAGCGCGGCCACGATGATGTCCGCGGAGGCGTCGTCGATCTCGTCGGCGAGAAGCTGAAGTGCGTCCGGCAGCGGGGTGCGGGCACGCAGCTTGTCGACGAGGGAGTCGAGGTGGGGGCGCAGGATGGGGGCGGCGGCACGGGCGGAGGCCGGAATGGCCTGCTCCAGGCCGACGGCACCGGCGATGGTGTCGCGCAGGGACTCCGTCCAAGAGGCGAGGGCCTCCACTCGGCGCATGGCGGCCCGCTCCTCGGCGGCGCCGCCGAACAGGCGGTCCCAGAAGAAGACGAGGACACCGGCCGCGATACCGGCCACCGCCCAGCGGGTGAGCAGCAGGACGACGAGACCGATGATGGCGGCGAGCGAACCTCGCTGCCCGGCGAACCGTATGAGTTCGGCGGCCCGTTCGTTGGCCTTCTGCTTCTCGTGCTCGGGCTTGGCGGGCAGTCCGCGTATCGCGATCATCAGCAGCGCGAGTCCGCCGCCGACGGCGAGGCCACTGCCGAGGGAGTAGAGGACCTCGGTGGAGAAGAGGCCGCCCAGGGAGCCGAGCGAGCCGACCGCCACGTATGTGTCTGTCATGCCGGTCACCCCCACGCCCCGTGCGGCTGGTAGCCGAAAGCCATCAGTTCCTCCAGGCAGGCTATGGGCGCGTGCGGTACGACCCGGCCGTCGGGGGCCTCCGCGAACACCTCGCTGGACAGCACCCGCCCGTCGACACCGTTGACCTCGCGCACCGAGGTGACCATGCGCTGGAGGCGGCCGCCGCTCTGGTAGTTGTTGCGCCGCTGGATGAAGACGACGAAGTTGACCGCGCCCGCGATCAGCATCTGGCTGGCCTCGATGGGCAGCCGCTCGGACGCCTGCAACGCGTAGGTGGAGATACGGTTGAAGACCTCGCTGGAGCTGTTCGCGTGGATCGTGGACAGCGAGCCGTCGTTGCCCTGCGACATCGCGTTGAGCATGGTCACGATCTCGTCGCCGAGGACCTCACCGACGATGACCCGGGAAGGGTTCATACGCAGGGAACGGCGCACGAGTTCGGCCATGGCGATGGTGCCCTGCCCCTCCGAGTTGGGCAGCCGCTCCTCGAACGCCACGACGTTGGGGTGGAGGTCGGGAAACGTGTCGAGCCCGAGCTCCAGGGCGCGTTCGACGGTGATGAGCCGCTCGTGCGGCGGGATCTCGTTGGCCAGGGCACGCAGCAGCGTCGTCTTGCCGGCGTTGGTGGCGCCCGCGATCATGATGTTCTTGCGGGCTCGGACGGCGCAGGCCATGAAGTGCGCGACCTCGGGGGTCAGCGTGCCGTTGCCGACGAGGTCGGAGATGAACACCTTGCCCATGCGGGCACGACGGATGGACAGCGCGGGACGCCGGGTCACGTCCATGACGGCCGAGAGCCGGGAGCCGTCCGGCAGCCGCAGGTCGAGCTGCGGGTTGGCGGAGTCGAAGGGTCGCGAGGACAGACCGGAGTAGGCGCCGAGCACCTGGATCAGCTCGATGAGCTCCTCGTCGGACTCGGCGACCGGGTCAGCCTTCGCCTCCCGCCCGTCCGAGTAGCCGACGAAGACCTGGTCGTAGCCGTTGATGTCGATGTTCTCGACCTCGACGTCGTCCAGCAGCGGCTGGAGCCGCCCGACACCGAACAGCGCGGCGTGCACGGCGGCCGCGTACTGCTCCTCGGTCTCCGCGTCGATGGGGGTGCGACCCGCGTTGATCTCGGTGCGGGCGTGCTCCTCCAGGAGCTGCGCGATGACCGCGCGGGCGTACTGCCGCTCGTCCTCCGTGGACATCGGCGAGACACCGGACGCCTGGTCGAGGCGGCGCTGCTCGGCGATGCGGTCACCGGCGTCCTGCCGGAACCGCTTGACCAACTGGTGGTCGACAGCGGTCATCGGCCGGCTCCGGCATGGCCCTGACCGGCCTGCTGCGCCGGGCCGTGCTGGCCGGGGTGGCCGCCCTGGTTCGCCTGGGCGGCCACGGTCCAGGCCGTGCCGTACTGCTGGTAGAGGTCCGCGGTGACCTTGCGTGCCGAGCGGATGAGCAGCGACTTCTCCAGGCGTCCGCGCCTGCGGCCGGCCAACTGCTCCGCGCCCGCCGGGTCGTCGGCGATGGTGCCGACCACGCGGGCGCCCGCCTGGGAGTGCACCAGCATGTCGTTGACCTGGTTGACGAGCTTGGCGGAGTTGCCCGGGTCGGCGATCAGGAGGATGCCGATCAGCGGGGTGCCGAGCGCGGCGGCGCCGCGCGGTCCGCCGTGCAGCTTGGCGGTCAGGGCGGCGGCCCGGTCCCGTACCCGGGCCAGGGCCTCCGGCTCGGTGCGCGAGACGAGCAGGACGAGCGCGGCGTGCGGGAACAGCTCCGCGGCCGGGGTGTCCCCGGCGATGCGCCCGCAGTCGGCGATGACGTCGGCGGCCTGGTGCGGGGAGTCGGCGAGGGAGGAGAAGGCGTGGCCGAGGGTCGGCCAGAGTCCGACGAGACCGGTGGCCTGCTCGGCGTTCCCGAGTCCGACCAGGACGTCGAGACCACCGCTCAACGGCTGCACGTGGTCCCAGAGCTGGTCCGGCACGAGACCGCGGCGAGCGGTCGCCGCTATGGACAGCATGCCGATGTTCGGGTTGAGCTGCCCGCCGTGCGCGGCGGCACTGCGGTAGACCAGGTCGCCGCCCGCCGGGTCGGTCTCGGCGAGCAGTGAGCGCCGCGGCCAGACCGCCGCGAGGGCGACAGCCGTGGTGGTGACGCCGGGGGAACCCTTGTCGGCGGCGATTGCGATGAGCGCCATGAGATGCGTGCCGCCTTCTAGTTGCCGCTGCCGGGCACACGCACCACGGCGACACCACCGGCGGACGCGGCGCGCGCCACAGCGGCGGCCTGGCCCTGGTCGACGAGCAGTGTGATGGAGAGGTTGCCCGTGCTGACGGTGGCGTCGCTGTCCTCGTCGACCTTGTACACCTTGGCGTTGTCGACGAGGGCGGCTCCACCGGCTGTGCTTGTGGAGGCTCCGGACTTGCCGGCACCCGAGCCGCTGGAGTCGACGTTGTAGACGGCGACCGTGTCTCCGGCCCTGATGCCGTCCGGGTACTGCCCCTCCTTGAGGGCGGCGCCCACCACGGCCTTGCCCGCGGGCAGACTGACCCGCTGGGCGAACATCTGGCCCACCAGGGCCGTACCCGGGTAGATCGTGGACTTGGCCTTGTACGTCTTGATGACGTCCAGCTGCTCCGAGCGGACATAGTCGATCCCGCTGTCGGCGGCGACCATCACGGTGGTGACGTCACCGTCCTCCAGGGACTCCCCGGCCTCGATCTGATGGGTGGCCTTGAGGACCTCGATACGGTCCCCGGCCCGCAGCACGAGCGTCGTGGCACCGAGCGCGCCCAGCAGGATCAGCAGTACCGCCAGCGCGGCGAGCGCCGGCTTGCGCTCACGGGGCGGTGCGGGAAGCCGGTCACCGGCCGAAGGCTGAGCCGGAACGGCGGAACGACCGGCGCCCGCCCCCGTACGCTCTTGGATCTTCACGCAACCGCTCCCCGTACACCCAAGAAAATGTCTGCCAATACACCTGCAACAGAGGACACTCCACCCCCGAACGCCCTTCCCGGCATGCGCCGGTTCAGCCGGACGTGCTGGACGAACCGCCCAGCCTGGCCGAATAGCGGCGGCCGAAGTGAGTGTCAAGCGATCGCACCGTATCAGTCATGCATAGGCCCCTCAAGGCGCCTTGGCGCCCTCCTGTCACACCTGAATCAATGTTACGTCTCGCAATTCCCTTAGCATGAAACCCAGTTGGTCAAAGACCACAAGCCGGAAACATCCTGTGCGTCAGCAAATGACCGGCTTCCCCACGATGGCCGACCCTCGGGCGCCGCCCTCACCGATCCGTCAAAATGCCTGCACGCTTTACCCACACGGATTGGACGCGGCCCGTACGCAGGGCTGGACGGACCCGCGACCAACCTGGCATTGGTCCCCCGCGCGGGTCCGCATCAGCCTCTTCCAACCGGGTGGGCCCTAACCCTGCTAGGAGCCGGCGCGGTCTTCGCGATCACCACCTGAGTGGGCGCCGCACCCAAGCGACGCGACCTCATAGGTCGGCGGTCGGCCAACTGGTTGCTCTTGCGTCGCCATGCGGCGCCTCCCCGCGCGACGTACAACTGGACTCGTCGCTCGCGACCTCCCAGGGCGTGTACGGAGTCCGGGAGACGAACTTCGCTTTGAAGAGCGGACAGGCGACCGTCACCAACCCGAACAGCGACGGGCAGGTCTGCGCGACCGTCCAGGACACGGCTCAGCGGTTGACGGCCTGGATCTCCTGAACGTCGACCTCCTGGGTGGCCCCGAAGGCCCCGTCGGGCAGGTCGCCGCCCGCACCGTTGCTACCGGTCCAGTGGATCCTCCAGGTGACGGTCGCCCTGAGCTGGTATGAGCCAGTACCCGAAGAACGCAGGTACCGCACTCCGCAGGGCGGCGCCTGGTCGGCCTTACCCCTGGCGAACGCCTCACCGATGGTGCCGCCACTGATCCCACACACCCCCGAAGCCGGGTAGGTCACCGCGTCCGCAGTACCCGGGTCGATCTTCAGGGACACCGGTTCGGCGGTGACCGTCGAAGAGATCCCGAGCACTGGAACCGACGCGGTTACGGCTACCGGCTTGAACTCGGCACCGTCCAACCAGGCCCAGGTCGGCAAGTTCACCTTGGTCTCGTCGGCGGGAGCCAAGGTCACCTTGGTACTGGGCACGCGGATCTCGTTGTACGCAAGCCCTGCGAGCACCTCCGGGGTGACCGACTGAGGGGCGCTGGCCGGCGGGGACTCTGCCTTGTCCACCCAGAAGATCGGCTGGTCGCAGTCATAGGCGTGCGGATCCGCCTCGCGCCCGTCCGTCACGAACGACTCCCAGAAGTAGCCGTCGCCGTCCTTGCCCTTGTTGAAGTCCTTGTACGGCTTGCCGTTGACGTACCGGTCGCGCTGCTGCGAGTCCCACAGGTCACCCGTGGAACCCACCTCCCAGATCGGTTCGAGGTGCGCCTTCAGCTGATCGGGCGTATACCTGGGCGCGTAGTAACAGGCCGGGGGAGTCCATGTCGTGGTGGAGGTCACGGCACCGGCCGACGTCCCGGAACCGTTCTTCGACCGGTCGTAGACGACTACGGAGGCAGAGAGCGTGTCGCCCTCTCGGTCTCCGTTCGCCTGGGTCTGGGAACCGCTGCCTGTACCCCCCGGGGTGAAGTCGGCCCAAGCCACTGGGCCAGTGGCCCACGCCACCACACCCACGATGGCGCAGACCGAAACTCTGGCTACGGTTGACACTGGGCTGCCCCCCTGGTGGAAGTGATCTGAGACGTCTGCCAGACCCCGATGGAGTTCTTGTCCAGCCTGGTGTTGTACACGACGTAACTGTTCTTGGTTACGGCAGTCTTGGCGATCTTTTTCGTCCTCTTGTCCTTGCTGAAGCCTTTGCTCTCGTCAGCGCAGTACGTGAGGATGGCTGTCGTTTTGCTCTGCAACGTCAGCTTGCGGTCGAAGTAGCGAGCTTCACCCGTCATGGTTGCGTTGGCTTTCTTCCACTGGTCCACCCAGGAGAACGCTGCGACGCGAGCCTTGCCGGTGTTGTAGTAGGCGACCGCCACGCCCTTGGGGTCTGTCCCCGCAATGGCAGCATCCACAGCCCGCACGCTCTCAGCGCTATCGGCGAGCACCGCGTCCTTGACGGCGTCTCCCGTCTTCACGCCTTCAAAGGTCAGGGTCAGGTCGGATGGTAGCTCGATCTTCGGCCGTCCGGCCGAGCTCGCCGCGGTAGCACTCGGCGAGGCCGGCGCCCCACTGGCCGTATCAGCTCCGGGGATCTTGTCATTGGACTTCGGCTTGCCTTCGCCCCCACCCCCACCGCAACCGGCGAGCAGAAGTACGGCCGTCGCTCCGGCTGCGGCTGCCGCGAGCAGGCGGGTTCTAGGGGTCACGGTGGGCTCCTATTGGGGCGGTTGAGAGGCTTGATACAAAACCCGAATAAGGTATCGGGCTTTCCTGACACTCCGCCAGAGCAAACTCGCCCCTGCCAACACCCGTCGGAGGGCGCCGCCATCACCGCATCGTTTCCGAGAGCGGCGATGAGACTCGGCGCTAGGGTCCGTCTATCCCCTGCGCCTCTGCCCAGCGGTGAAAGAGGGTCGTGCCGGTCACGAGGAACGCACCGGCAGTGATACCGACAGTGACGGTGTCGACGCTCCGGTCACCGGGCAGAGGCTCGATCCAAGGGACGATTCAGTCGTGCGGGTCCTCGAAGAGAGCGACGTGCTGCCCTTTGTGGAACTGGTCTTAGTAGTTCTGCCGTTCGGACACGTCGCGCACCTCACCGGACTCGTCCACGACCCGGCACACCGACAAGTCGGTGCTCTTCTTGAGCCCTTGGCGTGACCCCGTGTCCGTCACAACGGCATGCATCCGGCCACCGAACTGCTTCAGTTACAGCTCGTAGAACGTGGGTCCCGCGAACAACGGAAGTGCGAGCACGCATAGGGTCGCGAGCGTCGCCGCACCGGTGCGGCGCCAGATGCCTCCCACAATGATGGCTGCCGCCGCCGCCACGATCAGCGTGATGACGACCCCGATCCACATTCCGTATGGATAGTGGGCAATGACGCCCGCCAGGCCTCCGATCGCTGGTGTGAGGAGCGCCCACACGGGGCTGTTGAGCGTGCGCCGCCGCCTAGTGGTCATCACCCCTGCCGGCACGAACGTCTCGTACGTCTCCACGCGGAGCTGCTCTCCCGTTACTTCGCGCAGTCCCGAAGGGGCTGCTCAGCGACTTCCTGACTCGCACTTTACCCAGCCCCACCGTCGTCGGGGTCCGCGCATTCCGGGTCCCCAGCGCTCCGGAGACCGGCGCGTCAACGCGCCATCCGCGTTCTTTTTCCCCCGCGACAGGAGCCAGGTTTCAAGGCCCTGTCCTTGTATGCCGACGCCGAGGGCCGTACCCCTTCTCTGCCACATCGGTGATCCTCGCAGCGCCGATGGAGCCCACCGCACGGCTACCGTGCACCTCTCCCCTCATGGATGTGGCCGAGGAGGCCCGCTTCAGGTCCCGTGCACGCCACGATGGGCGCGCGGGGTCGCGGCGAAGTCGCAGAGATCAGCCTGACCTTCGGTCCGGCCGTGTCTGGATCGGCACCCGCCAGGCGGCCGTCGACGCCGCACTCGTGCCGTCGGGCCACGACGAGCAGTTCTGGACGCCCTTCATCCAGCTGCAGATACCCCTGCCCAACGGCTCGGCGCTGGTCCTGGAGATGGTCACCCCCACGCAGGGGGCTGGGAGGTCTTCTCGTCCATGTTCGCGGGCATCCTGAAGATGCCTCTGTCTCTTCGACGACCAGGGCAACTCGTTGGAGCCCTCCGCGTGACCGACCCGAAGACCCTCGGCCCCCGGAGGACTACCGACTCCTCGTCCCCCGTGACTGGTTCCGGATCGACCTCACCCTCGACCGCTGGCGTCCGCAGCTGAAGACGTTCATCGACCAGCAGGCATCCCGGCGACCCATGTCGGCGGAGGCGAGGCAGGAGCTGTGGACGGCGCTGCGCAACACCGCCGAGCGCGGTGTCGCAGAAGGCGCGCTGGAACTCTTCCTCCGCACGGAGGCCGAATCGGCCACGCCGGCCACCCTGTTGGTCTCCCTCCTGCCGACACGGGGAGCGCTCGACTCCCCGCCGGAGGAGTTCGCTCAAGCCGTCTCGGCCCGTCGAGGTTCCACCGCGGAGGTGACCGTCGTGCCGCTCCCCGCCGGGGACAGGGTGCGTGTGGCGACAACGACGACGCTGGACCTCTACATCCACATGCCCGGCGGCGTCGGCTACCTGCTGCTGGCCTTCACCGTGCCGTTGAGCGGCATCAAGAGCCCCATGGGCGACCTGTGCGAGGCCATCGCCTGCTCACGCGAAGGTCATGACTCCTGCACAGATCTCCCGCAAAGCGGGTGGCGGGGCATGTCATGATCTTCTTCGGGCTTCCCAGGAGGACGGCGAGACCTCCGGTACGAGAGCGCGAGCCCATCGGGGGAATGGTGTCGCAGCGACCCGGGCGAGCCTTCTGGCCGGCCCCACGACACTCGTCCTCGACGGCTGCGCCCCTCGGCACTCGATGCGGCCCACGAGCCTCTACTCGACCGACATCAAGGAGTCACCCCGTGAGGCAAGCCGCCCGGACCGCCTGTGCCCTGACCGCACTGTCACTCACCGCGCTCACCCTCTCCGCCTGCGGCGGCGGTTCGGGCTCCGACTCTGCCGAGACGTCGGCCACCGCCTCCGCGCCGAAGCAGGTCACCCCGGCCGACCGGCTCACGAAGCTGGTGATCACGGACGCGGACGTTCACGGATTCAAGGTCAAGAAGCCCGACTCGGACTACGCCTTCGCCGCGTCGCGCGACGATGTCACGGTGGACAAGCCGGCCTGCAAGCCGGTCGCCTACGCACTGAACCAACTCCCCCTCGGCAAGCCCGAGGCGGACCTCACGCGTGATGTCGCGCAAGGGGCGTACAGCGGCGTGTCCACGTACGTGACGCTCACCTCGTACGCCTCCGGCGAGGCCAAGTCGACCTTGGCCGAACTGTCCAAGTCCGTGGCCGCCTGTGGCGGCGGCTTCACCGCCAAGGCCAAGGTCAACACCAGCTCGTACGACTCGGTCAGCACCGAGAAGGCCCCTTCGGGCGGCGACGAAACCCTGGCTTTCAAGTCGACGCTGGCCTTCCGCGGCATCCACCACACCCTGCGCACCGAAGCCGTACGCCGCGGAGACGTCATCGCCGTCTACTTCTCGGTCAACGGCTTCGCCATCGGACAGGGCAAGCCGAGCGATGCGAAGCTGCCGGATGCTGTGGTGAAGGCGCAGAACGCGAAGTTGGGGTGACTTTGTGATCCGTCACTCCATGGTGGCAATCGCGAACCCTCGCACACCGCCCCCCCTCTGCGTCCGCAGGCGCAGTGAAGTCCGGATTCCGTGGGGACGCTGAATTGACTTGTCTCACGGGGAGCCCAGTGTGAAGCGTCATCCCTTGCCCGTTGGTGCCGCGCTCGTTTCCACCGCAGCTGCTCTGCTGACCGCTTGTGGCGGCGGAGGTGGAAGTCCCAAGGACAACAACAAGATCGCCGGCACTGACACGAGCGACGCACCGACGGCAACGCCACCGAGTGCAAGCGTCAGTCCCGATCGTCCCGAAATCACTCTGCCGAGCGACCTCACCGACACGTTCGGGGCTGGAAGACCGGAGACGCGACGAAGGACGCGGTCCTTGCCGACGTCCAGGGCGCCCAGTCCGCGACGGACTACTCGATCACGCGGGGCAGCACGAAGGAACCGGCCCTGTCCTTCTACTACTCGGGAGACGCTCTCGTCGCCACGTCGAAGTGGATCCAGTCGACCTTCATGGACCACGGACTGAGCATCACGGGCACGGTCCGATACTTCGACCCGAAGGTGACGCTCTCAGGAAAGTCAGCGGGTTCCATGCGCTATTGCTCCGATGAGAGCAAGGCATTCAGCAAAGTCCGCAAGACCGGCAAGGTCAACAAAACGCCTGCCGACGACACGGAGAACCCCCGCAGCGCCCTCCACATGTACCTCTCCGGCAACCGTTGCCCGCCGATCCGCGATTCGGCGTCTTCGAGGCATAAGCCCGACAGCACTTTTGTCACACGTGGAGTCGACAGTGGACTGCCGTTCCTTGGCTCCCAACCGACACGCTCCAGGGAACATCACGACCAATGCAGGGTGCCGGCGACCGCATCGAAGAGCTCCACCATCTGGTCCGCAAGCGGGTCCAAAGGCGTAGAGAAGCTCAGCATCAGCCAACGCCCCGTGGCGGGTACCGGCACGTAATATGTGACGCTGGTTGTAGGTAGCCTATTGCCCAGTTGCGCTTCAGGCGCGGGATCACTGCAGTGCCGGTATCGCACCGCCTTGCCGGCCGCCTCCAGTTGCACCACGCCAAGTTCAGCGCCATCAGCCAGTTCCGGTCCTGCGAGGTGCTCGGCAAGTTCCTCCACGTCCGATGTACGTGGCCACTCATCGGCTGCAGGAATGCTGATGAGCAACGAGGATGCCAGTGGCACCTTGCCGATGCTCAGCGTGGAGAGGTAGAGCTCGGTACCGCCAACACTGTAGGCCTCCTTGGCCTTACGCTGGAGGTCTTGCATGAGCTCCTTTTTGAGATGCGGAGCGTTGTCCACTCCATGGAAAGTCCGCTCGGCCAGAGCGACAATCGCTCGATCCCTTACGTCCGGATCGAGCGGGAGCTGAAACCACCCATCCGGGACAATGACACTGTAGTCCTCGGGAGGTGAGATGAATTCATCAGCTACCTTCATTCCCCGCCTCATTTTGTGGCCTCCGCAGAGCCACCGGGTCCAAGTGGCGCGATCCGCAACGTCCGCACCGCTTCGTCGGCCAGGGCGGTGATCTCCTCGGCACGAGCGATCTTCTCCCAAGTCACCGTGACGACAACAAGGCTCTGCATGCCGGGTGGAAATACGGCGTACTTGATGAACTCGGTCAGCCTCCGCCCGAAGCCCAACACGCGCTTCACTTGGAGCATCGCCTGAACACGCACCGCAGGTCCGGCGGACAAGTCCAGGTAGGCGACCTGAGGTTCGCCAGCGACCCGCGCGTTCGCCCATTCGAGCAAGCGCGGCTGAACTTCCTCACGCCTCGGACGCGGCACACCCTCATCACCGTATGAGTCGACCACCAGGTTCGCCAGGGGCTCTCCCGCCTCGGTATAGTACGCGGCCGCGAGAATCGGTACGTCTTCGTTCAGGTCGATGGCACGTTCGACCGTGTCCTCGAAAACCGCGCTCGTCTCGATCTCCAGCCCGAGTGGGTTGAGGCCATGCACGACCTCCCTGGCCAGTGTCCTCGCCTCGTTCTTGGTGGCCTCACGAAGAGTGAGATCGATCCATCCGGGCTCGAAGTCGAAGCGGCACTCGAAGCGCTCATCCAGAGGGGCGCTGTCGTCCAGTGCGGTCATGCTTTCCTTCCGGCAAAGCGTTCTCGACGGTTCAGCCGACGAGCGGGTCGACGTTGCTGTCCAGTCCCAGCCCACCCAGGGTAATACCGGTACCGACGAGGGACATCCGTGTGGCGGTCTTTGAGATCTTATTGAGAGCGTCAGAGTTGAACTGGCCGACCAGAGCGGCCGTCCCCATTTTGACTGACTTCAAATCGGATGCCACGCCGGGATCAGCCATGGAGAAAGATCTGGGAAGCCCTTTGAAGGGGTTACCTCCGCCGCGCGCCGACAACTCGTTCCAGGAGCTCCTGTAGCTGCCGACCCCAGGCCTCAAGGCTTTGAGATTCTGGCTCCAGGAGGTTTTCGAGAATGGCTCGACGAACGGCTCTTTGACGGACTTCCAGGCGTCGCCCCTCCCAAGCGTGAAACGCTTCCCGGAGAGCCTGTTGAGATTTTTGCCAGCACGACTGACCTGACGGACCGTTCGTGCCGCACCAGCTCGTCCAAGATTTCCGAGCGCACCTTTTCCGAACCTGCCCGCAATTTTGGAGAAACCCTTTCCCACTCCCATCATTGCGAAACCGATGGCTGCAAATGCAAGATCTCTCCATCCAGCATCGCCACGAGCGAACTGAATAACCGTCATCAAGGCGCTCACCAGCGTGAGAATCATGGCCAGACTGCCTAGGACTCCAGCCAGTGCTTGACCGATGACAGGAATCCAGCCAACGACCAGGGAGGCAATACCGAGCCAAGTCGCAATCGACCCTGTCCACTCACCAATGTCTTCGACCCAGTCATCGAACTTGTCCCAGAAGCCGTCTCTCAGGGAATCGTGGCTGATGACAGCATCGATCGCCTCACACGCGCGTTTCGCAGCACTGTCCCGGATGTCCTTGGCGCGCCTGATCTTCTCTCTGGCAGCAGCGATCTCGTCCCCAGCGGCATCCCGTTGCCCTTCGAGCTTGGCCTTGTCACTTTTGTCCTTCCCGGAGAGGACACCCAAGCTCCGTTCGGCAGCCCCCTTTCGTCCATCCGCATCCTGGGCATCCTTGAGCGCGGAGTCCGCGATCTCTTGTGCTCGGCTCAGATCAGACGCGTAGTTCGTGGACTTGGCATGCAGCTTGTCGTGGTACCCACCACCGGTCTCCGACACTGTCGTGCCAAGGGCATCTGCCGCGGTGTCGTAGCGCTTCAGTGCGGCTTCGAGCTTCCCTACGCTGCCTTTGGCCTTCGCTCGAAATTCCTCGCCGGCCTTGCTGTCCCAGGATTCGACTGCGGAGACCGCCTTCAGGCTGCGAATCTGACGCTCCAGCACCTCGGCAGTCTTGCGAAGTTGGCGACCAAGCGCGGCAACCTGGTCCGGGTCACCAGGGATGGGGTCGCTGTCGGCAATCGGATGCCAATCGCGAGGCCGCATAGCCTACTCCCCCTACTGTTTCGACTTGGGGTCCCGAGCACCTCGAATGGCTTCAGCCAACTGGTGGTCGACGTCGTCGTACACCTTGGCAGCTTCCTTGGCCATCTTTGCCAGCGCCTCAACTTCCTCTGTCAGCTCACGACGGCTGATCTCCCAGTTACCGGCGAAGTCCTCAAATTTATGTGCCAGTCCACCGTGCCCGAAGTCCTCGCCATACCTTCCGCTCAGCTTGTTCAGCCCTTCAAAGGCTTTCTGCACACGGCTGAGTCCGACACCCATCTCCCTGACGGCGTCGAGGTCGACTCGCGTGTGATCACCCGCACCAGACATGCCATCCCCCGGAGTGTCGTGTCATGGGGCTTGCGAGAAGCCGATGCGGCGGTAGGTTCGTACGTCCACCGCACCAGCCTGACATCGCCGGCACAGCGTCACTTGCTCCGCACCGACTTCGCCAGCTCGTCGTCGATCTGCTCGAACCGGTCGGCCGCGGTGGTGAGGTAGTCACCCATGCCGTCGAGGCCGTCGAGCGTGTCCTTGGTGCCTCGGACGAACTCGTCGAAGTTCTCGTCGAAGGCCTTCGACGAGCTCTTGGTGACGTAGCCCGACTCGACCAGGTTGGCGATGTACTTGCGCAGGCCGTCCAGCTTCTCCTGGAGCCGTTCCTTCTCCTTCACGACCTGCTTGGCAGCGTCACGCATGTCCTGGTATGTGACGTCAAGGTCCTTGGCCATGAAGCCGCCTCCACCGTAGTGATCGTCCGCTCTTGCGGCAGCAGACTACGACCGTTGCGCACGCCGTTGGCTTCATGGATCGAGACGTCATTCGTCCGGGTCGAGGATCCCGGATTCCGGCCTCGCCTCCTCACGCGCCTGCCGGCGCTCGCACGAACTACCGCTCGGAGCGAATCACAGGTCGACCTGACCCGCGTCCTCGGACCGGAACATCCGTCGACCCAGCCCGCGTTCACCCACTTCACCCTCACCACGTACGGATCCGGCGGGGCAGAGTCGGCCGTGAGTGACGCGTCGAAGGCAGTCCGGTCCTGCAGCAGCGGCTTCACGGCGAAGGCGAGCCACGATGCAGCCCTGCGACGCAGAGCTGCCGCGGTGGTTAGGGCACAGAACGCGAAGCCGGGGTGAGCAACGCCGCCCGCAAACCGGTTGTCGCCGGGGAGGGGTAGCCTGTGTTGGCCTATCAGCATGGCATGACCATGGAATTCCCTGGAAGGAACGCGGTCGATGCGGGTGTCCGTGACAGTGGTCCGGCAGGGCATGGACCCACAGGACGTCATTCTTGATTTCAGTGAGGACGCGAGCATTGCCGAGGTGGCGGGGACGTTGGCCCCGGCTACGGCTCCCGCCTCAGTCCCCGCCGGGTTGCCCCAAGTTGCGTACGACCCTCGTCTCGGCGGAGCGCCGGGACCCGTCAAGACCGGGCTGTGGGCCGACGGCCGGCTCTGCGCATCCGACGAACGCGCGAGCGACGCACTCCGTGACGGCATGCGGATATCCGTCGACGACAGCGTGGGGCCGTTCCTGCGGGCAGGCGAGCCGGCAGGGCGCTACGAGCTGCGCGTCACCGGAGGACCGGGCGCCGGCCGGGTGGCTCGCCTCGCCGCGGGTGTGACAGTGATCGGTTCGGCGCCCGCCTGTACCGTCCCCGTCGCCGACCCGCTTCTCCCGCGTGAGGCGGTGCGCGTGAGCGTCGCCGTCGACGGCAGCGTGAGACTCGCCCCTGGCTCCGATGGCGCGAAGGTGCTCCTCGACGGTGAGGCCGTCGTCGGGGAACGCGAGTGGCCGCCGGGCGGCCTCGTCCGCTGCGGGGGTTCGCTGCTGGTCCTCGACGACCCGGTGGAGGCCGACGCGCATCTTGCGCCGATGGGCGAGGGCGGCCTCGCCTACAACCGCCCGCCACGCCTCGGTTCGCTGACACCTCGCGCCCGGTTGGTGGTCCCGTATCCGCCGAACAAGGCCGACCGTCACCGCTTCCAAGTGATCAGCGTCATCACCCCGTTGGTGTTCGGCTTGGTCATGTACGCCATGACCAAGCAGCCGTACATGCTGCTGTTCTGCCTGATGAGCCCGGTGATGATGGCGGGCGAGTGGTTCAGCCAGAACCGTGAGGGCAAAAAGAAGCACCGCACGTCGGTCAAGGAGTACAAGGCGCAGAAGGCCGAGTACGACAAGGAGTTGGCCGCCCTCGCCGCCGCGGACCAGCGGGCACGACGCGAGGCCTCCCCGGACGCCGCTTCCCTCCTCTTGTTCGCGACCGGACCACGGCGCCGCTTGTGGGAGCGTCGGCTCACGGATCCGGACGCCCTGGAACTGCGCGTCGGTGTCGCGAAACTCCTGGCGAACGTCGAACTCGTCGCCTCCCCCGGGAAGGCAGCGGAAGAGGGGCCGCCCACGCCACCGCACGTGGACGATGTCCCGGTGCCGCTGCCGCTCACCGACCTGGGTGTGGTGGGCCTGGCCGGAGGACGCGCCCAGGTGCTGGCGAGCGCCCGATGGCTCGCGGTTCAGGCCGCCGTGCTGCACAGCCCGCGCGATCTCTCGATCGTCGTGTTCTCGTCCGCACCGGACGCGGCGGTCGCCTGGAGCTGGGCGCACTGGCTGCCCCACACCCAACCGCAGAACGGGCAGGACTGCGTCGCCCTCGTCGGCGCGGACTCCGAGACCGTGGGCCGACGCGTCGCGGAACTGCTGAACGAACTGAACCGGCGCAAGGAGGGGGCCGGCGCGGCAGCCGGCGCGGGACGTCTGCGGCCCGACCCGCACATCCTGGTCGTCCTGGACGGTGCGCGGCTGCTGCGGCGGGTGCCCGGCGTCCCGCAGCTGCTCCAAGAGGGGCCGCTGTACGGGATGTTCGCGCTGTGCGTGGACGAGGACGAGCGGCTGTTGCCCGAGGAGTGCCGGGCCGCGATCTGCTGGCCGATGGGATCCAGCCACCACGTCGTGCTGCGCGGGGCGGGTCTGGACGCCATTGGCGAGGTGCTGGCCGACCAGGTGTCCCACGAGTGGTGCGAGCTGGTGGCACGCTCGCTGGCGCCTGTGCGCGACGTCAGCCGGGACGACGCAGACAGCGCCCTGCCGTCGGCGGCGCGCCTGCTGAACCTGTTGCAGATGCCCGATCCGACCGGCCGCCATATCGAACAGATCTGGCGCACCGGAGGCGCCACGACAGTCTTCCCCGTGGGCGTCGGCGCTGAGGGAACGTTCTTCCTGGATCTCCGGCTGGACGGACCTCACGGACTCGTCGCCGGTACCACCGGGGCGGGCAAGTCCGAGCTGCTGCAGACGCTCATCACCTCGCTGGCCGTCCACAACCGGCCCGACGCCCTGAACTTCGTCCTCATCGACTACAAGGGCGGCGCCGCGTTCCAGGACTGTGCCCGGCTCCCGCACACCGTGGGCATGGTCAGCGACCTCGACGCGCATCTGACCGAGCGCGCCCTCGCCTCGCTCGCCGCCGAACTGCGACGGCGCGAGGAGATCCTCCTCGACGCGGGCGCGAAGGACATCGAGGACTACGCCGACACCAGGCGGCTGCGGCCCGAACTGGAGCCGATGCCGCGCCTGGTCATCATCATCGACGAGTTCGCCTCACTGGTGGCCGAACTGCCGGACTTCGTCGCCGGTCTCGTCGACATCGCCCGCCGCGGCCGCTCCCTGGGCGTCCACCTCATCCTCGCGACCCAGCGTCCCGCGGGCGTCGTCAGCCAGGACATACGCGCCAACACCAACCTGCGCATCGCGCTGCGGGTGACCAACCGGGACGAGTCCGCCGACGTCATCGAAGCCCCGGACGCCGGAAGCATCTCGAAGTCGACGCCGGGCCGGATGTACGTACGGTCGGGGGCGAACGCGCTGGTCGCCGTTCAATCGGCCCGTATCGGCGGTCGGCGCCCCGGTGCGTCGTCGGCGCCGACCGTCGGTCTCCTCCCGCTGTCCTGGGGCGCCATCGGCCGCCCCCTGCCCCGGCGGGCCGACGACGGGGACGACGGCACAATGGTGACTGACCTCGCGGTGCTGGTCGACGCCATCGCCGAGGGCTCTCAGCGCATGGGCTTCGGCGCGCCGCACAGTCCGTGGCTGCCGCCGTTGCCCGAACACGTCACGGTCGCCGACCTGTACCAGGAGACCCGTCCCGCACACGGCGACGTGGCCCCGGCGGTCTTCGGCGTCATCGACGTCCCCTCCCGGCAGGCGCGCTCCCCACTGAGCCTGGACCTGGTGGACGGCGAGCATTTGCTGATCATCGGAGGCCCCCGCTCCGGCCGTTCCACCGCACTGCGCACGGTCGCCGCGTCCCTGGCCACGACCACGAGTCCCGCCGACGTCCATCTCTACGGCATCGACTGCGGCGCCAACATCCTGCTGCCGCTGACCAGGCTGCCGCACTGCGGCGCCATCATCACCCGCGACGAGACCGAGCGCCTGGTCCGCCTGTTGGGCCGTCTCCAGGCCGAGATCACCCGACGCCAGCAACTCCTGGCCCATCTCGGCGTCTCCAGCGTGGCCGAGCAGCGGGCATCGGCCCAGGGCGAGGACCGGCTGCCGTACATGGTGCTGCTCCTCGACGGCTGGGAGAGCTTCGTCTCCACCTTCGAGGGTTACGAGTACGGCAAGCTGATCGAGGCCACCACCCGCCTGTTCCGCGAGGGCCCCGCGGTCGGCCTGCGTGTGGTGATGACCACGGACCGCACGGGGATGTCCGGTGCCATGACCACCTCCTTCGGCGAACGGCTGATCCTGCGGCTCACCGACCCCAACGACTACGGCATGGTCGGCATCAACCCGCGTTCCGTACCCAAGGACATGCCGCCCGGACGAGCCCTGCGCCTGACCGATGACGGCGTGCAGGAGTGCCAGCTCGCCCTACTCGCCGCCGATCCGGCGGGCAAGGCGCAGGTGGAAGCGCTGCAGCGGATCGCGACGGAGGCCACGGGGCTCCACGCCCGTCCCCCGCGCCCGCTCCGCCCGATGCGGGTGGACGCCCTTCCCGTACGCTGCACGGTCCGCGAAGCCGTCGCCCTGGAGCCCGAGTTCGCGCCCGCCTCGGACCTGTGGGCCCTCGTCGGCGTGGGCGGCGACGAACTCTCGCCGCTCGGGGCCGACTTGTCCGAGGCCGGACCGGGCTTCGTCGTCGCAGGACCGCCGAAGTCGGGCCGGTCGAGCACCCTGATCGCGATGGCGCGCTCGATGACGCGGGCAGGTCTGCCCGTGGTGCTGATCACCCCGAAGCGCTCCCCGCTGAAGGAACTGGAAGGAGAACCCGGCGTCCTCGGCGTGCTACTCGGCGACGCCACCCAGCAGGACCTCACCGATCTACTGGCCCAGACGCAGGGCGGCCGGTACGCGGTCCTCGCGGACGACGCGGAACTCCTCTACGACACCCCGCTGGACTCCGCGCTGGAAGAGGTGGTCCGCAGCGGACTCGACGGCGACCACGCCGTCATCGCGGCGGGTTCGGCCGAGTCGCTCGGCTCCCAGTACCGCGGCTTCGTGGTGGAGACCCGCCGCAACCGCCACGGCCTGCTCCTGGCGCCGACCGCGGATGCCGGCGAACAGCTCTTCGGCGTCCGCCTGCCTCGCACGTCCTCGGCAGGCCCCGCCGGCCGAGGGGTGCTGATCCAGGCGGGTGCGGTCACGCAGGTGCAGGCCGTGATCGATGGCTGAGAGCGCGGCAGGGACCGCAGGCGGCTCGACCCACCAGAGTGACGGACTACTGATCGAACGGGGGCGGTGTACATGCTGATGGCTCAGCCGTTGCCACCCGACGTCCACGTAGGACCCATCTCGACCGGGCCGGCTTGGGCCCTGCTCGGGGCCGGAGGGGTGATCGTCCTGACGGCCGGCGTGGCGGCCGCGCTGACACGACGGGACCCCAGTGCCAAACGCCTGACCAACTGGCTGTTCGGGCTCGGCATGACGATGTGTGCCGTGGGCGGACTCGTACTGCTGGGCGAAGCGTCCGAGGACCGGAAGACGAGCGACGGACTCCACGCGGCGGGTAGCCGGATCATCGACGAGGCACTGAAGTCGGCCCGCGCCTGCAACCCCGCCGCCCCGCAACCGACCTTCGTCTATCCGAGCGAACCGGGGTCCGGCGGCGCGGCCACGTATGTTCCGTCACCGTGCAGCACCTCGCCGCGGGACGTCGCTCTGGACACGTCGGTGACGACCTCCGACGGCGTGTACGAGGCACAGGCGGCGGACTCCTTCGACGCGAGCGGACACGTGACCGTCACCGACTCGGACAGCGGCAAGCAGGTCTGCGCCACCGTCCCGGACACGGCGGACGGCACCGGCTCTGTCGTCGACGGCCCGTGCCGGGGCTAGGACCTGTCCGGCCGGTCAAGGCGGAGGGAAGCGTCGGGCCTGTGTGGTGGCGGTGAGCGGGGTCCGGCGCTTGCAGCTGCAAGGCGGAGGAGGGAGTCGACTCCCTACGCTCCTCCGTCCGTTCGCTTACGGACCATGGCCGCCGCCCGTCAAGGCTGCCCAAGGTCGAGTGAGGGACTTCGTGGCACACGCAACCGGAAACAGCCCGGGGGGTCCCGTCCGACAGTCGGACGGGACCCCCCGGGCTGGGCAAGCAGCTCCGTGGGACCTGATCGGCTCAGTGGCCGGCGGTGGCCCTACGGATGTTGTCGTGGTGGGTCTGCGAGGCCTGGTGGGCCTCGTGCAGCAGATCCACGATCTTCTGGAGGTGCGGCTTCATCGCGGTCCACTCGTGGCGGAACTTGTCCGCCAGAGGCCCCGTCCAGTAGCCGTGGCTCTCGTCAGCAGCCGAGTTCAGACCGCTGAACACCGACTCCAGGTTGATCTTCTGGGACTTGAAGTTGTTGACCATCTTGTTCAACGCGTCAAGATCAGCACCGCTGATAGCCATGAGTCGCCGCTCCTCCCCGTTTCAACACGTCACGGGCACCACGCCCGCGATTGGCAATCGTAACTGTACGCCGTTCAGGTGACGCCAGTGTCTCTGGCACCTCTACATTTCTTCTGCAACAGACTCAACTTGTACCGGTGTTGGTTCCCTTCCGCATACCTGGTTGCGGAATCCCTACGCAGCCTTGATCGTTGTTTGACCGGTCCGGGACACCTGGTGACAGCAGGGGAGGCTAGCCTTGACTGTTGCTGTCGACGCCCGAACGTCGGCGCAGCTACTGCGGCACGGGGGAGAAGAGCAGGATGTCTGAATTCGCCGGGGTCGACCCGCATCGCGTACGTCTGCTGGCCAACAAGCTCAAGGATCTGGCGGACACGCTGGCCCGCGAGGCGCCGAACATACGCAGTCAATTCGACAAGTGGCACGGAGCCCTCAACCAGGCCGCGCTGCTGCGCCAGGTGACGCAGGTTCATGATGACGCACGGGACATGGCCAAGCGCGCCGACGAGGCGCTGAACCTGCTGCACAACCCGCGGTTCGTCGACCCGAACGACCCGCACAAGGACTTCATCACCATTCCCTGGGACGTCTCGCAGATCAATACCGCCTACGAGGCGCAGCAGGAGGCGGCGAACCTCAAGAAGGCGCTGGACGACCCGGACGACCCGTCGTCGCGGCAGACGATCAACGAGATCGCGCAGTCCCTGGCCGACCACCAGGACGATCCCGCGTACCTCCAGGCATTCATGGCGGCCGACGGCATGAGCCAGGCCGCCCGCGTCGCGCGCGTCCTGCACGGGCAGGACGGCACCCATGACGGCGTGGTGCTGTCGAAGGAGTCCGAGGCGATCATCGGGCAGTTCGGCCAGGGCGTGCAGGCCGCGACCAGCCTCGCCCAGGAGGGCAAGATCACCCTCCCGCCCAACTGCACGGACAAGCTGACCAAGCCGGACGGCGGCGACATGTGGTCCGTCGGCATGCTCTTCAAGTACGGCCCTGACGGGGACAAGTGGGATCCCCATGTGCTGTCCACCGTGAGCGGCGCGATGCTCGACTGGCGCCAGAAGAACCAGATGCGACCCGATTACGTCGCACCCACCATGCAGGGCGGGGGCTATGGCGGATACGTCGAAGGCAAGGACGACTACTACTGGTACAAGTCGCTCGGCCTGAGCGTCGACTACACCCACGGCAGCAAGGGCGTTGACGCGAGAATCGCCGCCATCGACGCCAACGACCCCTCGCTCGCCCTCATGCAGCGCCTCAGCCAGAACGCGGACGCGTCACGCCTGGTACTCACCGGAAAGGACGGTGCGAACCACGCAGCGGCGCTCGTCAGCGACAAGTGGGCGACTCCCGGGCCGTACTCCTTCGACGACGCGAAGTTCCCCGCCGCCGTCATCCGCATGGCGACGCTGGACCGACAGCACCACGCCAAGGAGTCGGCCGAGGCGGCCGCCAACCTGATCAACGCGGGGGCCGCCGAGTACGCCAAGGAGAAGACCAAGGGCGACTACGAGAAGGAGCAGTATCCAGTCAACAAGGGCATAACGACAGCCCTTTCGACGGTCTTCCAGGCGTATGTGCCGGACTTCGCCAACTCCACCGGCCTTTCGAACCAGGCGGCCGACGCGAAGGACGGCCGGATCGTCATGGACCGCCAGCACGCCGAGGATTTCCTCAGCGAGATCATGCAGAACCACGACGAGGCCGGAAACGTCGTCCAGGCGATCAACGCCCAGATCAGCCTCACAGCACAGCAAGGCCTGAACGACTCCGACGCCGACACGTATCTGAAGAACCTGGCCGAGTTGCGGGGCGAAGTGTCTGCGGCGGGCAAGCAGGTCAACCTGGACGCGGCCGCCCTTACGGACGCGGCACACGCAAAGGAACTCCTCTGGTTCAACATCATCGCCAGTGGTGCCGCCGCCATCCCGAACCCGACCACCCAGCTCACCCAGAACTGGGTCCAGGCGGCGATCTGGGCCGGTATCCCCTATGTCGGCAGCAAGTTCTCGACGAACAATGCCGCCAATGTCGAGTCCGGCTACAAGAGCATCGCGTTCGACGATGCCGTCTCCATGCACGTGCCCCTCGTCCAGGGACTGGTCCGCGCGGGCAGGATCCAGCCGCCGGCGGATCACCCGGAGTGGGCGGACGGCCATATCGCGTTCCGCAACGACCGTGATCGCACCGACTTCAACCAGTGGTGGGTTGAGGTCAAGAAGCAGCAAGGCGGCTTGCTCGACAACTTCGACGACGACATGAGGGACGGCTTCAAGCGTGGCTCCGAATAGCGACAGTGAGGTGTCGCGGATGCAGGTTTCCGAGACTTCGGCAACGATGACAGGGACCTTCGGCCGTGTCCGGCGAACCCTGCTCGTGTTCGCAGCCGTCGGGCTGTGCGTCGGAGCCACCGCCTGCGATCACAACGACGACGACGCCTGGAAACCGCCGGGCAAGGGGCAGGCGGCGGTCCTGCTGGACCGTGGCCAGTCCGATGCGCTCGCCGACCTGCTTGGTTACGAGGTCAAGGCTTTGACCACTGCCCCAGACGGCACTGTCTATTCGATGCAGCACGGCATTCAACGCATCAACAATGACCGTACGGTCAAGTCGGTGGGGTCCGAGGCGACCCAGGGCTCGTCCGGCCTGGTCGTGTTGCCGGACCGTTCCCTGGTCTTCGGGAAAGATCACGCCCTTTACAAGTACGGCAGCAACGGACAGGTCAGCGTCCTGGCCGGAGTCCCCGGTAAGCACCGGTCAGCCACGGCACAGGCCCCGGAATCGGCCACGGCTCACGGCTTCAGATTCGCCGATGACCACGTCGCGCCTCTCGGTGTGCGTCCCGACGGGTCACTGATCGTGCTCGATGGGCATGTGGTCTGGTCGTTGGCCAAGGACCGGCTCACCCGTGTGTACGAACTCCCGGCGGGCGATCGCGAGACCCGGACACTGGCCGGCTACCCAAGTACTGCCGTGGACAGGACGGGTACGGTCTACATCACCAGTGATCCGTGGACCCACTCGTCCGAGTTCTCGCACATCAAAGACGTCACGGCCATCCGCACCGACGGGACGACCACCCCCCTCGCTCTGCCCCGGTCAGTCGCGGGGGTCAAGGGGAGCCCCGGCGACCTGACGGTCGTATCCCTCACCGGGGATGGTGCCGAGGGCGTCTACGCCAACGCCTACGGCGAGGAAGCGCACTATCTGCTCCACCTTCACGCCGGACGCGCTGAGTTGGTGGCCCGCTCCCGGAACTCACAGCAGACATCGAAGTACGCGGACCAGTGTGAGTTGAAGGACACGGTGGACGCCGAACAACTGCCCTGCGCTCTCCCTAAGTTCATGACGTACGGCGGCGGGAAACTCGTTCTCGCCGGAGACACCCAGTACTTCCTTCAAATCGGCATCAACTAACGGGGACATCAGTGGGCATACCAGACGAAGACAAACTCGGCTATCTCTGCCGCCAGGACATGAACAAGATCGAGGCATCGGTCGCGAACATCCGCTCCGCGATCACCGCCGTGAACAACCTGATCGGCTGCGAGACCTGGGTCGGCGCCGCCGCCGACAAGTGGGGCAGTGACTTCCAGGGCCGTATGGGCACTCTGGGCAAACTGTTCGACTCCTACCCCCCGGAGGAACAGCGCCTGGTCACCAAGGCCCAGAAGGATCAGGCGGCAATGGACAGCAAGCGCACCGGCGGAGGAGCGTAGGCGGGACGAAGCCGGTCGCGGGATCTCGCCCTCACGTCGGTGTGCAGGTGCTGCAACGCCCAAACGCGGTGGCAGGCTTGAACGTTGGTTCGTTTGTTAGCATCTGCACTCGATGCTTGCGGCCGATCGACTACGGGGTTGACATGGGAAGACCGGACGACGAACGGGGCGAGACACCCGCACAGTTGCGCAAACGGGCGGACGATTTGCGCGAGTGCGCCCGCAAGGCACGAACACTCGCCGGGTCGCTCGGACCATATCTCGACAGCGCGGTGACGAGTGCGACACAGGGCATATGGATGGGCCCGTTCGCCGAGGCATCCACCGCAACGCTCCGCACCCGCAAGGCCAGACTGGGCTCGATGGCCACTGACCTGATGGTCGACGCCAAGCGCTGGGAAACCGAGGCAAACCACCTCGACGAACAGGCCAAGACCCAGAGCGACAAGCCGGGAGGCTGACCCATGCCCTTCGCCGGCTTCGACATACCGAAGATACGCAGCCTGGGAACCAGCCTGAAGACCCTGGGCGACAACGCGGGCAAGCTGCACAGCGACGTCTCTGCGGTGCTGACCCAGGCCCAGAGCCTGATGGGCGGCAAACCTGCCACCACGAGCCGCGACCTCGAGCCCCTGGTCGGCAATCCCTTCTCCTTCTGGCCGTTCGGCTTCAACAACCTGCCCGGGTCGCTCAACGGGGAACTCGGAGACATGTCCGACTCGATGGCACGCCGCTGCAGCCAGTTGGAGAAGTGCAACGAACTGCTCGCCAAGGGATACGCCATCGACCCGGCACTCGCCTTCGCCGACGAGAAGGCCCCCGACGAGAAGAAGATCAACGATGCGCTGGACGCGCTCGCCGCACTGGACGGCAAGGACTTCGGCGACGATGGCAACCGGGACGATCTGGACGAGGTCAAGGACAAGCTGAACGGCCTCACCGCCGCCGAGCTCGACGCATTCCTGGCCAAGGCCAAGCCCGAGGATCTGCGCCGCTACGGCGACTTGGCGCGGAAGACCGACGACAGCGGCATGTGGTGGTGGGAGTCGCACGACGGCATCCCGGACAGCGCGTTCCGTGACCACCTGAGCGGACTGCTGAAGAAGGCCGGACCGTCGCACTGGGCGAAGCTGGAAGCGGCGTTCCCGGGAATACAGCCGGGATTCGACACAACGGACGTTTGGCTCGACAAGCAGAACTCCCAGCGGGGTCAGACCGTGCAGGGCGTTCAGTACGGCACCCCCACCGACCCGCTGTTCGCCAAACCCGGCCAGGTCGACGCGTCGAGCATCTCGCAGGGACAGTTCGCCGACTGCTGGTACATCGCGTCTCTCACCGCGACAGCTCAGGCGGATCCCCAGTTCATCGCGGAAGGACTCAAGCAGAACGCCAACGGCACCGTGGACGTCCGGATCTGGGACAAAGACGGCAACAAGCACTGGGTCACCGTCACTCCGGACCTTCCGATGGACAGCAATGGGCACCTGATCTCGGCCCATGGAAACGCCGAGACCTGGCCCGCGTACTACGAGAAGGCTTTCGCCCTGATGTACGGCGGCGACGAGGGTGGGGCCCCGGACGGCCGTGACGGAGACAAACGCTACGACCACGCCGACTTCGGCAACTACGGTGCCACCGAGTGGGATATGACCGACAAGGCGCCGCCCTATGTGACCGGCGAGAACTCCAAGTCGATCGACAACAACGTCGACTCCATCAAGAAGTCGTTCGACGCCCATCACCCGGTGATCGTGGCGTCCAATTCCGACTCCAGCAATCTGCCGTCGGATTGGCAGAAGAACGGCGCATACGTTACTCGGCATGTTTACTACGTCAAGGGATTCAATGCAAACGGGGACGTCATCCTCGGCAATCCATGGGGTGGCGGAAGTCCGGACGTTGTCGCCACGCGCGAACAGTACGAGAAATTCTTCAACACCCCGCAAGAGCTGCAGGTGAAGAAATGAAACTGCTGAAACTCGGCGGAGCGGTCTGTCTCACGCTGATCCTCGCCGCCTGTGGAACGGACAGCGATACCAAGGCGTCGGACACCACAAGTCCCCCGGAGTCCTCGTCGCCGTCGCGCCCCGCACCGCCCGCCGACAAGGGCCCGGAGTGCGACGGTGCCAAGAACACCAACGGGGTGCACGTCCTGCGGGGCGGCACCACCGTACTGCCGGGCGGCGGCAAGGCGGCGTACACGGAGGCGGGCGCCGACGGAAAGCACCGCACCGCGATGCTGACCCTGGACAACACGGGGCAGACCGTGACGGCGGGCCGAAAGGTCACCGTGAAGGGGCGTTCCTTCACCGTCGCCCAGATCTGCGCCTACCGCGTAGTCCTCACGACGCCGGATCACAGCAGCACGAACGAAGGGGCAGACATGGACAAGTGGCCGACAACGCAGGACGGTCACTGGCGGCTCCGCTGGCACGTGCCCGACAACGGGCCCGCCATGGGAGCCGTCGTCACCGACATCCAGAGCGGCCCCGCCCGCGCCTCGATCAGTGTGACCGCCTCCGGCAAGGGCCAACTCGCCTTCTACGGCGACGTACGCGACGGCAGTACCGTGGAGATCGCGGGTCAGCTGTGGAAGGTCGAGACAATCAACGCCGGGAACACGGACTCCGCGGTGAACTCGCCCGACTTCAAGGCCGGATACGTGGACCTGCGGCGGCTCGGCGACGCCTGAGTCGCCGCTCGCCGGTCATTGGTTGACGGCCTGGACTTCCTGCCTCTTCGCAAAAGGGTCATCGACGGTTGACGTCCGGACATCACGGACGCAACGGAGCAGATATCGTCAGATCCCGCCATGACACGTGGCGCCAGCGGCCACAGGTGCTTGGGGAGGTCCGGCGTGCGCCTGACTCTGACCGTCGTCGACCCGTTCGGCGGTGGGGCCGCCGACGTCGTTCTCGATGCCGATCCCGAGTCCACCGTGGGGGACATCGCCACGGAGCTGGCCAGGCAGGTCGGGCAGAGTGGGGCGCAGATCATCCCGTTCGGACAGCACGGCCAGGTGCCGTCGGGCGGGGCGCCGGCCGTCTACATCGACGGGTATTCCGTCGATCCGGCCGCGACCGTGATCGGCTCGCCGCTGCGCGAGGGCGCGGTGGTCAGCCTTCAGGATCCAGCCGGGTGCCTGCCCGGAGAACCCACCGGGCTCGTCGAGTTGCGTGTCGTCGGTGGTCCCGTCGCCGGTTTCGTGCACCGGCTCGGTGTCGGCCGGTACGACATCGGCAGCGGGCCGGCCTCGTACATCCGGATCGATGACCCAGAACTCGACGCCAGGGCCCTGACGTTGTCGATCGCGACGGACGGCACCTGCAAGGTCGTCGTGCACCAGGACAAGGAGAGTGTCACCCGCGACGGGGAGAAGGCCGGGGAGAGCGGCAGTGACGACTGGCCGCTCGGCGGGCAGATCGCCATCGGCAACACCCTTCTGGAGCTGGCCCGTTACACCCCGCCCAACGCCGCCCTCAAGTGGTCCGAGGACGGGGTGGGCCTCGACTACAACCGGCCGCCCCGGCTGCGCCCGCCGGACCGGCAGACCAAGTTCCGGCTGCCCAGCCCGCCCCGGGAGTTCGAAGCCCGCCCACTGCCCTGGCTGATGGCGCTCACCCCGCTCGTCGGGTCGGTCGTGGCCGTGCTCATCTTCCACCGCTGGTACTACCTGATCATGGCGGGGCTCAGTCCCGTCATGCTGTTCGCCAACTACTTCATGGACAAGAAGCACGGGCGCAAGTCCCATGCGAAGCAGGTCAAGGAGTACAAGGAGCAGAAGGACCGGATCGAGAAGGACGCGCAGGACGCGCTGACCGCCGAGCGCGACGACCGGCGCAACGCCATTCCCGACCCGGCCGCCGTCCTCTCGCTCGGCACCGGGCCGCGCACCCGGCTGTGGGAGCGCCGCCGCACCGACCGCGATCACCTGCTTCTGCGCCTCGGGACCGGACGGGTGCCGTCCGAGGTGGTGCTGGACGACCCCGAGCAGGACGAGCACCGGCGGCAGGTCACGTGGAACATCGAGGACGCTCCCGTCGCCCTCTCGCTGCGCTCGCTCGGTGTCATCGGCATCGCGGGGCCCGGGGACTCGGCGCGGGCGCTCGGCCGGTGGGCGGTCGGGCAGACCGCCGCGCTGCACAGCCCGATGGATGTGCAGTTCTACTTCCTCAGCGAGAACAGCGCGCAGAGCGAATGGGACTGGGTGCGCTGGCTGCCGCACGCCCGCCCGTCGGGCAGCCAGGACGTCAACGTGCTCATCGGCACCGACGCCGAGACCGTGGGCGCCCGCATCGGCGAGCTGACGCAGGTCCTCGACGCCCGCAAGAAGGCCGCCGAGCAGAACCGCGGGCAGGGGACGAGTTTCAGCGACCCGGACATCGTCGTCGTATGGGACGGATCGCGGCGGCTGCGCTCGCTGCCTGGTGCGGTACGGCTGCTGCGCGAGGGGCCCGCCGTCTCGATGTACGCCGTGTGCCTGGACACCGAGGAACGGTTCCTGCCGGGCGAGTGCCAGGCGTTCGTGGTCGCGGAGCCCAAGGCCCGGGAGTACGACACCCAAGCCGACCGGACCGCCGCCCAGCCGCAGACCGCCGGGGGCTTCCCCTCCTTCCACGCCTGGCACAACACGGGCGTCCCGGAGAACGAGAACGCCGATGAGGCGAAGGAGTTGCGGCTGCGGGTCGAGGAGGGCGGCGCCGCGGGCATCAAGGACGTACGGCCCGACTTCGTGTCCGCCGCCTGGGCGCTGCGGCTGTCCCGTTCGCTGTCGGCGCTGCGCGACATCAGCGGGGAGACCGAGGACTCGGCGCTGCCCGGTGCCAGCCGTCTGCTCGACGTGCTCCAGCTGGAGCCGCCGACGGGTGACGCGATCGTCGCGCGGTGGCGGACTGGCGGGCAGTCGACGCTCGCGGTGATCGGTGAGTCGTACGACGGGCCGTTCGGCATCGACATGCGCAAGGACGGACCGCACGGCCTGATCGCCGGCACCACCGGTTCCGGCAAGTCGGAGCTGCTCCAGACCATTGTCGCCTCGCTGGCCGTGGCCAACACGCCGGAGAACATGACCTTCGTGCTGGTCGACTACAAGGGCGGCTCGGCGTTCAAGGACTGTGTGAAGCTGCCGCACACCGTCGGCATGGTCACCGACCTCGACGCGCATCTGGTCGAGCGCGCGCTGGAGTCGCTGGGGGCCGAGCTGAAGCGGCGCGAGCACATCCTGGCCGCCGCCGACGCCAAGGACATCGAGGACTACCAGGATCTCGTGCGCCGGGATCCGAGCCATGCACCGGTCCCCCGACTCCTCATCGTCATCGACGAGTTCGCGTCGATGGTGCGCGATCTGCCCGACTTCGTCACCGGTCTGGTCAACATCGCCCAGCGAGGCCGTTCACTCGGCATCCACCTGCTGCTCGCCACGCAGCGGCCCAGCGGTGTGGTCTCGCCGGAGATCCGCGCCAACACCAACCTCCGTATCGCCCTGCGTGTCACGGACGGCGGCGAGTCGAGCGACGTCATCGACTCGCCCGAGGCGGGGCACATCTCGAAGACCACACCGGGACGGGCGTATGTGCGGCTCGGCCACGCCTCGCTGGTGCCGTTCCAGTCGGGCCGGGTCGGCGGCCGCAGGCCCGGCGCCGCCGATCCCACGGCACTCGCGCCCTGGGTGGGCGAGCTGTCCTGGGCGGATCTGGGCCGGTCCGCGCTGGTGAAGCCGAAGACGGAGGCCCGGGAGGACGAGGAGATCACCGACCTCAAGGTGCTCGTGGACGCGGTCAACGACGCCAACCGGGTACTGGACATCCGGGCCCAGCACAGCCCGTGGCTGCCCGCTCTCACCGAGACGCTGCTGCTGGACGATATCCCCGAGATCGCCGCCCCCGCTCTCGCCCCCGGCCGGCTCGCGCCCGCCCCGTACGGCGTGGCGGACCTGCCGGCCGACCAGGCGCGCCGCCCGGTCGTGGTCGACTTCGCGACCTTCGGTCACCTGATGATCGGCGGTGCGCCGCGCAGCGGCCGTTCGCAGGTGCTGCGGACCATCGCGGGCTCCCTCGCGCGTACGCACTCCAGTGCCGATGTCCATCTGTACGGCATCGACTGCGGCAACGGCGCGCTCAACGCGCTGACCCGGCTGCCGCACTGCGGGGCGGTCGTCGGCCGCAACCAGACCGAGCGGGTGATCCGCCTGGTCAACCGTCTCAAAGGTGAACTGGGTCGCCGTCAGGACCTGTTGGCGGACAAGGGCTTCGCCGACATCGGCGAGCAGCGGGCGGCTGCGCCCGAGGGCGAGCGGCTGCCGCACATCGTGGTGCTGCTCGACCGGTGGGAGGGCTGGGTGCCCACGCTCGGCGAGATCGACCACGGTTCGCTCACGGACGAGTTGACCACGATGATGCGGGAGGGTGCGAGCGTCGGCATCCATCTGGTCCTGACCGGTGACCGCACGCTCCTCATCGGCCGGGTCGCCACGCTGACGGAGGACAAGTACGGTCTGCGGCTCGCCGACCGCAGCGACTTCTCCACGCTCGGCATCCCGAGCCGCAAGGTGCCCGAGGAGATCCCGGCGGGGCGTGCCTATCGCAACGAGTCCGGCACGGAGACGCAGTTCGCGCTGCTCGCCGAGGACACCACCGGCCAGGGGCAGGCGGCCGCGCTCGCCGCGATCGGCGAGGCGGCGGCGGCCCGGGACGCGGCCGTGCCGCGCGCCCGCAGGCCCTTCCGGGTGGACAGTCTGCCCAGCCGGATCTCCTTCCCGGACGCCTGGGAGATGCGCGATCCGGACGCCTCCCGTTCCCGGTTGTGGGCGCTGGCGGGTATCGGCGGCGACGAGATCGTCGGCTTCGGCCCGGACCTCGCCGACGGTGTTCCCGCGTTCGTCATCGCCGGACCGGCGAAGTCCGGCCGCTCGACCGTCCTGATGAACTTCGCGCAGTCCTATCTCGCCCAGGGCGTACGGCTGGTCGTCGCCGCGCCCCGCCAGTCGCCGCTGCGTCAACTGGAGGGCACGGGGGGCGTGGTGAAGGTGTTCACCGGCGAGGACATCGACGAGGACGACTTCGAGGAGGTCATCGACTCGGCGTCCCCGGAGGAACCGATCGTGGTCCTCGTGGACGACGGCGAGATCCTGGAGGACCTGGACGCCGAGTCGCACATGAAGCGGATCGTCTCGCGCGGTGCCGAACGCGGCCTCGCCCTGGTGATCGCCGGTGACGAGGAGGACGTGTGCAGCGGCTTCTCGGGCTGGCAGGTCGACGCCAAGAAGGCCCGCCGTGGCATCCTGCTCTCCCCGCAGGAGTCGTCCAGCGGCGACCTCATAGGCGTCCGTCTGTCCCGGAGCCTGGTGGGCGGTCAGGTGGTCCCGGGCAAGGGGATGCTGCACCTGGGCGACGGGGAGTTGCGGACGGTGGTGATTCCGGGGTGAGCGGGGCAGCGGCCCCGCCCGGCTACTCGGCCTTCGACATCCGTGCCACCGGATTGCCCTCGGCCGAACTGTCCGACATGTAGGTGAGGTCGGCGCCGGTCGGCTTCAGTTCGACCGGGTGCGGGGCCGGGTTGCAGCCGTCGTGGTTGCCCTTGGCGCCGACGGAGGTGGCGACGATCGTGGTTGTCGTCACCTTCTTCAGGGTGAGGATGTCGGTGCAGACACCGCCCAGTTGGTCGGTCTGGGTCAGGCGGCCCAGCTCTTCGCCGACCCGCGCCCGGTGGACCGTCAGCCGGAAGGTGCCGATGGGCAGGGTTCCGTCCAGGGCGGTGCCCTGGCCCTCCCAGGTGCCGAGGTAGCGGTCGGGGACGGCGGTCCCGGTGGTGTCGCCGGGGGTGCTTCCGGTGGCCGTGCTCGGTGCCGGGGAGTGCGCGCCGCCGCTCGCCCTGTCGGCGCCGCCTCCGCCGATCATCGGGCGGATCAGGAACCCCAGTCCCACACTGACCGCGGCCAGCGCCCCGGCCACGGCGAGCGCGACCGTGCAGCTCATCCGGCGGCCGCGGCCGCCCTCCCCCGGAGCCGAGCCCGCCGCCAACGTGACGGAGATCTTCCCGGGCCCCGGCCCAGGTCCCGGTCTCAGTCCCGGGGAAGGTGCCGGCGACGATCCGGCACCCGTTCCAGGCCCCGGACCTTGCTCCGGCCGGGCATCCGCGACCGCCGCGTCCCGTGGTGCCGGCATGACGGGGGCCGGCCCGAACGCTCCCGATCCCGCACCCGCACCCGCCGACACCCCGCCCGTCCCGCCCACCGACGGGCTGCTGAACCCCACCGGTCCGGACGGTGCCGCGTCGGCGGTCTCCAGGTTGAGCAGGCGTACGGCGCCGCGGCTCACCTGCTCGACCAGTGCCCCGGGCAGCCAGCCGCCCGCAACCAGGCGGGCCGCACCGTCGGGGGCGAGCCGTCGGGCGATGTCCGCGGGGACCGGGCGGGCGGACGGCTCCTTGGCCAGGCAGTGCGCCGCGAGCCCGCGCAGTTCCCCGTCGAGGGCACCGAGTTCGGGCTCCTCGTGTACGACCTTGTAGAGCAGCGCGGCCGAGGAGTCGCCGGGGAACGGGGGCCGTCCGGTGGCCGCGTAGGCGAGGACCGCGCCGAGCGAGAAGACGTCCGCCGCACCCGTGACGCCCTTGCCGAGGATCTGTTCGGGCGACATGTAGCCGGGCGATCCGATCGACACGCCGGAGGAGGTGAGGGACGCGGTGCCGTCCACGGCCCGAGCGATGCCGAAGTCGATCAGCAGCGGGCCGTCCAGGGTGAGCAGGACGTTGGACGGCTTCACGTCGCGGTGCACCAGGCCCAGCTCGTGCACGGCGGTCAGTGCCTCGGCGAGGCCCGCGACCAGGGCCCGTACCGAGTGCGCGGGCAGGGGGCCGGCGTCGGAGACGGCGGCGGCCAGGGACGGTCCGGCCGCGTAGGCGGTGGCGACCCAGGGCACGGCGGCGTCCGGGTCCGCGTCCAGGACGGGCGCGGTCCAGGCGCCGCCCACCCGGCGTGCGGCCTCCACCTCGCGGCGGAAGCGGGCCCGGAACTCCTCGTCGAGCGCGAAGTGCGGGTGCACGATCTTCACGGCGACCGTACGGCCGCCGGTGCTGCGCCCCAGGTACACGCGGCCCATACCGCCCGCGCCGAGCCTGCCGAGGAGCCGGTAGGGCCCGACGACGACCGGTTCACCGGCTTCGAGCGGCTGCATCGCGTCCCCTCCCCCGTTCCCCGCTCCCCGTTTCTCCGGGCAGCGTAGTGACTAGGGCCGGAGCAGATCCACCTTCACGTCGGCCGGGAAACCGGTGGTCGGGCCGACCCGCCGGGCGAACTCGGAGACGGCGGCGAGCTGCGGACCTCCGAAGCGGAAGTCGAGGGTGGTGAAGTACTGCTCGAGGATCCGCTGGTCGAAGGCCTCCCAGCGGGCCGCCTGTTCGGCGACCTTGGTGACCTCCTCCAGGGAGAGGTTGCGGGAGGCGAGGAAGGCTTCGTGCACCTGGCGGGTGATCTCCGGCTCGCGCTCGACGTAGTCCCGGCGGGCCGCCCACACCGCGAAGACGAAGGGCAGGCCCGTCCACTCCTTCCACAGCGTGCCGAGGTCGTGCACGTCGAGCCCGTAGCGGGGCCCCTCGTGCAGGTTGGCGCGCAGTGCCGCGTCGCCGATGAGTACGGCTGCCTCGGCCTCCTGCATCATCAGGCTGAGGTCGGGCGGGCAGGTGTAGTAGTCGGGCTGTACGCCGTAGCGCTCGGAGAGCAGCAGCTGGGCGAGGCGGACGGAGGTGCGGGAGGTGGAGCCGAGGGCGACACGGGCGCCGTCCAGCCGGTCCAGCGGAACCTGCGAGACGATCACGCAGGACATCACCGGGCCGTCGCAGCCGACCGCGATGTCGGGGAAGGCGACGAGGTCGTCGGCGTTGCGCAGGAACTCCACGAGGGTGACCGGGCCGATGTCGAGGTCACCCCGCACCAGTTGCTCGCTCAGCTTCTCGGGGGTGTCCTTGGTCAGCTCGAAGTCGAGGAGGGTGCCGGTTCTCGCGAGCCCCCAGTAGAGGGGCAGGCAGTTCAGGAACTGGATGTGGCCGACGCGCGGCCGGGTGCGAGAAATGTCCACATCGCGACACTAGACCCCGTGGGATACCGTGCGGACTCCGGCCCCACGGTCAACCAGGATGGCGCGATCTTCAAACATCCGGGTGACGTGATCTTGGCCTCTATTGCTTTCGGCTGCCCGCGTGCTAGGCTCGCCGCAAGTTGCAGTTTGGTTTCCCTTGCAGTACAGAGCCTGCGGAGCATGTGACCGCGGGCTCTCGTCGTTTTCAGACATATGCAGTTGTGCAGCATTGTTTTCACACTTGCAGGTTCTGGAGCAGGGCAAACCCTTTGTGGGCCCAAGGAGGGCTTATGGCTACCGGAACCGTGAAGTGGTTCAACGCCGAAAAGGGCTTTGGCTTCATTGCCCAGGAGGGCGGCGGCCCGGACGTCTTCGTTCACTACTCCGCGATCAACGCGGCCGGCTTCCGCTCCCTTGAGGAGAACCAGCAGGTCAGCTTTGACGTGACGCAGGGTCCGAAGGGTCCTCAGGCGGAGAACGTCACCCCCGTCTGATAGCGGCGAGTCTGCTCGCAGTCTGAGTGCAGTACCCAAGGAGCCCCGTGCCGCAAGGCAACGGGGCTCCTGCCTTTTCTGTTCATTCCCGCTTCTTCCGTTCATTCCCGCTTCACCTGTCCCACGCCCCGCGTATTCCGGGCCGGGACGGAATGCAGAGCGCGGAGTAGGGTCCCCGTCCATGGCCGACCCCGACTTCCTGACCGCCACCCGGGTGTTCTACGACGCAATCGCGGAGGACTACGCCGAACGATTCCGCGGTGAACTCGCCCCCAGACCGCTGGAGCGGGCCGTGCTCGCCGCGTACGCCGAACTGGTCGGCGGCGGCTCGGCGGCGGCTCCGGCGCGGTCGCCGATCTCGGCTGCGGGCCGGGGCGGACCACCGGGTACCTCGCCTCGCTGGGTCTGCCGGTCTTCGGCCTGGACCTGTCGGAGTCGATGCTCGCGGTGGCCCGCCGGGAGAATCCGGGTCTGCGTTTCGAGCGGGGCTCGATGCTGGACCTGGATCTGCCGGACGGCACGCTGGGCGGTGTGGTCAGCTGGTACTCGTCCATCCACACCCCGGTGGGCCGGCTGCCGGCCCTGTTCGCGGAGTTCCACCGGGTACTCGCCCCCGGCGGCCACCTCCTGCTCGGCTTCCAGGCCGGCGACACGCCGCGCCGTTACGAGAACCCGTGGGGCCACCCGGTCACGCTGGACTTCGAACGCCGCGACCCGCACCGGACGGCCGCCCTGCTGACCGAGACCGGTTTCACCCCCGTCTCCCACACCCTCCGCGAACCGGACCCGGTGCTCGACGAGACGGTCCCCCAGGCCTTCCTGATCGTCCGGAAGCCACCCCGGCCGGCCGAGCCCGGGGCCGACAGGGCCTAGGTGTATTGACCCGCAGGGTTGTTGACACGGCTGATGGGTGGTTGGCCTCCGAGTGCGGTGTGGCAGCGATGGTAGTTGTAGGTGTGAAGG
>NZ_JBIVBC010000017.1:0-128107 GCF_044745865.1 Streptomyces sp. NPDC086787 | reverse complement strand
GGCACGGGGGTCGGCTCGGTGTCCCTGGTGGACTCGCACATCACCGGCAACTCCAGCCCCTCCGCCCCGGCACCGGGCGGCGTCTGGACCGACACTCAGTACACCGTCGACGGATTGTCCACCATCACCGACAACACCCCCACCAACTGCCTCCTCAGCCCCGTCCTCGTCACCGGCTGCGTCGGCTAGGGCCTGTCGTTTGGATCAGGTCGGCGCGTCGGCGACCGACGACAACACGACAGACGCGCGTGCCGGGCCCCGCGTCTGCGGCCTGGGTGGACGTACGCCTGAAGGCGCGGCTGCACGGCCGCACGGAACGGCTCCCCGCTGCCGGCCGGGACGTCGGCCGGGGCGGCGGCGGCCGCACGAGGAATCTCACCCGGGGGATCCGGAAGATCCACGTCGGGCGGGCGGCTCCCGGGGCTTCGCTGCTGTTGCGGACGGGTGCGGCGCGGCGTTGGAATCGAGTGTGAGGATCTTCGGAGGTGCCGCGTCCGCGAGCCGCCCCGCGCCGGGAACGGCGGTCGGCCGCAAGGGGCTCAGGAGCGACGCCGTGGGTCTGTTCTCCTCGGTCGTCATCGGGCTGGCGTCCACCGCTCCCGCCTACAGCCTCGCCGCGACGCTCGGGATCATCGTGGCCGCCGTGGGACTCCAGGCACCGATCGTCATCTTGCTGGCGTTCATCCCGATGCTGCTGATCGCCTACGCCTTCCGGGAGCTCAACGCCGGCAACGCCGACTGCGGGACCACCTTCACCTGGGCCACCCGGGCCTTCGGGCCGCGCACCGGCTGGATGGGCGGCTGGGGCCTCATCGTCGCCGACATCATCGTGATGACGAACCTCGCCGAGATCGCCGGTGCCTACGGCTTCCGGCTGGTGGGGCTCGACGCGATGGCGGCCGACCGGATGTGGACCACCCTGGCGGGCATCGGCTGGATCATCGTGATGACCACCGTCTGCTACGTCGGCATCGAGTTCTCCGCCGCCGTACAGCGCTGGCTGCTCTGTCTCGAAGTGGCGGTGCTGCTGCTGTTCGCCGTCGCCGCGCTGGTCAGGGTCTACACCGATCCGCCCGCGACGGCGCTGCACGTGTCCGCCTCCTGGTTCAACCCCTTCCAGGTGCCCTCGGGGGAGGCCCTGACCTCCGCGCTGCTCGCGGGCGTCTTCATCTACTGGGGCTGGGACACCGCCGTGTCGATCAACGAGGAGACCGTCGACCGCACCCGTATCCCCGGGCGGGCGGCCGTCATGTCCACCGTGCTGCTGCTGGTGATATACGCGCTGGTGGCGGTGGCGGCGCAGGCGTTCGCCGGGGTCGGTGTCTCGGGCACGGGGCTGGCCAACGCCGAGAACTCGGGCGACGTGCTCTCCGCACTCGGCGCCGCCGTCTTCGGGGACAACACGGCCGGGCAGATCCTGCTGAGCCTGCTCGTCCTCATGGTGCTGACCTCGGCGCTGGCCTCCGCCCAGACCACCATCCTGCCGCTGGCCAGGACCGTCTTCTCCATGGCCGTACACAAGGTGCTGCCCGCCCGGTTCGCCCGCGTCCACCGCAGGTTCCTCACTCCGACCTGGTCGACCGTCGGCATGGGTGCCCTGTCGGTCGTCTTCCTGGTGCTACTGGCGACCTTCAGCGATAACGTCCTGGTCGATTCGATCGACTCGGTCGGCCTCGCGATCACCTTCTACTACGGCCTGACCGGCTTCGCCTGCCTCTGGTACTACCGGAGCATCCTCACCCGCAGCCCCAAGGACCTGATCTTCAAGGGTCTGCTTCCGGGGCTGGGCGGGCTGTTCATGCTCTGCCTCTTCCTCTACGCCATCTACGTGTACGCGGACCCCGGCTACGGCGCGACCACCATCGACCTGCCGCTGATCGGGCCGACGGGCGGGGTCGTGGTCGTCGGCCTCGGCGCCCTCCTCATCGGCCTCTTCCTCATGCCGCTGGTCACCCGGGGTCACACCGCCGCACTCAAGCTCCAGCGGAGCCTGCTCCCGGACCGGCTGCCACCGCACACCGCTCTGGAGTCGGCCGGCCGTTATCTCCCGGCCGACAACGGCTCGGGAGTCGGCGGCGACTGGTTCGACGTCATCCCGCTCTCCGGCACCCGGGTCGGACTGGTCGTCGGGGACGTCCTCGGCCACGGACTGCGCGCCGCCGCCACCATGGGGCGTCTGCGCACCGGTGTGCAGGTGCTGGCCCGGCTGGACCTGGCACCGGACGAGGTGCTCGCCCGGCTGGACGACCTGGTGGAGCAGATGGCCCATGAGGACGGCGCCGGACCGGGGGCCAAGGGGGTGACCTGCCTGTACGCGGTGTACGACCCCGTCTCCGGGCGGTGCAGTCTGGCGCGGGCGGGGCCGTCCCCCCTGGCGGTGGTCGATCCGGGCACCGGAGCCGTGGACCGGCCCGAGCTGCCGTCCGGGCCGCCGCTGGGCGTCGGCGGCCTGCCGTACCAGAGCAGCGAACTGCGGCTCGCCCCGGGAAGCGTCGTCGCCTTCTTCACCAACGGGCTGCTCCAGGCTGCGGACGGCCCCGACGCCGGGTTCCGGCAGCTCGCCGAGGTGCTCGCCGACCACCGGCGGCCGCTGGAGGAGCTGTGCGAGTGCGCGGTGGCCGGGTTGCTGCCCGGTCCCGTCGACGAGGACGCGACGCTGCTCCTGATCCGCACCCGGATGCTCGACCGCCGCCAGTTCGTCCAGTGGGAACTGGATCCGGACCCGGCCGCGGTCGGCGCCCTGCGCGGCACGGTCTCCGCGCAGCTCGACGCGTGGGGGCTCGACGAGCTCTCGTTCACCACCGAGCTCGTCGTGAGCGAGCTGGTCACCAACGCGATCCGCTATGTCGGCGGCCCGATCCAGGTACGCCTGATCCGCGACCGCACCCTGATCTGCGAGGTCTCCGACACCGGCCACACCACCCCGAACCTGCGGCACGCGGCGAGCGACGACGAGGGTGGCCGGGGGCTGTTCATCATCGCCGGGATGACCCATCTGTGGGGGACGCGGTACACGTCCACCGGAAAGATCATCTGGACGGAACAGACCTTGCCGGGGGAGGCGGGGGCGACGGAAGGGGCGGCGGAGGGGGCGGAGCAGACGGCGGAGTCGCCCGGCGCTAGGGTGCTGCCACCGTGATGTTGGAGAGACACAGACGGGGGTAGCAGTGAGCGGTCATCTTCACGACGAGGGTCACACGGTCGCAGGCTGGACCGGAACCGCTGTCGCGACCATCGGTTCGACGGTGGTCGGGGTCGGCATGGTCATGACGTCGACACCGCTGATGGCCGTGGGCCTCGCGGTCGTCGCGGTGAGCGTCCTCGTCACCTGGTCCCTCCACCTCGCCGGCTGGGGCAAGCCACCCGGCCCCCGGCCCAAGGGGCAGTGGGGCATGCGGTTGCGGGACACCGGCGCGCGTGCCGGGCACCCCGGCTGCGTCAGCTGCCGCCTCGCCGGGCGGGGGCGCCGCGCGTCGACCGCCGTTCAGGAGACCGCCACCGTTCACGAGACCGCCGAGGCCGAGGCCGGGGGCTGAGCCGCGGCCGTGCCGCCCCCTACCCTCGGAGGTGATGGCACAGGTGTGGAGATGCTCGGGGCTGCGGTGGTCGCAGGACGGTCCCGTGCTGGTGTGGGACGGGGGCCGGCGCAGCGCGCTGGGCCGGGGGAAGAGCGTCGCCTTCGGGGTTCCGGACGGGACCGTGCGGACGTGTGTGGGGGCCCGGGGACACGGGTGTCCGCGGCGGACGGCGGTGCCGGGGCGCAGTACCGGCGCGCGGTGTGAGGAGTGTGCCCGCCTCGACCGGGCGCACTCGGTTGCCGCCGACACGATCGCCGACGACCCCCGGCCGTACCGCGTCTATCTGGCCTGGTTCGGGCCCGGCATGGTCAAGGTCGGGATCACCGCCGTCGAGCGGGGCTCCGCCCGGCTGCTGGAGCAGGGCGCCGTCTGTTTCAGCTGGCTCGGCACGGGCCCGCTGATGGCCGCCCGGCGCACCGAGGAACTGCTCCGCGCCGCGCTCGGGGTGCCCGACCGGATCCCGTACGCCGACAAGCGTGCCGTACGGTCCGAGCTGCCCCGGACGGCGGAGGGCCGGGCCGCCGAGTTGGTCGAGCTGCACGGGCGGGCCGTCGCGCTCACCGGCTGGCCCGAGTCCCTCGCGCGTGAGCCGTGTCTGCCGGTCGACCACGCGACGGTCTTCGGGATCGCGGGGACCCCCGGGACGTCCGGGGACTCGGGAGCCGAGGGACTGCCCGTCGCCTTCGGGGAGGTCGCCGAGCTGGTGCCCGGCGGGGCCGTCGGCGGTGAGCTGGTCGCGGCCGCCGGGCCCGACCTGCACCTCGCGACCGCGCGCGGGGTCGTCGTACTGGACACGCGGCTGATGACCGGGTGGGAGCTGTGTCCGGCGCCCGAAACGGCCACGGCCCCGGGCGGCGGTCACGGCTTTCCTGTGCGTGAGCTGAGGCGGAACGCGGGGTTCCAGGACGGGCTGTTCTGACGGTTCTGACGGTGGACATGAGATCAGCAGGTCAGCGCGGCCATGAGCGGCCCGGGCACTGCCTGAGAGTCTCCTGTGAGTTTCTTAGGTAATTCACAGGATCGGCAAAGCAGGCTCTCAGCGGGCGCCGACAAAGTGTCCGCCATGACCACGACCTCGCCCCAGGGGCGCACCGAACTGCTGAGGCCGGACGGGAGCCCCGTCCGCGTGCTGGTGGTCGACGACGAACTGTCGATCACGGAACTCCTGTCCATGGCCCTGCGCTACGAGGGCTGGCAGATCAGAAGCGCCGGCGACGGCCAGGGCGCTCTCCAGACCGCCCGGGACTTCCGGCCCGACGCCGTCGTCCTCGACATGATGCTGCCCGACATGGACGGACTCACCGTGCTCGGCCGGCTGCGCCGCGATCTGCCCGACGTGCCGGTCCTCTTCCTCACCGCGAAGGACGCGGTGGAGGACCGGATAGCCGGGCTCACCGCGGGCGGCGACGACTACGTCACCAAGCCGTTCAGCCTGGAGGAGGTCGTGGCCCGGCTGCGTGGGCTGATCCGCCGCTCCGGCGCCGCCGACCGCCGCTCCGACTCCGTGCTCGTCGTCGGGGACCTCACCCTGGACGAGGACAGCCACGAGGTCTCGCGGGACGGCGAGGGCATCCACCTCACCGCCACCGAGTTCGAGCTGCTGCGCTTCCTGATGCGCAACCCGCGGCGCGTGCTCAGCAAGGCGCAGATCCTGGACCGCGTGTGGTCCTACGACTTCGGCGGCCAGGCCAACGTGGTCGAGCTCTACATCTCGTACCTGCGCCGCAAGATCGACGCCGGCCGGGAGCCGATGATCCACACCCGGCGCGGAGCCGGTTATCTGATCAAGCCCGCCACGTCATGAGCGCACGACGACGATCGCCCGCACGCAAGTGGTGGCGGGCGGGACAGCCGCGGACCCTGCGTACGCGGCTCGTCGTCGCGTCCGTGGTGCTGATCGCCGTGGTCTGCGCGGTGATCGGCACCGTGACCACGGTGGCCCTGCGGTCCCACCTCTACCAGGAGATGGACCGGCAACTCGGCGAGGCCGCCGGGCGCGCGGCCGGTGTGCAGCCCGGGGGCGGCGGCCCGCCGCCCGGGGACGGCGGCCCCGCCAAGGTGGACCGCATCCCGACCCCACTCGGTGAATTCGTCAGCCGGGGCCCGGGGGACGGCACGGTCGCCGCCAGGATCGAGAACGGCACCGTCACCGAGGGCGAGGTGAGCCGGAAGACCACCTACGACAACGGCGCCCACAAGTCCCTTGACGCCGCGCAGCGCTCGGCGCTCGGCGCGGTCCCGCGCGACAGGGACCGGCACACGGCCGAACTCCCCGGACTGGGCGAGTACCGGGTCATGTACATCAGCGGGCCCAAGGGCACCTACTACGTCGCCGTGCCCACCGACGCACTCAACAACACCATCAACACGCTGATCCTCGTCGAGGCCAGCGTCACCGCCGCCGGTCTCGTCGCGGCCACCCTCGCCGGTGTCGTGATCGTCGGCCTCGCCACCCGCCCCCTGCGCAAGGTGGCCGCCACCGCCACCCGGGTCTCCGAACTGCCCCTGCACAGCGGCGAGGTGCAACTGAGCGAGCGGGTCCCGGAGTCCCAGACCGACCCGGGCACCGAGGTCGGCCAGGTGGGCGCCGCGCTCAACCGGATGCTCGACCATGTGCACGGCGCCCTGCACGCCCGCCAGCAGAGCGAGACGCGGGTACGGCAGTTCGTCGCCGACGCCAGTCACGAGCTGCGCACCCCCCTCTCCTCCATCCGCGGCTACGCCGAACTGACCCGGCGCGGCCGGGAGGAGATCGGGCCCGACACCCGGCACGCGCTGGGCCGTATCGAGTCCGAGGCGGGCCGTATGACGCTGCTCGTCGAGGACCTGCTGCTGCTCGCCCGCCTCGACGCGGGCAGGCCGCTCCAGTTCGAGCACACCGACCTCGTCCCGCTGGTGGTGGACACCGTCAGCGACACGCGCGCGGCCGGCATGGAGCACAACTGGCGCCTCGACCTGCCCGACGAACCGGCCCTGGTCTCCGCCGACGCGGCCCGCATCCAGCAGGTGCTGGTCAATCTGCTGGGCAACGCCCGCAAACACACCCCGCCCGGCACGACCGTCACCGCGCGCGTCCAGCGGCGCGGCACGTGGATGTGCGTCGACGTCGAGGACAACGGTCCGGGCATCCCGGCCGAGCTGCTGCCGCATGTCTTCGAGCGGTTCGCGCGCGGCGACTCGGGGCGTTCCCGGGCCACCGGGTCCACCGGCCTCGGGCTGGCCATCGTGCAGGCCGTCGCGGCCGCGCACGGCGGCGCCGTCACGGTCGACAGCGTCCCGGGCCGCACCGTTTTCACGGTCCACCTGCCCGCGCCCGACGCCGGACGGCCGCACTCACAGCCACACCACAGTTCCACCACACGGGTGCGACAGGGCGGTTGACGAGAGTCTTCCCCATGCGAACCGACTCTTCTCCCGGCACCCTGCCGGCGCGGGAGCACCTCCCGGCCGGAACCGCCGGTACGCCTGTCCTGGACGTAGTGATCCCCGTCTACAACGAGGAGAAGGACCTCCGGCCGTGCGTACTCCGACTGCATGACCATCTCAAGCGCACCTTCCCGTACGCGTTCCGCATCACCATCGCGGACAACGCCTCCACGGACACCACCCCGCAGGTGGCGGGGCGGCTGGCGGACGAGCTCGCCGAGGTGACCTCGTTCCGGCTGGAGCAGAAGGGCCGCGGCCGGGCGCTGCGGACCGTCTGGTCGGCCTCCGACGCTCCGGTCCTCGCGTACATGGACGTCGATCTGTCCACCGACCTCAACGCGCTGCTGCCCCTGGTGGCGCCGCTGATCTCCGGCCACTCCGACCTGGCGATCGGCTCCCGGCTGTCCCGCAGCTCGCGCGTGGTGCGCGGCGCCAAGCGGGAGTTCATCAGCCGCTCCTACAACATGATTCTGCGTGGCTCGTTGCAGGCGCGCTTCTCGGACGCCCAGTGCGGTTTCAAGGCCATCCGGCGCGATGTCGCCCAGGTGCTGCTCCCGCTGGTCGAGGACACCGGCTGGTTCTTCGACACCGAGATGCTGGTCCTCGCCGAGCGGGCCGGGCTCCGGATCCACGAGGTGCCCGTCGACTGGGTCGACGACCCGAACTCGACCGTGCACATCGTGAAGACGGCGACCGAGGACCTCAAGGGCGTGTGGCGGGTCGGCAGGGCCCTGGCCACGGGCTCGCTGTCGCTGGACCGGCTCACCCGGCCATTCGGTGACGACCCGCGAGACCGTGAGATCAAGGACGTGCCGAAGGGCCTGGCCCGGCAGCTCGTCGGCTTCTGTGTCGTCGGCGGCCTGTCCACGCTCTTCTACCTCCTGCTCTACAGCGGCTTCCGGCAGTTCTCCGACGCGCAGGTGGCCAACGCGCTGGCGCTGCTGGTCTCGGCCATGGCCAACACCGCGGCCAACCGGCGCCTGACCTTCGGGGTGCGCGGCCGCGGCGGCGCCGTACGGCACCAGGCGCAGGGCCTGGTCGTCTTCGGTATCGGGCTCGCCCTCACCAGCGGCTCGCTCGCCGCCCTGAACGCGGCGACCAGCGACCCGGCGCACTCCACCGAGCTCGCGGTCCTCGTCGCCGCCAACCTCGCCGCGACCGTGCTGCGCTTCCTGCTCTTCCGCGCCTGGGTGTTCTCGGACCGCCGGGACCCCGACGAGGGCCCCACCGCGGTGACGGAACCCGAGCCGGCCCACCACCCGGCCGCGGCGCCCTACGCGGCGTACGTCCCGCACCGGACCGAGCGGTACCACGCCGGTGAGACCGCGAACGGCGCCTGGAACAACGGTGCCTGGAACGACGGTGCCTGGAGCGACGGTGCCTGGAGCGAAGGTGCCCGGCACGACGGCTCCTGGCAGGACGGCACCCGGCAGTACACCGGCGGGCAGGACGGCGGCTGGGCGGACGCCACCATGCGGCTCCAGCCGACCCGCCCCCGCGACATCGAGTCCGGGGACCACCGGTGACTCACCCGGGCAGTACCGCCACCTGGGCCCCGACCCCGGAGTCCCCTGCGCGGGGGCGGCACACGGCCCCCGCGCCCGGGGCGGGCGAGCCCGAGCAGCCCGCGGTACGGCGACCGTGGCACGGCCGCCCCGACGACCCGCGCTGGGCCCGCCCGGCCCTCCTCGGCCTGCTGGCCGCCACCTTCCTCCTCTACCTGTACAACCTCAGCTCCTCCGGCTACGCCAACTCCTTCTACTCGGCGGCCGTCCAGGCGGGCAGCACCTCCTGGAAGGCGTTCTTCTTCGGCTCGCTGGACGCGGGCAACGCCATCACGGTCGACAAGCCCCCGGCCTCGCTGTGGCCGATGGAACTGTCGGTGCGCGTCTTCGGCCTGAACTCCTGGGCGATCCTGCTCCCCGAGGTCGTCATGGGCGTCCTGACGGTCGCCGTGGTGTACACGGCCGTACGCCGCCGGTTCAGCGCCGGGGCCGCCCTGACCGCGGGCGCCGTGCTCGCGCTCACACCCGTCGCGGCGCTGATGTTCCGGTTCAACAACCCGGACGCGATCCTGGCCCTGCTGATGGCCGTCGCCTGTTACCTGGTCGTCCGGGCAGTGGAGGACGGCCGCACCAAGTGGCTGGTGTGGGCGGGTGTGGCGATCGGCTTCGCCTTCCTCGCCAAGACACTCCAGGCCTTCCTGATCCTGCCCGCGCTGGCGCTCGTCTACGCGGTCTGCGCCCCGGTGCGGCTGCGGAAGCGGCTGGGACAACTGGCGCTGGCCACCGTCGCGCTGGTGGTCTCCGGCGGCTGGTGGGTGGCGGTCGTGGAACTGTGGCCCGCGTCCTCGCGGCCGTACATCGGCGGCTCGCAGAAGAACTCCTTCCTCGAGCTGACCTTCGGCTACAACGGGCTCGGCCGGCTGAACGGCGAGGAGACCGGCAGCGTCGGTGGCGGCGGCGGCGGCGGTGGTGGTGGGACCGGGCGGTGGGGCGAGACCGGCTGGGACCGGATGTTCGGCTCCGAGGTCGGCGGCCAGATCTCCTGGCTGCTGCCGGCCGCGCTGGTCCTGCTCGTGGCCGGACTGGTGCTCACGCGCAGGGCCCGCAGGACCTCGGTGACCCGGGCGTCGTTCCTGGTCTGGGGCGGCTCGCTGCTGCTCACCACGGTCGTCTTCAGCTACATGGCGGGCATCTTCCACCAGTACTACACGGTGGCTCTCGCCCCCTACCTGGCGGCCGTCATCGGCATGGGCGCCGGGCTGCTGTGGGAAAGGCGCGCCGATGTCCGGGCGTCCCTCGCCCTCGCCGCCTCGGTGGTCGCGGCCGTGGTCTGGTCCTACGTCCTGCTCGACCGCACCCCCGACTATCTGCCGTGGCTGAAGTGGCTGATCCTGACCGGTGGTCTCGTCGCCGCGCTGGGGCTCGTCCTCGCCGGCCGGGTGAGCCGGCAGTTGGCCCTCGGGGCGGCGGCGGTCGGCCTGGTCGCCGCGCTGGCGGGTCCCACGGCGTACACCGTCAGCACGCTGCGACAGACCCACACCGGTTCGATCGTCACGGCCGGTCCGGCCGGCGCGAGCACGATGGGTGGCGGGCGCGGTGGTCCCGGCGGTGGCCCTGGGGGTGGTCCCGGCGGTGGTCCCGGCGGCGGAATGCGCGGGGGCATGGGCGGCGGGATGCCCGGCCAGGGCCAACAAGGGCAGCCGGGCCAACAGGGCCAAGGTCAGCAGGGCCAAGGTCAGCAAGGCCAAGGCCAACAGGGCCGAGGTCAGCAGGGTCAGCAGGGTCAGCAAGGCCAAGGCTTCCCGGGCCGAGGCAGCGCCCGTGGTGGCGGTGGCGGTGGCGGAGGCCTGCTCAACGGTGCCAACGTCTCCACCGAGGCCAAGCAACTCCTGCAGACGAACGCGGGGGACTACACCTGGGCGGCCGCGTCCATCGGTGCCCAGAACGCCGCGAGCTACCAGCTGGCCACCGGCGAACCGGTGATGGCGGTCGGCGGCTTCAACGGCACGGATCCGTCACCGACGTTGGCCCAGTTCAAGGAGTACGTGGCGGCCGGAAGGATCCACTACTTCATCGCGGGCGGCACCATGGGCGGCGGCACGGGAAGCAGCAGCAACGGCACCGCTTCCCGGATCACCTCATGGGTCGAGAGCAACTTCAAGAAGGTGACGGTGGGTTCGGTCACCTTCTACGACCTGACGCAGCAGAACTGAACCGATCCCGGTCAGGCTAGCCCTCCCCGGCCAGTCGGGCCGGGAAACCGCCCGTGGCCACCGGGCCCCAGCGGTGGGGTGTCACCCGGATGACGGACTTGCCCTGCTTGACCATCGCCTGCCGGTACTCGTCCCAGTCCGGGTGTTCGCCGGCGATGTTGCGGTAGTACTCCACGAGGGGTTCCACGGAGTCGGGGCAGTCGATGACCTCGGCCGTTCCGTCGATCTGGACCCACGGGCCGTTCCAGTCGTCGCTGAGCACGATCAAACTGACCCGTGGGTCCCGTTTGGCGTTGCGGGTCTTGGCGCGTTCCGGGTAGGTGGCGGCCACGATCCGTCCCGAGTCGTCCACCCCGCAGGTCAGCGGCGAGCCCTGGGGTTCGCCGTCGGACCGCCGGGTCAGCAGGACGGCGCGGTGGCGGGTCCGTACGAAGTCCAGCAACTCGTCCAGGCCGACGCTGGTGTTGGTCGCGATGTTCGGTGCCATGCCCGCCACCCTAGGGGCGGCGGGCATGCTCGTGGCTGACCCTGTTGTGCGTACGTCTGTACCTGCGTCCGTGTCTATGCCTGCGGCAGCGTTCCGCCCTGTACCGCCTGGATGTCCAGCTCGACCTTGAGCGTGGTGCCGATTGCCGCGATGCCCGCCTGGAGCACCTGGTTGTAGTTCATGGCGAAGTCCTCGCGCCGCAGTTCCGCCGTCGCGCGGAAGGCGGCGCGGGTGCCGCCCCAGGGATCGGCGCCGGTGCCGAGGTAGGCGAGGTCGAGGTCCACACGGCGTACCACGCCGTGCATCGCGAGTTCGCCGTGGACGGTCCAGCGGTCGGGGCCCGCCGCGGTGACGCCCGTGGAGGCGTAGGTGATCTCGGGGTGGTTCTCGACGTCCAGGAAGTCACCGGAGCGCAGATGGGTGTCGCGCATGGTGTTGCCGGTGTCGACGGACGCCGCCTGGATCACCGCGGTCACCCGGGAGTGGACGATGTCGTCCGCGGCGATCTCGATGCTCCCGCCGAACTCGGTGAACCGGCCGTGCACGCTGGAGATGCCCAGGTGCTGGGCGACCGCGGCGACGGAGGAGTGCGCCGGGTCGATGGTCCAAAGACCCGGCGGCGGCAGTTCGGCGCCGCCCTGCCGGGCCAGGGTCACCGTGCCGACCTCGGCGCGGCCGCTCGCGGTGACGAGGGCGCTGGAGGCGGTGGGCGCGTAGCCGACGGCGGTGACGATCACCGTGTAGGCGCCCGGGGCGAGCTCGGTCGTGTCGCGTACGGCGCCCTCGGGGTCCGCCTCGGCGCGCAGCACCTGCGTACCGGTCATGTCCGTCACCGTGACGACCGCGTGCGACACGGCCCATCCGTCCCTGGTGCGGATCTTCGCGGTCAGTGCCATCCCGTTTTTCTCCCTGTGATCGGTCGAATGACGACGGCCCGTGACACGCGGATCGCGTGTGTCACGGGCCGTCGGTTGAACTACGCGCCGGGGTGGGCGAGTTCGATGTCGTGGCCGTCGACTCCGGTGCTGTGCACGGTCAGCGCGGTGGCCACCGGCGGGTAGCCCGTCGCGATGACGGTGTACTCGCCGCCGTCCAGGTCGGCGAAGGCGTACGCCCCGTCCGTCCCGGTGGTCGAGGTGCCGACGACGTTGCCCGCCGCGTCCACGAGGGTCACCCGGGCGTCGCCGAGCGGGCCGTGCGGGGCCCGTACGACACCCTGGAGGCGGGCGCCGGCGTCCAGGTCGACCTCGATCCGGGTGACCCCGGTCGCGCCGATCTCGACCGGCAGGGCGCGGGGCCGGAACCCGGCCGCGTTCACCGCGACGGTCACCACGCCGGGCACCAGCTCGGCGAAGCCGAACTCGCCCTGCTCACCGGTGGTCCCGGTGGCCAGCAGGTCGCCGCGCACATCGGTGACGATCACCATCGCGTCGCCGACCGGCAGCGCGCTCCCGGCCGCCCGCACGGTACCGGTCAGCCCGCTGGTGCCGCTGAGCAGGATGTCGTAGGGCACCGGCTCGTCGCCCACGACGACCGTGCAGGCCTGCGGCTGGTAGCCGTCGGCGGAGGCGATCAGGACGTACGATCCCGCGCCCGGCGCGTCCAGCGTGTACGAGCCGTCGGCCCTGGCGACCGAGCGGCCCAGCTGGCTGCCGGAGAGGGAGATCAGGGTGACGGCGGCCTGCGGGACCGGGGCGCTCTCGGCGCCGCGGACGAAGCCGTGCACCGGGATGCCGCCGGAGGTGGGCTGCCCGGGGGCGTCCGCCGTGGCGACCGCGGTGAGCACGGGCGCGGCGGCCGTGGCGGTGCCGTCGCCGTCCTGGGTGTCGAGCACGGGTGCGGCCCAGCTCGGCGTCCGCTCCTCGGCGGGCTCCTCCGCCGTCCGCTGGACGGGGACCGAGGCCTCGGCGACGGCGGCGGCCTGCTCCTCGGCGGCCTGGGCCAGCGCGCCGGACGTCCGCAGCGGCACCTCCTTGATGAAGAGGCAGAACAGCAGCGCCAGCAGCGCGGAGGGGGCGGCGTAGAGGAAGACGTCGGCGATGCCGTGGCCGTAGGCGCTCTCCAGCCAGGTGCGGACCGGGGCGGGCAGCAGGTTCATGTCGGGCAGTGAGCCGCTGCCGGTCGCGTGGGCGGCCGCGGCCTGTGCCTTCGGGGTCAGGTCGCCGATGGTGTCGGTGGCGTAGTGGGTGATGCGGGTGGACATCAGCGAGCCGAGCACACCGACGCCGACCGCGCCGCCGAGCGAGCGGAAGAAGCTCACCACGGAGGAGGCGGCGCCGAGGTCCGCCGGGCCGACCTGGTTCTGCGTGGACAGGACGAGGTTCTGCATCATCATGCCCACGCCGATGCCCAGGAGCGCCATGTAGATGGCCAGCTCCCAGTACGGGGTGTCGTAGCGCATCAGGCCGAGCAGGCCGAGACCCGCGGTCAGGAAGACACCGCCGGCGACCAGCCAGCCCTTCCAGCGGCCGGTGGCGGTGATGAACCGGCCGGAGAGCATGGAGGAGACGAACAGACCACCGATCATCGGGATGGTCATGACGCCGGACATGGTCGGCGACTCGTCGCGGGCGAGCTGGAAGTACTGCGAGAAGAAGACCGTGCCCGAGTACATGCCGACACCGACGAACAGCGACGCCAGCGAGGCCAGCGAGATGGTGCGGTTGCGGAACAGGCGCAGCGGGATGATCGGCTCGGCGGCCCGGCTCTCGGTGAGGACGAAGAGCAGGGCGAGCAGGATCGTGCCGCCGACCATGGCGTAGGTCTGCCAGGACACCCACTCGTACTTGTCGTCGGCGAAGGTCACCCAGATCAGCAGCAGCGAGGCGGCCGCGGTGATGAAGAAGGCGCCGGTCCAGTCGACCTTGACCTTCCGCTTGCTGACCGGCAGGTGCAGCGTCTTCTGGAGCACGATCAGCGCGATCAGCGCGAAGGGGATGCCGACGTAGAGGCAGTAGCGCCAGCCGAGCCAGTCGGTGTCGGTGATGACACCGCCGAGCAGCGGGCCGCCGACGGTGGCGACGGCGAAGGTGGCGCCGGTGTAGCCGGAGTAGCGGCCCCGCTCACGGGGGGCGATCATCGCGGCCATGATCACCTGGACCAGGGCGGTGAGACCGCCCGCGCCCAGGCCCTGCACCACACGGGCGGTGATCAGGGTCGCCGGGTTCTGCGCCAGACCGGCGATGACCGAGCCGATGACGTAGATGACCAGGGATATCTGGACCAGCGCCTTCTTGCTCACCAGGTCGGCGAGCTTGCCCCAGATCGGGACGGACGCCGTCAGGGAGAGCAGCGCCGCCGTGACGACCCAGGTGTACGCGGACTGGCCGCCGCCGAGGTCCTTGATGATCGTCGGCAGTGCGTTGGTGACGATCGTCGAGGAGAGGATGGCGGCGAACAGGCCCAGCAGCAGGCCTGAGAGCGCTTCCATGATCTGTCGGTGTGTCATGGGGGCGGCGTTCTGCTCGGTGGAGCCTCCCCCGTGCTTGGCGTGGGCGGCCCGCACACCGGCTGGTGTGGTCGTTGCCATGGGATTCCTTTTCTTATGCGGGTGTACGGGTGGTGGTTGTCGCGAGTGGGGGCGACAGCGGTAGCGGCACCGGTAGGGGTGGCGGCGGTACGGCCGGGACGGGCCGGCAGTCGAAGCTCTCCCGCAGTCGGCTCATCAGCCGGATCAGCTCACCGACGTCCTCGGTGGTCCAGTCGCTCAGCCGCTCGGCCAGCAGCTCGGTGCTGCGCCGGGACAGCTCGACGAGCATGTCTCCGCCTGCCGGGGTGAGGCGCAGGATGCGCGAGCGCTTGTCCGCGGGGTCGGGGGACCGTTCGATCCAGCCGCGCTCCGCGACGTGCGCGACATGCCGGCTGGTGACGGACATGTCCACGGCCATCAGCTCGGCGAGCTTGCTCATGCGCATGTCGCCGTCACGGCTGAGCAGCATCAGTACGGCCGCGGCGCCGGCCGGGCAGGCGTGCGGAAGGATCCGCCCGAGGTCCCGTTTCACGGCTCCGACGGCGCTGAGCTGACGTGCCAGCTCCTCGAACTGCGCTTGCTCCGCCATCACACCCTCCTTGTTTGTTGCTTCGGGCAACCATAGTATTGCTTGGTTGCTACAGGCAAACAAATCGGTGGCCGGTGACGCAAAAGCTTGGCAAAGACAAGTATTGCGTTCGTAAACATGCAGGTGGAGCGGTCGCGACAGGGCGGCAGCGGGTGGGGTGGGCCCCCGCTTGGGCCGGAACCCGGGATTCGCTAGGGTCTCGGGCCATGGCGAACACTCAGGGCCCCCAGGGCAACTACGACCCCGCAGGCAGCACCCAGATGTTCCGCGCCTTCGTGGAGGAGACCCCCCAGGGGGGCAGGCAGCAGGCGTCCGCTCCGTCGGGCCCCCGCGTCGGTCTGATCATCGGCGTGATCGTCGCGGTGGCGGTCGTGGCCGCGGTGGCCTGGCTGGCGCTCAAGTAGCCGCCTGCCTCACTTCCACTGGACGGTGACGTCCCGCGTCTCGATGTGCATGCCGAGCGGCACGCGCCAGGCGTCGACGCACACCGTCCAGCTCTTTCGCGTGCCCGCGCCGGCCCCGATCGGCACCGGGAGGCTCTGCGTCGAGGTGACCGTCGCCCAGTCGACGCCGAGGGAGCCGATGACGTGGGTGCCGAAGGTGACCGTGCCCGAACGGACCGAGGTGCCTCCCGTGTTGCGGAAGGCCACCGTCACCTCCTCGCACCACCGCTGGTCCGTGCCCTCCCGCGCGGGGGCGCCCCAGGTGAGGGCGGCGGGGGTCGGTGCCGGGGTGTGCGTGGGCCCCGGGGCCGACGGATGCGACGGGGACGTCGCCGATGACGGGGCCGACGGGGCCGACGGCGCTGACGCCGAGGGTCCGGGGTGGGCTTCTCGAAGGTGCCCGGGGCCGTTCGCCGCGGCGGCGGGCCCCGCGGACCCACCCGGGGCCACTTCGGAGGGCCCGGCACCGGACGGCGAACCGCTCGGCGCGGCCCCCGTGCCACCACCGCCGTCGAGCGGGGTCAGCGTCACCCCTCCGGTCGGGGTGAGCCGCACCGGTGGCGAGATCCCGACCGGGCCCACCGCGACGTAGTCACCGCCGGAGGGCCCATCGCCGCCCGCGGCCACGGCCACGCCCAGACAGCCGACAGCCGCCGACACCGCCGCCGTGACGGCGCCCCGGCGGCCACGTGTCCATGTCGCCCACGTCGTCCGAAGCATCGCGCCATGATGGCTGACGCTCCGTCGGATCAGAAGGCCCGCGCACGGAAGAGTCCGGGACCGGTTTCCTGGCGGGGCGAGGCGGGGCGCCCGCGGTGTGGACCCTGCCGGTGGCGGCCGCTGTCGTTCCGGGCCGCGGCCGGGTGGTGGTCGCCGGGGCTGTCGTGGCCGTGCTTCGGCGACTGCTCGTCCTGTGCGGGCCATGTCGCAGGTCGTGGGGAGCAGCGCGCCATGACGGGCCGGGAGTGGGGCCGGGCCGCGCGATGTGGCCTTCGCCGGTGGCGGTCGCCGTCGCTCGTCGTCATGGCGGACGTGGACGGGCGACGGCCGCCGAAGCTGCCGGGATGGCGGCTTGGCGGCCGGTCGTCCGTGTCGTTCGTGTCGTTCGTCCGTGTCGTCGTGGACGGGTCAGTCCGAGATCAGGCCCTCGCGGAGCTGGGCCAGTGTGCGGGTGAGGAGGCGGGAGACGTGCATCTGGGAGATGCCGACCTCCTCGCCGATCTGGGACTGGGTCATGTTGGCGAAGAACCGGAGCATGATGATCCGGCGTTCGCGCGGGGGGAGCTTGGCCAGCAGCGGCTTGAGGGACTCGCGGTACTCGACGCCCTCCAGGGCGGTGTCCTCGTACCCCAGGCGGTCCGCGAGGGAGCCCTCGCCGCCGTCGTCCTCGGGGGCCGGGGAGTCCAGTGAGGAGGCCGTGTAGGCGTTGCCCACCGCGAGGCCGTCGACCACGTCCTCCTCGGACACGCCGAGCACGGCGGCCAGTTCGGTGACCGTCGGGGAGCGGTCCAGCTTCTGCGACAGCTCGTCGCTGGCCTTGGTGAGGGCCAGACGCAGCTCCTGGAGGCGGCGCGGCACACGGACCGACCACGACGTGTCCCGGAAGAAGCGCTTGATCTCGCCCACGACCGTCGGCATCGCGAACGTCGGGAACTCGACGCCGCGTTCGCAGTCGAAGCGGTCGATGGCCTTGATGAGGCCGATGGTGCCGACCTGGACGATGTCCTCCATCGGCTCGTTGCGGCTGCGGAAGCGGGCCGCCGCATAGCGGACGAGCGGGAGGTTCAGCTCGATCAGGGTGTCCCGGACGTACGCGCGTTCGGGGCCGTCCTCGTCGAGCGTGGCGAGCCGCAGGAACAGGGAACGGGACAGCGTGCGGGTATCGATGTCCCCCGTGGCCGGCAGTGCCGGCACGTCCGCGGCGGGCGGGAGATCCTGCCCTCGCGCGGTGTCGGGGGCCGGGATGTCGTCGAGCACGTCGAGAGCGCTGAGCTCCTTGGGCGCAGCCTCGCTCTTCGTGGGCGTGAGCACCTTCGAGCTGCCCTGTTCTGCGGACATGCCACCCCCTTTGGGTCGCGGGACGGTCGGGGCGGCGATCCTTTTCGAGGAACGCAGCCTTCACCTGAATACCGGAGCCGGAGCCTCGGCAAACGCGCTTCCCGCAGAATGTCACATGTCGGCAACACGCTGTAGTGACATGTCGACATGTGAGTTACGAATCGGCCCTGGATAAAGGGGGTCTGACGGGTTTTCGACTCTCAACTGTCGGAAAGCGTGCTGGTGAGCGATTCGCTCTCGCCGGTGATGGCTCGATCCTGTTTGCGGTTATGCGTCGATCCGGTTCGCCGAACGCAGCCGCTGGAAGCTACGCGCGAGTAGCCGCGAGACGTGCATCTGGGACACACCGAGTTCCGCGCTGATCTGTGACTGGGTGAGATTGCTGTAGTAGCGAAGCAAAAGGATTCTCTGCTCGCGTTCGGGGAGTTGCACCAGAAGGTGGCGGACCAGGTCACGGTGCTCCACGCCGTCCAGGGCCGGGTCCTCGTAGCCGATGCGGTCCAGCAGCCCCGGCAGCCCGTCGCCCTCCTGGGCGGCCTCCAGGGACGTCGCGTGGTACGACCGCCCGGCCTCGATGCAGGAGAGCACCTCGTCCTCGCTGATGCGCAGCCGCTCGGCGATCTCGGCGGTGGTGGGGGAGCGTCCGAAGGCGGTGGTCAGGTCCTCGGTGGCGCTGTTGACCTGTACCCAGAGCTCATGCAGCCGGCGCGGCACGTGCACGGTGCGGACGTTGTCCCGGAAGTATCGTTTGATCTCGCCCACCACCGTCGGCATCGCGAAGGTCGGGAACTGCACTCCCCGCTCCGGATCGAAGCGGTCGATGGCGTTGATGAGGCCGATGGTGCCGACCTGTACGACGTCCTCCATCGGCTCGTTGCGGGACCGGAAGCGGGCGGCGGCATAGCGTACGAGCGGGAGGTTGGCCTCGATGAGCGCCCCCCGCACGCGGTGGTGCTCCGGCGTGCCGGGCTGGAGCTCCTTCAGCTGGGTGAAGAGCACCTGGGTGAGAGCGCGGGTGTCGGCGCCGCGGCGTTTCTCGGGGGCAGGGGCAGGGGCAGGGGCGGGGGCAGGGGCGGGGGCAGGGGCGGGCGGCGCCTGTTCCTGGGGCGGCGCAGTACTGGCCGACACGGTCAACGCCACCTCTTCATCGGTCAATCATCCGTCAAAAGCGGTCATAGCATCACAAGACATGTGCACTGTGTGCAAGCACCGCATAACGCCGTGTTGAGGGCAAGTTGGGCCATGTGACATGCGAAAGCCCCCGGCCGGAACGGCAGGGGGCTGCTGACCGGGGGCCGGCCGCTCAGAACTCGTAGTCGGCGATCACCCACGTGGCGAACTCCCGCCACAGTGCGACGCCCGCCTGGTGTGCCGGGTGCTCCAGGTAGCGCTTCAGGGCGTCGGTGTCCTCGACCGCCGAGTTGATCGCGAAGTCGTAGGCGATCGGGCGGTCGGTGATGTTCCAGTCGCATTCCCAGAAGCGCAGCTCCTCGATCCGGCCGCCGAGTGCCCGGAAGGCCTCGACGCCGGCCACTACCCTCGGGTCGTCTCGCCCGACGCCCTCGTTGAGCTTGAACAGGACCAGGTGGCGGATCATGGCTCTTCCCTCAGTTGTTCGCTCGGTTCAGTTCTTCGCCCCGTTGGCGACCCAGGTCATGAAGTCGCCTATGGCCTTCGCGGCGTCCGAGATGCCCTCGAAACCTATCTGGACGTAGTCCGCGGCCTTCGCCGGATCCGTGATGATCACGTACAGCACGAAGACGGCGAGTACGTAGACGGCGATCTTCTTGGTGTTCACCGCCACCGCGGCCTCCCCTGTGACTGCCTGTGATTGTCGGCGGCGAGTGTAACCCCGCGTGTGCGAGGCGTACTTGACACGCCGAGTGCACGAAGGGCCCCGTCTCTCGACGGGGCCCTTCCATGGCGGTAGCGGAGGGATTTGAACCCTCGGTGACTTGCGCCACACTCGCTTTCGAGGCGAGCTCCTTCGGCCGCTCGGACACGCTACCGAGGGAGACCTTACAGCAAGGTGGGGCGTGCTCCGAAATCCGTTTGGCGGCCCTCCTCACCGGTCCCGGAAGAACTCCGTGAGCAGTCGGGCGCAGTCCTCGGCCAGCACGCCCTCGATGACCTCGGGCCGGTGGTTGAGCCGCCGGTCCCGCACGACGTCCCAGAGGGAGCCGGCCGCGCCCGCCTTGTCGTCGCGGGCGCCGTAGACCACGCGGTCCACCCGGGCCTGCACCAGCGCGCCCGCGCACATCGTGCAGGGCTCCAGCGTGACCACGAGGGTGCACCCGGTCAGCCGCCACTCTCCCAGCCGCGCGGCGGCGCCGCGGATCGCGAGCACCTCCGCGTGCGCCGTCGGGTCGCCGGTGGCCTCGCGCTCGTTGTGCCCGGTGGCGAGCACCGTCGTACCGTCCGGGGACAGCACGACGGCGCCGACGGGGACGTCCCCGCCCCGGACGGCCGCGTCGGCCTCGTCCAGGGCGAGCCGCATCGCGGCCCGCCAGCGGTCGCGTACCGGGTCCGCCGCCTGTCCCGCCGCCGGGGCGGTCAGCGGACGGTCTCCAGCACCTCCGAGGCGCCCAGGGCCTCGGCGATGGCGCCCAGCGCGTCCTCCGCGTCCAGGGCGCGCAGTTCCTTCTCGCCGACGCCGAGGTCGTCGAGGATCTCGCTGTCGCCCACCGGGCTGTGCGGCACCGCGTCGGCGGAGGTGCCGGTCCCGTCGTCGGACTCGTCGTCCTCGTCCGACTCGCCGTCCTCGGTGCCGTCGAGGTCCAGGGCGTCGAGGTCGGGGCCGTCGGAGCCGGGCTCGCGGCCCAGCAGTTCGTCCGTGAGCAGCAGCTCGCCGTAGGCGCTGCGGGCGGCTGCCGCGGCGTCCGAGACATAGATGCGAGGGTCGTCCTCGCCGTCCATGCGGACGACGCCGAACCAGGCGTCCTCCTGCTCGATCAGGACGAGCACCGTGTCCTCGTCGGGATTGGCTTCCCGGGCCAGGTCGGCCAGATCGGACAGGGTCTCCACATCGTCGAGCTCTGTGTCGCTCGCTTTCCACCCGTCTTCGGTGCGCGCGAGCAGTGCGGCGAAGTACACCGTGACTCTCCCACTGGTCATAGGCGTGCCGGTTGGGGGTCCCCCCGGCGGAGGTCTGGGCGGGGAGAGCTGGGCTCCGAGCCCCACCCACTCGGAATCGTGGCAGAAACAAGGCGTTCAGGGGACGTCTTCGGCCCGCTGTGTCCGGCTGTTTTGTTGCCGCCACCAGCGGATCGTACGCGGCTTTCGGTGCCGCTCACGCACTGCCTTGCGGTGAACGCGCGGGCATCCCCCGATCTTCCGCGCCCGTTCGCCGGGCGTTGTCGCCGGTCGCTACCAGCGGAAGTTTCGCATCCGCATCGCGTGGCGCAGCCGGGCCGCCTTGGCGCGGCGCGGCTGGACGCGGTCGCGCAACTCGCGCGCCTCGGCGAGTTCGCGCAGGAACCGGGCCCGTCGGCGGCGGCGTTCCCCGCTGGGGTCCGGGTCCGCGTTCGGGCCGGTGCCGCGGTCGGCAGACGGGTCGGCAAGGCCAGGAAGGCCAGGAAGGCCAGGACGACCGGGACGGTCGGGAAAGTCGGGAAGACCAGGCAGGTCGGGCATCGGTTCACCACCCCCTCCGTCCCTCTCGCTTTCCCCCGGGTGGGCCGTTTGATGCCAGAGCGAGCTGCTGGTGCGCGCGGTTACTGTTGTGGACATGCGTCTCCACGTCGTCGACCACCCCTTGGTCGCCCATAAGCTCACCACCCTGCGCGACCGGCGCACCGACTCCGCGACCTTCCGGCGGCTGGCCGACGAACTGGTCACCCTGCTCGCCTACGAGGCCACGCGGGACGTGCGTACCGAGACCGTCGACATCCACACCCCGGTCTCCCCGACCACCGGCGTCAAGCTGTCCCACCCGCGTCCGCTGGTGGTGCCGATCCTGCGCGCCGGTCTGGGCATGCTGGACGGCATGGTCAGGCTGCTGCCGACCGCCGAGGTGGGCTTCCTGGGCATGATCCGCGACGAGGAGACGCTCCAGGCGTCCACGTACGCCTCGCGCATGCCCGAGGACCTCTCCGGCCGTCAGGTGTACGTCCTCGACCCCATGCTGGCCACCGGCGGCACCCTGGTCGCGGCGATCCAGGAGCTGATCAAGCGTGGCGCCGACGACGTCACCGCCGTCGTCCTCCTCGCTGCCCCCGAGGGCGTCGAGGTGATGGAACGTGAACTCGCGAACACCCCGGTGACCGTGGTGACCGCGGCGGTCGACGACCACCTCAACGAGCACGGCTACATCGTCCCGGGTCTCGGAGACGCGGGCGACCGCCTGTACGGCGCGGCCGAGTAGGCCGTACGGCGCTCCGTGCGCCGGCCGTCCCCGCACTGCTGGCTCCGGGCTCCCCGGTGTCAGCAGTGCTTGTTCGTGGGGGTGCGCGTCGTCTCCGGGGACGTCAGCGCGGTCAGCGCCCGGGTGGCGTCGGCCGGGGACGCGAGGCCCTTGAAGGCCGTGCCGATGACGAGGTCGACGGCCGGGCCCTTGTGGGCGGCGTCGGTGCGCTGCTCGGGGGAGGCCAGTTGGGTCGCCAGTACCGGCAGTGCGGTGCGCAGGGCGGACGCCGGGCCGAGCAGCAGTCCGGTGCCCTTCACCTTGCCGTCGAACTCCGCCGACGCGTTGCCCACCTGACCGATCCGGAAGCCCCGCTTCTTCAGCTCGTCCGCGGTGTCCTTGGCGAGACCGGTGCGGGGCGTGGCGTTGTAGACGTTGACGGTGATCTGCGCGGGCCTCGGCAGCGACTGTGCGGCGGCGGTGGAGGCCACGACGCCCGGCTCGGCCGCCGGACACGCCTTGACCGCGGCCGCGGAGGCCTTCTCGCCGCCCGTGAAGACATCGATGAGCTGCAGGGTCCCCCAGCCGACCAGGCCGAGCGCGGCGGTGGCGGCCACCAGTCCGAACGCGAGCCTGCCGCGTTGCCGACGCGGACGCATCCGCGGGTACTTGTCCCCCGTGATGCGGTATTGGCCGCCCATGCCGGGGGGCGTCAGCATGCTCATGGGCGCAGCGTAGTGCGACCCGCCCGCGATTCCTACTAGATGATCATTCGGCGCCGGGTGGGAGAACCCGAAAGGGGCAACCCGTCAACGGTTCAGTTCGATTTCCGCGCGGGTTGTGCCGCTTTCGTGCGGGCCGGTGCGGTCGCGGGTCAGTCCAGTTCCAGCACGCGCGCGTGCAGCACCTGTCGCTGCTGGAGCGCCGCGCGGACCGCGCGGTGGAGGCCGTCCTCCAGGTACAGGTCGCCCTGCCACTTCACGACGTGCGCGAAGAGATCGCCGTAGAACGTGGAGTCCTCGGCGAGGAGGGTCTCCAGGTCCAGCTGCCCCTTGGTCGTCACGAGCTGATCGAGGCGGACCGGGCGCGGCGCGACGTCCGCCCACTGCCGGGTGCTTTCCCGGCCGTGGTCGGGGTACGGCCGGCCGTTTCCGATGCGCTTGAAGATCACACGGAAAGCCTACCGGCCAAGACGTTCCGGGCGCAGCCTCGGCGGCGCAGTGCCACGCTGGAAATGACGCAGTAAATCGGGGCAAACCTGGCACGGACCTGGAACAGGGGCCTGAGATGAGTGACCGCGAGACCATGCCGTCCACCAGCGCTCCCGGGACGCCCGCCGGCCCCACCAGTACTCCCGGGACGCCGGGGAACGCCCCCGCCCTGCCGGCCGAGGCGCTGAAAATCGCCTCCGGTTACGCCTTCGGAGACCCCGCGCTGGAACTGGGCGCCCTGGTCTGGGACGGCCTCTGCCGGCCCGACGCGCGGATCCGCGTCCCGCTGTCCATGCTCACCCGGCACGGCCTGGTCGCGGGCGCCACCGGGACCGGCAAGACCAAGACACTCCAGCTGATCGCCGAGCAGCTCTCGGCGCAGGGCGTGCCCGTCTTCCTGGCCGACATGAAGGGGGACCTGTCCGGGATCTCGGCACCAGGACAGCCCGGCGAGCGGATCCGCAGCCGCGCGGCCGACGTCCACCAGGAGTGGAGCCCGGACGGCTTCCCCGCCGAGTTCCTCGCGCTGGGCGGGATCGGGCACGGCATCCCGCTGCGGGCCACGGTCACCAGCTTCGGACCGGTGCTGCTGTCCAGGGTGCTCGGGCTCAACCCGACCCAGGAGCAGTGCCTCGGCCTGATCTTCCACTACGCCGACACCAAGGGCCTGGAGCTGGTCGACCTCAAGGACCTGCGGGCGGTCGTCGCCTTCCTCATCTCCGACGAGGGCAGGCCCGAGCTGAAGAACGTCGGCGGCCTGTCCACGGCCACCGCCGGGGTGATCCTGCGCGCCCTCACCGCCTTCGAGGCGCAGGGCATGTCCGCGTTCTTCGGCGAGCCGGAGTTCGACACCGGCGAGTTGCTGCGCACGGCACCGGACGGGCGGGGCGTCGTCTCGGTCCTCGAACTTCCCGCCGTACAGGAGAAGCCGCAGCTCTTCTCGACGTTCCTGATGTGGCTGCTGGCCGACCTGTTCCACGACCTTCCCGAGGTCGGCGACACCGACAGGCCCCGGCTGGTGTTCTTCTTCGACGAGGCGCACCTGCTGTTCGAGGACGCGTCCAAGGCCTTCCTCGCCTCGATCACCCAGACCGTGCGGCTCATTCGCTCGAAAGGGGTCGGCGTCTTCTTCGTCACGCAGACCCCGAAGGACGTGCCGTCCGACGTGCTCGCCCAGCTCGGCAACCGGGTCCAGCACGCGCTGCGCGCGTTCACCCCGGACGACCACAAGGCGCTCACCGCGACGGTGCGGACATTCCCTCGTTCGGAGTACGACCTGGACGAGCTGCTCACCTCTCTCGGCACCGGTGAGGCGGTCGTCACGGTCCTGAGCGAGAGGGGCACGCCCACCCCGGTCGCCGCGACCCGGCTGCGCGCGCCGAGGTCGCTGATGGGCCCGGTCGACCCGGCCGAGCTCGACCGGTCGGTGCGGGCGTCCCCGCTCCACGGACGTTATGCACAGGCTGTGGACCGGGAGTCGGCGTACGAGAAGCTCTCGGAGGCGGGGCGCGGGGCAAAGGGGCCCGACGAGATGCGGCGCGGGGCGAAGGGTCCCGACGAGATGCGGCGGGGCGCGAAGGGGCCGGACGAGATGGGGCGGGGCGCGAAGGGTCCCGACGAGATGCAGGCGGGGCGGGAGCAGCCGTCGATGGTCGAACAGGTCGTCGCCAGCGGAGTGTTCAAGTCCCTCGCCCGTTCGATCGGGACGCAGCTCGGACGCGAGATCACCCGGTCGCTCTTCGGTACGGCGCGGCGGAGGCGGTAGTCCGCCCCCGCCGTCCTCCTCAGCGCGTCTGTTCCTTCGGGGGCTGCTCCCGCGCGGGTTCCGGCTTCGGCTTGGCCTTGCCGCGGGCTGCCTCGGCGCGCAGCAGGGCGCGCAGCACCGCGTAGGGGTCGGTGGGCATGACTGTGCTCCTCGCGTCGGATTGCTTCGGACCGACTGGCCTGGCGGGCCGGGTCTGTCAGCAACGCAGGACCACGGAGCGCAGGATGCGCGAGGCGTGCAGCGGGGAGGGCCCGGCGGTCGGCGTGCGGCCGCCGACGGGGGTGATGGGGGCCCGGCCGGGGCGGCCCGAGGCACGCGCGGGCGGTGCGGGACGCGGGGCGGTGCGGTACGACGGCCGCAGTGCCGTGTCCAGGATGTCGATGTCGGCGTCCACGGCGTCCGCGGCCGAGGCCACGACGGGCACCAGGTGCGTCTCGGCACGGGCGCCCGGCACCAGCAGTACGAGCAGCAGGGCGAGCACCCGCGGCCAGGTGCGGCCGCGTCCCGGGTGTCGCGTGCTGCTCATGGTGCTCATGGAAGGTCATCTCCTCGCCGGATTCCCGACGTTCCTCGCGCGCCCCCCGAGTTCCGCTCGCACGGCGTACGTGTACGGCGTGCCGGTGACCGTCACGGTCACAGGGCGCGCGGCACCAACCGGGCCTGGTGGCGGATCCGGAACCCGGTGACGATCTCGACCACGCCGACCACGATCAGCCAGATGCCGGCGATCAGGGTGAGCACGGCGACCGACTCGAACGGCGAGTCGATCAGCACGATCCCGGCGATGAAGGTGACGATCCCCAGGAAGACCTGCCAGCCCCGGGCGGGCATGCTCTTGTCGGAGGCGGCGGCCAGGGTCTGGGTGACCCCGCGGATCAGCCAGCCGATTCCGATCCACAGGGCCAGCAGCAGGGTCGACTGCATGGGGCCGCGGAAGCAGAACAGGCCCAGCAGGATGGACAGCGCGCCGCTGATGAACGCCAGGACGCGCAGCGAGGTCGCCCGGTGCGTGCCGAAGGCGGAGATCAGCTGGAACACACCGCTGACGAGGAGATAGACGCCGAAGAGGACACCGGCGGCCAGCAGTGAGGCGCCCGGCCAGATCAGCACCAGGACGCCCAGTACGAGGGAGGCGACACCGGTGAGCAGGACGATCTGCCAGGCGGCTCGGGACAGGGCGTGCAGGGGGCCCTCGAGGGGCGGTTCGGGTTCGTGCCGGACGTGCGGGGGATGCCCGGAGTGCACCCTGCGGTCGTCGTACTCCCGACCCTCGGGGGTGGTGCTGCTCGGTGGCTCGGTCATGGTCCATGCTGTGACGGCGCCGGAACGGCCCGCCACTTCGGGCGGGCCACACGGCTGACCGGAGCGCCGGGGCTACCTGCCGGCCTTGGCCGCCCTTTCGGCCTTGGCGGCGGCCTTCATCTCCTGCTTGTGCGCCCGCACCTTGGCCAGCGACTCGGGCCCGGTGATGTCGGCGATGGAACGGTACGACTTCGGCTCGCCGTACGCGCCCGCCGCCTCCCGCCAGCCCTTGGGCGTGACGCCCAGCTGCTTGCCGAGCAGCGCCAGGAAGATCCGTGCCTTCTGCTCGCCGTACCCGGGCAGGTCCTGGAGCCGCTTCAGCAGCTCACGCCCGTCGGTGACGTCCCGCCAGACCGCCTCGGGGTCGCCGTCGTAGTGCTCGACGAGGTACTGGCACAACTGCTGGACGCGCTTGGCCATCGCACCCGGGTAGCGGTGCACGGCCGGCTTCTCGGACAGCAGCGCGACGAACTCCTCCGGCTGCCGTGCCGCGATCTCGTGCGCGTCCAGGTCGTCGGCCCCCATGCGCCGCGCGATGGTCGCCGGTCCCTTGAACGCCCACTCCATCGGCACCTGCTGGTCCAGCAGCATGCCGATGAGCGCGGCGAGGGCCGACCGCCCGAGCAGCGCGTCGGCCTCGGGGTCCTGGGCGAGGTGCAGGGTGACGTCCATGCCTCGATGATCCCGCGTGCGGGCTCAGCCCGCCCGCCAGTACCCCAGTGCGTGCACCCGCTGCCGGGGAATGCCCAGTTCCTTGCGCACGTACGAGGTGAGCGTCCGGGTGGTCGCCGTGTCGCAGGCGATCCACACATAGGCGTCCGGGGTGTTCTCCAGTACCTCGGGGAGACCGGCGCGGACCTGTTCGACCAGGTGGGCGCCCGCGTCCTGGCGGGGTGTCTGCCGGATGTCGTGCCGGGCGGGGTCGGTGCGGGCGGGGAGGGCGTCGAGGTCGCCCTCGAACCAGATGGTCGCGGGGACCGAACCGAACGTGTCGAGCAGGGAGTTGATCGCGGGCAGCGAGGCCGGGTCGCCGATCACCGCGAGGTGGGAGGGCTCGGGGTCGGGCTGCTCGAAGCCGGTGCCCTGCACGGTGGCCTCGATGGTGTCGCCGGGCTTCACCGAGCGGGCCCAGTCGCTGGCACGGCCCTCGTGCAGCGCGAACTCCAGGGCGAAGGTCCCGGTCGCGGGGTCCGGGTCGACCAGGGTGTAGGCCCGCTGGTGCGGCCTGCCGCCGTCGGCGAACCACAGCCGTACCCACATGGTCGGGTGGACACCGGTCGCCGCGAGCAGGCCGCCGTCGGTCAGCCGCACCCTGCGGTAGTCCGGCGTGACGTACTCGGCGTCGGTGACCGTGAGGACAAAGTCCTTGGCGCGCATCAGCTTGAGGACCGCACCCTCCCAACCCCGCCCCTGGCTCATGACCACTCCATTCCTCGCGTACGATTCCCACCGAATAACTTAGGCAAGGCTAACCTAAAGCGAAGGGGTGTCACAGGGTGGCCACCGAGATCTACCGCGATGCCTGGGGCATCCCCCATCTGCGCGCGGACAGCGCACCCGAACTCGCCCGCGCCCAGGGCCGGATCACCACCCTCGACCGCGCCTGGCAGCTGGAGACCGAGCGCCACCGCGCCCAGGGCACCTCCGCGTCCTTCCTCGGCCCCGCGTCCCTCGCCTGGGACGTGTTCGCGCGCCGAGCCCGCCTGGACGACACGGCCAGGCGCTGCCTCACCGTCCTCGAGAGCCAGGATCCGGAGACCGCCGACTGGATACGGGCCTACGTCGACGGAGTCAACGAGGGCCTCGCCGAGGGCGCCCGCCGTGCCCCCGAGTTCGCCGCGGCCCCCCTCGACCCCGGGCACTGGGAACCCTGGACCCCGCTCGCGGTCTGGCTCTCCACCCACATCCTGTTCGCCGGCTTCCCGGCCAAGCTCTGGCGCGAACAGGTCGTACGCCACCTCGGGCCGGACGCCGTCGCCCTGTTCGCCACCGACGGGCCCGCCACCGCGGGCAGCAACGGCTGGCTGGTCGGCGGCGCGCGCACGGTCACCGGGCAGGCCGTCATCGCGGGCGACCCGCACCGTTTCATCGAGGACCCCGGCGTCTACCAGCAGATCCGCCTGGCCTGCCCCGAGTTCGACGTCGTCGGCCTCGCCGTCCCCGGCATCCCCGGCATCGCCCACTTCGGCCACACCGGCACCGTCGCCTGGGCCATCACCAACGCCATGGCCGACTACCAGGACCTGTACCGGGAACGGCTGCGCCGCACCGGCGCCGGGGTGGAGGCCCTCGGCCCCGACGGCAGCTGGCGCCGCGCCGCCCGGCACACCGAGACCGTCGAGGTCGCCGGGGAGGCGCCCGTCGAGATCGAGGTGATCGAGACCGAACGCGGACCGGTGATCGCGGGCGGCCCCGAGGGCCTGGACGGCGCCGACCCCCACGGCACGGAGTCCGGCGTCCCCACCGCCCTCGCCCTGCGCTACCCGCCCCGGGTCACCGGCGACCTCGGCTTCGGCGCGCTGCTCCCGCTGCTGCGCGCCCGCCGGGTCGCCGACGTCGACCGGGCCCTCGACGCCTGGGCCGAACCGGTCAACGTGGTCCAGGCCGCCGACACCGAGGGCGGTGTGCTGCACCGCGTAGCCGGACGGGTACCGGTCAGGTCCGCGGCCAACCGCACCCGCCTGGTGCCCGCCTGGGAGCCCGGCCACGAGTGGACCGGCCGGCACGAGACACCCCGCGCCGGGCTGACCGACGGCATCGCGGTGATGGCCAACCAGCGCGGCCCGGCCGCCCCGCTCGGCACCGAGTTCGCCGCGCCCCACCGCGCCGACCGCATCCGCGCCCTGCTCGACCGGCGCCGCCGCTGGTCCGCCGCCGACATGCCCGCGATCCACACGGACACCCATCTCGCCTCCGCCGCACCCCTGCTGGACCAACTGGCCGCCCTCGACGGACTCGGCCCCGAGGCCGTACGGCTCCGGGACCGCCTGCTGGCCTGGGACCGCCGTATGGACGCGGACAGCACCGGCGCGGCCGCGTTCGCCGCGCTGCGCGGAGCGGTCGTACGGCACCTCGCCGCGCACCCGGCGTTCGCCGCGCTGACCGAAGCGCCCGCCTACCCCGAGGTGCTGCTGCCCTGGCTCGCCCTCGTCCCGCGCATCGGCTTCGCCCTCGAACACCTGCTGGCCGCGCCCGAGCTGTACGGCATCGACCGCCCGGCCGCCGTACGCGCCGCCGTCGAGGAGGTGGCGGCCGCTGCGGGCGGCACCGGGGGGAGCACCGGGCGGAAAACCTGGGGGGACACCCACCGCCTCGCCCCCTGGCGGGCGCTGCCGCTCACGCCGTACGACCCGGCCGCCGAACCCGGCCTGTCCGGCGACCACGACTGCGTGCTGTGCACCACCGCCGTGCCCGGCCTCACCGACCTCGCCGCCCGCGGCCCGGCCGCCCGCTACGTCTGGGACCTGGCGCGCCGCGAGGACAGCGCCTGGGTGGTGCCCTTCGGCGCGTCCGGGATCCCCGGCTCGCCGCACCACCGCGACCAGCTCCCCCGGTGGCTCGGCGGCGAACTCGTCCCCGTCGTCACCGACTGGGACCACCTGACGAAGGAGAACGAGACCACGATGCCCGCTCCCTACGCCGCCACCCGCGAGGCCGTCCACGAACAACCGGTCGACGGCTTCGGGACGGTCCGCGTCCTGCCGCTCGACCCGCGGGCCGACGCGGCCGTCCTGCACGACTGGGTCAGCGAGGAACGAGCCGTCTTCTGGGGCATGAACGGCCTCGGCCGCGAACAGGTCCGGGAGATCTACACCCACCTGCACACGCTCGACACCCACCACGCCTACCTGGTCGTGAAGGACGGCCGGCCGGCCGCGCTGCTCCAGACCTACGAGCCCGGCGCCGACCGGGTCGGCGAGTGCTACGAGGTCCGGCCCGGAGACATCGGCATCCATCTCCTGCTCGCCCCCGCCGGAGCGGACGGCGCGCAGGCCGGCTGGACGGCCGCGCTGATGGACGTGCTCGCCTCGTTCGTGCTGCTGGGCCTTGACCGGCAGCGGGTCGTGATCGACCCGGACGTGCGCAACGAGAAGGCGGTCGACCGGTTCCTGCGGCAAGGCTTCGAGAAGGGCCCGGCCGTCGTCCTGCCGGAGATCGACCTCCCGGACGTGTACCTGCCCGAGAAGCGGGCCCAGCTGGCGTTCCTAACCCGGGAGGCGGCCTTCCCGGCCGGGGCTGCGAGGATGCGGCCCACGCGGTGAGCACGGCGGGCCCCTCGTCCGTACGTAAGCGGAGGCACTGCCGGACGGAGGGGTGACGTGGGTGACGGGCGCGGCGATGTCCGCCGGGGAAAGCGGCGGCTCCGGGGGCTGATGCTGCTCGGCGGCATGCTGGTCCTGCTCCTCCTGGGCGGAGCGGGACCCGCCTCGGCGCACGCCGCCCTCCGCTCCACCGACCCCGCCGACGGCAGCGTCCTCAAGACCGCGCCCCGACACGTCACCCTGACGTTCAGCGAGTCCGTGGCCCTGCTCGACGACTCCTTCCGGGTGTACGACCCGCACAACCGCCGGGTCCGCACCGGCGAGGCCGGACACGCCCCGGGCGCCTCGGACACCGCCCGGATCACCCTGCCCGGCAAGCTCGGCACCGGCACCTTCACGGTGGCCTGGCGGGTGGTCTCGGCGGACAGCCACCCGGTCTCCGGCGCCTTCACCTTCTCCATCGGCAAGCCCTCCCCGACCACGGCGACGGCGATCACCCAGGACACCGAGGACCCCGCAACCGCGGGCCTCTACAACATCGCCCGCTACGCCGCCTACGCGGCCGCCGCGCTGCTCATCGGCACCCTCGTGTTCCTGGCCGTCTGCCGTCCGCCGCACGCCGGCCCACTGCGCCGGCCGGTTTGGGCGGGCTGGTGGACGCTGCTCGGCGCCACCCTCGCCCTGCTGGTGCTGCGCGCCCCGTACGAGGAGGGCACCGGTCCGGCGGCCGCCTTCGACCTCCAGGCCCTCACCCGCGCGGCGACCGGCCGCCCGGGACTGGCCCTGCTGGCCCGCCTTGCGCTGCTGCTGATCCTCGCCGCGCTGCTGCCGCGCCTGGCCCGCCGCTCCCGTCCGACGCTCACCGCCGGGGCGGTGCTCGCCGTGGGGCTCGCTCTGACCTGGGCGGCCGCCGAGCACGCGTCGGCCGGTATCCAGGTGCCGCTCGCCATGACCTCGTCCGTGCTGCACCTGCTCGCCATGGCGGTGTGGCTCGGCGGACTCACCGCCCTGCTGATCACGCTGCGCCGCGGCGCCGAGCCCGTACCGCCGCACGTCGTCACCCGCTTCTCCCGGCTCGCCTTCGCCTCCGTGACCGTCCTCACCGTCACCGGCGTCTACCAGTCGTGGCGCGGCCTCGGCTCCTGGGAGGCGCTCACCGACACGTCGTACGGCCGTCTGCTGACCCTGAAGCTCCTCGCGGTGACGCTGCTGCTCGCGGCGGCGGCCTGGTCGCGGCGGTGGACGAACGCACGGCAGGCCGCGGCGGAGGCTCCCCGGGCCGCTCGGGAACGCGTACCGGAGACGGCCGGAGCCGGCGGGGCGCCGCTGCCCGAGGCGCGGACCGTGCCGCCCACGGACGTGCCGCCTGCTGACGTGACGCTGGCTGATGTGCCGCCGACTGACGTGCCGCCCGCGGACCCGTACCGCCGTGCCCTGCGCCGCTCGGTGCTCGCCGAGGTGATGGCCGGTGTCGTGGTGCTGGGGCTGACGACCGCGCTGACGAGCACCCTGCCGGGCCGGGCCGCGGCCGAGGCGTCGCAGCCGTCGGCGGCGGTGGCCCCCGGCCTGCCGACCGCCTCCGTCACCACGGTCCCGTTCCGGGCCGGGAGCCACGGCGGCTCGGTGCAGATCACCCTCGACCCCGGCCGGGTGGGCCGGAACGCCGTGCAGGCCGTGGTGTACGGCCCCGACGGCGGCCTGGCCGCGGTCCCCGAACTGCGCATCTCCTTCACCCTGGACGCCCAGAAGATCGGCCCCCTCGACTCGGGAGTGTCCGACCGGGGCGGCTACTGGGGCACCGACTCCCTCAACCTGCCGATCCCCGGCACCTGGACGATGAAGGTGACCGTACGGGCGTCGGACCTGGACCAGGTCTCGGTGTCCCGTCAGGTGCGGATCGACCGCTAGAGGGTCTGAAGAAGATCATGCGCCGCGGGGTGTGTCGTATTGAACACAGAAAGGCCGACCGCGCGAAAATGCGCCGCCCTTGCGCCGTATGCTCACCGGGCGCGTCGCGCGGAGGCCGCGAAGCGACCAGATGACGCCCACCCGGACGGTGTGCGTGGGCAGTAGCGAGGGGGAACATGTCCCAGGCCGATGTCACGGTGCCGACCCAGCCGAAGGCGCCGGACGCACGCGATTCCGACGAGCTCGGACCGGGTGCACCGGTCGCGACGCCCGCCCGGGAGCGGGGCGCCCGGCTCTACGCGCTGGACGCGCTGCGGGTCGTGGCGGCGCTGTCGGTACTGCTGTTCCACTTCACCGGCGTGGACGCGGCGACCAAGGCCAACTGGGGCACCAACCCCAAGCACCTGTTCCCCTCGATCTTCCCCATCACCTCGTACGGCTCGTACGGTGTCCAGCTCTTCTTCATCATCAGCGGCTTCGTCATCTGCCTGTCCGCCTGGGACCGGACGCCGGGCCAGTTCGTGCGGGCCCGCTTCCTGCGCCTGTTCCCCGCCTACTGGTTCTCGGCGGTCGTCGCCGTCCTCGTCTGGCGGGGGATGCCCGACGGTGCGCGCAAGGCGCCGAGCATCAGCGACTCGCTGACCAACCTCACCATGCTCCAGGTGCCGCTCTCCGCCCAGCACCTGGTCGGCGCCTACTGGACGTTGTGGGTGGAGCTGACCTTCTACCTCATCTTCCTGGTCGTGCTCTGGAAGGGGCTGGACTACACCCGGGTCTCCGTCTTCTGCTGGCTGTGGCTGCTCGCGAGCGTCCTGACACAGCAGGAGCACGTGCCGCTGCTCGGGATCTTCGCCCAGCCGCTGAACACCGCGCTGTTCGTCTCCGGCATCGCGATGTACCTGATGTACCGGTTCGGCCCGGACCTCAAGCTCTGGGGCCTGCTGGGCGCGAGCTGGCTGGTGATGCAGAGCGACCTGGTGCAGCACGCCGACCATCTGCGGCACGACAAGGGCATGGACCGCAGCCCGTACATCGCGCTCGCCCTGGTCACCGTCTTCTATCTGCTGGTCCTCGCGGTCGCGCTGCACAAGCTGGACCGCATCGGCTGGAAGTGGCTGGCCACGGCCGGTGCCCTGGTCTACCCGCTCTATCTCCTCCACGAGGAGCTGGGCTGGGCGATCATCCGCACGCTGTACGGGCACGTGGGGGCGTGGGCGACGCTCGGCATCACCACGGCGCTGCTGCTCGTGCTGTCCTGGCTCGTCCACCGTTTCGTGGAGAAACCGCTCCAGCGGTGGCTGCGCAACACCCTGGAGCGCGAGGCTCGCAAGCGGGCGGCGACCGTCTCGAAGTGACGCCCGCCGCCTCGGAGTGACGCCGGCCCGTACGGCGACGGCCCCGGCGCATCGGAATCGGATCGGAAGCGGAGGGGCACTCCCCCCGGAAGCGGGGGAGGCGGTCCACTGGGTTCTCGGGTGGGGCCGGGCGTCGGCGGTGGGCCGCGCGACCCGCTGGACGCCGTACAGGGGGCCGGGGGATGCGGAGGAGTTCGGCGGCTCGGGCGGACGCGGTACGGCGCCCGGTCTCACTCCCGGCCCGCACGCACCAGGTTCTGCAGGCGCCGTTCGACCGGGGAGAGGTCGGTCCGGGCCAGGTCCTCCGGGCGGACCACGATGCGCAGCTCGGGGGTGAGCGCCGGGTAGCGGTGACAGGCGTCGATGAACGAGTCCACGATCAGCTCCACGAGCTGTCCCCGGTCCAGTTCGGTGACCCGGGCGAGCCCGGAGCCGATGAGCGGGACGGCCACCGGCTTGAACAGCCCGTGCACGGCCACCGAGGCCCACAGGCTGTCCAGGCTCAGCCGCAGCTCCTCGTGGCCGGAGCGGGCTACCAGGTCGTTGCCGAGCCGCGAGTAGGCGGTGGCGAACACCCGGCGCCCGCCGACCGGAACGGCGACCGTCGTACCCACCGGATAGCGCACCCGTCTGCCGCGCGGCTTGGCCCGGACGCTCTCCGTGCGGACGGACTTCACCGCGCGCAGCCCGGCCCGCAGCCTCTCGTCCAGGAGCCGGCGCTGACCGGCGAACAACCGGTCGACGAGCTGACTCTGCACGCTGTCCCGGCTGATGACGACGTCCCGGTCGGTCTCCGTGTCGAAGGTGTCGGTGAACCCGACCACCAGGTTGGAGTCGCCCTGCTCGAACAGGTCGCCGCGCACCAGCACGACATCCGTGCGGCGGCCCGGCAACGGCACGGTGTGCCGCAGCAGTTCGGCGCCGTGCCGGGCGCGCAGCGTGGCGCGCAGTACGTCCAGGGTGTGCGCGGCCCCGGGATCGTCGGGGTGGTCGTGGGCGATCAGCTCGGCGACGGGCAGCGCGAGGTCGGGGCGGCCGAGTTCCGTGTGGACGCGGACCAGTTCACGGCGGGCGGAGTCGCGCAGCGCGACGATACGGCGGATGTAGGGGGCCGCGAAGTCCTCGCCGTCCACCTCCGCCAGCGGCCGCCCGTGGATCAGCGCCAGCGCCTCGGTGAGGTGGTGGGCGGCGGTGGCGGGCGGGGCGAGCAGGGCGCCGCCGGTGATCGCGGTGAACCGGGCGCTGTCCAGTTCCTCGGGCCGCAGCATCAGGCGGTAGGCGGTCTCCGGGCCGTGCACGGTGATCTGCTGCTCGGTGCGCAGTACGCGGGCGGCGGTGCCGTCCTGGCCGGGGTCGAGGGCGCGGCGCAGTTCCAGGACGCGTTTTTGCACCTCGTTGCGGCTGCGCTGGGCCAGGTGGCGCGGCTCGTCGGCCAAGCCCCAGACGTCGCGCCGCAGTTGCCGCACCGGCACGGCCTCGCCCTCGGCGGCCACGAGCCGTACCAGCAGCCGGGTGGTCAGCGGGGTGAGCCGGGCGGGAACTCCGTCGATTTCGAGCTGGACCGGCCCCAGGACTTTCACCTGGATTCGCGCTCCCGCGTGGCCCGTGCCGTAGTCCATGCCGTTGTCCATGCGCGTTTCCCCCTCGCCGCAGCATGCCGCAAGCAATTGACAGATTATCACGGGAGCCCTCGTGGGCTTGGAGGAATAGATGAGACCGGATGATTCGCCCGGCCGTGCGCGATTGCCGCTGCGGCTGTACGCGACCCGGCGGGCCCGTCGGGTTTTCCGGCGCAACACGATGGCCGCGTTCGGTGGATTATCCGCCGTACTCCAGTTCGTATGGCAGTTCTTTCCCTTCTTTCCGCGGAGATTTCCCGACCCCGGCGCGGTGACCCTGGTGTCCGTCGCCGCTTGCCTGGTGTGGGGATTCGCGCAGGCCCGCCCGATGACGCGGGTGCGCCAGGTGTTCCGGCGGCCCGACATGACGGTGGTCGTCGAGGTGGGCGACCTGTTCGCGCAGCCGGCCCATCTGGTCGTCGGGTTCTGCGACACCTTCGACACCGCGTCCGACGGCGGGGTGGTCATCGACGCGGCCAGTGTGCAGGCCCAGTTGCTGGACCGGCGCTACGGCGGGGACGTACGGCGGCTGGACAGCGAACTGGACGTGGCGCTCGCCGGGGTCGTGCCCGTCGCCCGGGAGGCGCGGTCGGCCAAGCCGCTGGGCAAGCTGGACCGGTACCCGGTCGGCACCGTGGCCGTTCTGGGCACCCGCCCGCGGCTGGTGTTCGCCGTGGCGTACAGCCGCCTCGGCAACGACTTCGTGGCCGCCTCCAGCACGGCGGACCTGTGGACCGCTCTGGGCCGCCTCTGGGAGGCGCTCCACCGGCACGCGCAACTGAACCGGGTGGCGATGCCGTTGACCGGCTCGGGTCTGTCCCGCCTCGACCACCTCGACCAGGACAGCCTGCTCCGCCTGATCCTCATGTCCTTCGTCGCCCGCTCACGGGAGGGCACGGTCTGCCGCGAACTCCGGGTCGTACTACGCCCCGCCGACCTGGAACGAACAGACATGCGCGAGATGGCGGCATTCCTCCGGGGCCTGGCCTCCGGAGTGCAACACGCATGAGGGGCGGGCCCCCCGGCCCCGCCCCTCACACACCGCCGGCCCCGATGGCTGTCCCCCGGTCTCGGGCATGGCCTTCGGGCCTCGCACGTTCCCCCTGGCCTCCCCAGGGCCTTGCGGGTCCCCGGCTCTCGGGTATGTACCTCTGGTCTCGGCCGCGCTTTCTCGGCTTCGGCCGCGTCCTGTTGGGCTCGGCCGCGGGTACGGGGGCCCGGCCTCAGCTGCGCCCCCGTCGCTGGCCGCGTCGCCCGGCGTCAGCCGATCCCCCTGGCCTCAGCCGTGTCCGTAGGCCAAGGCCCCCGTCCCCCGCGGCCCCAGCCGCCTCACCCGGCCCGGGGCCGACAGGCCCTGCCCCTGCCCCTGGCCCCAGCCGCGGGCCGGGGTGCTCGCGCTCAGGCGAGTCGGCGGTGGGCGGACAGGTCCTGGAAGTGGGAGGTGTCCCGCCAGTCCGGGCGGCTGTCGTCGAGTCGGCACTCGGCCACCTTCAGCCGCGCGACGATCTTCATGAGGGACTCCTCCGAGCCGTCGAAGCGGATGACGTTGCGGCCCGCGATGTCGGCGGCGGGCCGCAGCCGGCCCACCTCGACGATCACGGTCCGCTCGGCGTACGCCATCAGCACCATCCCCAGTTCGATGAGCACGTTCTGCCGGGGCTGGCCGGTCAGCCGGGTCTCGTAGTCGGGCTCCGCGTTGCCGAGCAGCTGCGGATGGAGCTTGGCCACGTCGTCCGGGGTGAGCAGCACCAGGGCCGCCTGGGCGAGGGCGGGCGCGCCCGCCACCACCTCGCCGAGGAAGGGCGAGGCCGTGCCGGTCGCCCGGACGAGTTCCTCCCACTCCAGCGGGCGCAGGTCGAGCCGCCGCAGCAGCCCGAACATCGCCTTGCGCACCTCCTCGTCCCTGCCGTGCACGACGAAGACGCTGCGGCTGCGGTCGTGCGTGTGGGCCGCGTGGCCGCCCGCCCGCTCCGTCTCGGGGGAGGTCGCCGCTGCGGCCCGCTGCTGGACGGGCGCCGCCTGGTAGTTGTAGCCGAAGTGCTCGTTGTCGCCGCCGAGGATGTTCATGTTGTTCTCGCCGAACTGGTATTCGCTCACGCGGGTTGTCCCCCCTGGCTGCCGGGCGCGGTGTCGCCCGCCTGGTATTTGTGGCCGAAGTGTTCGTTGTGGCCGCCGAGAACGTTCAGGCTGTTGTCCCCGAAGAGAATGTTGGTCTGCGCCCGGTCGTGATCGGCGAGATCGACATCGTGTTCTCGAAGAAACGTGCGAATGTTCTGGAGCAGGCGGCGTTCGACGATCCGCATGTATTTGGACGCGTCGGACTTCTGGAAGAAGTGGTGGTAGACGTCGCTGGTGGCCATTTCCCGGACGCTCATCAGCGCACCGCAGTCCACCGCGTCGGTCACATAGCGGCCGAGCCGGAATTCACTGGTGTCGGCCCCGGCGAGCCCCGTCCCGACGGTGACGACATCGCTTCCGGCCCGCACCGGACGCACCAGCCGCCGCACCGGCGGGGGCAGCAGACGCTCGGGGAAGATCCGCAGCGGAAACAGGCACAGAGCCATCCACCAGCGCGGACCGGCCTTGACCATGTCCCACGCCACCCGCACGGCCAGCCGCCGGTCGAACGAGTCCGGCAGCCGGTCCACCAGGTGGAAGTCCCGCACCAGCGGCCCGAGTACGTAGGTGTAGAACTCGGTGTGCAGGGTGTCGCCCTTGATGTCGAACCCGACGAACATCGAGGTGACCAGTTCCTCGTTCCACGATCCGACGCGCAGGCACAGGTACTCGCGCGCCGCGTCGTAGTCCTCCCGCCAGTGCAGGTCCGGGAGGTCGTCGAGACCGGGCAGCACGCTCCAACCGTCGCCACGCGTACGGTCGTTCGTTCTCACCGCGGTGGTGAAGCGGCGCCGCTCGACGGTGAGCCCCTCGACGCGCTCGTCCGGCCGGGCCCCGTCGCGCAGTTCCAGGGCCATCCGGTCGTGCACATAGGCCGTGATGTCGTGGACGGTGAACGGCTTGACGGGCTTGCGCTCCACCCGTTCCAGGTCGAGCCCCTCCGTCTCGGCCCGCTTGCGCGAACCGAAGAAGGTCTTCGGCGCGCCGATCAGCAGCTGGGCGTTCGACCAGTCGTGCACCGGCGCGCCCGCGCCGACGAAGGGCCGGAAGCCGCCGTAGAAGACGAGTCCGCCGCTCGCCGACTGCTCGCTGTCGATCTTGTGGACCAGGGCCTCGGTCAGTGACGCGCTCGCCGGGTAGGACCCGTCGAACCCGCCGTCCGTCCCGGTCTCCTTCAGCCGGACCATCAGCGTGTGCAGGGTGACGACCCGGCGCAGATAGGCCGCGGCCCACAGCACCCAGCACAGCAGCAGCGAACCGGTGACGAGGCCCAGGGCGTCGCTGCCGACCAGCAGCCAGGCCAGGACGGCCGCGCCGATCGACACGCCCACCTGTATACGGCGCAGGCGACGCGCGGCGAGGGCGTGCGCGAGGACCGACACCGAGTCGTAGCCGTAGGACGGCGCGACCACTCGGAAGCGGTGCTTGAGCAGTTCCCGGATGACGTTCTTGCGGTAGACGGGGTTGAGGTAGGTACCCGCGGACAGCAGCCGGGTGGCCTTGGTGCGCGCGTAGGCGCCGGCGGCCGAGGGCATGTCGGGCGGGCCGGGGTGTCGGGGACGCAGTGTCTGTGTGGTCATGCTGGATCAGCGCTCCGCTCGGTCAGCTGGTCTGGGTCGCGGTGCCGTCGGTGATCTCGCCGTCGCGAACGGTGTAGGTGGCGTCGTACGAGCGTGAGGTGCCGTCCGTCTGGAGGGCGTCGATGGTGATCCGCACCCGTGACTCCTGGACGTACACGACGGTGATGGCCGCGTGCTGGGTCGTCGCGTAGCCCGAGACGAAGTGCTCGTAGTCGGAGTCGAGGTGCTTGCCGCCGAGTTCCCAGGCCGTCCGGTAGTTGCGGTTGTTGATCGCGGCGAAGTAGGCGGAGACGACGGCTCGCGGATCCGAGGAGGCGGAGTCTGTGGCCGTCGGGGTGTCGGTGGGTGTGGGGCTGGGATCCGTCCAGACGGGCCCGGAGTACGACGACGAGTCCGGGGGTTCGGAGTCGGACGGGGTGTCCGAGGTGACGGGTGCGCCGGGCGAGGTGGGCCACGGGGCGGCGGAGTACCCGGATGCCCCGACCGTCCCTGAGCCGCCGTCCGGTGTGGCCCAGGCCTGGCCCAGCCCCACCCCCAGAATCAGCAGCAGGGGTAAGCCGGAGACGGTGAGCCCCCAGGTGCGGGCGGCCCCGGCGGGCGGGATGAGCCCGACACCGCGGTAGGGGCGGGGCGGCGCGTGCGGGTCCTTCATGGATCGCTCCAACGGTGACGACAGTGCGCTGGCGTCTCCGATACGAACAGTGCGCCCGCTTCCGCGGCCACCGGCGGGCCGCTTCCGAACCGCTTCCGGCCGTCGCGGAACCTGCTCCCCGGACGCGGAAGGGCCCCACCGCGAACGGTGGGGCCCTTCGGCTCGGCAGCATGCTGCCGTGGATGTTCCTGCGGTCGGTTGACGCAGCCCGTGACGGTGGCGGGGCTGAAGAGGCAGTTGGTGGGGAAGTTGCCGGTGCAGGTGCCACCGGCCCCGATGACGGTGTTGGTGTACACGCCGCCGGGGGCGGGGGCGGGGGCGGGGGCGGGGGCGTTCGGGGCCACGTTGTTGTTGACCGTCCCACCGGTGAACGTGACGGTGCCGTTGAGGTTGTAGAGGCCGCCGGCGACCGATCCGGTGCCGGAGACCTTGTTGGCGTTGATCGAGGAGGAGTTCACGTTCAGGAGCGGGACACCGACCCCTTCGCTGTCGTCGGTGTACACCCCGCCACCCAGCGAGTACTGACCTGCGGCCACGTTGCCGGTGACCAGCGTGCCGCCGTTGAGGTTCAGGGTTCCCCCGGTCATGGAGATGCCCGCGCCCAGCCCGACTTCGCGCTCCAGCTGATCCGTGAACACGACGGGCCCGATGTCGCCCGCAGGCACCGCCCGCATCGCTCTGGTCGACGACGCGCGCTCCACCCAGGCGCCGTATGCCGACCCGGCGCTCATGCCGACCACGGGCAGGGACTTCTCACTCGGCGTCAAACGCCGGCTCGACCAGGATCTCGCGGCACGCTACGACCTGTCGGCGCTCGCCCGTGAGTTCCACGTCAGCACGCGCACCATGCTCCGCCGCTTCGGCGACGAGGCGGGCGAGTCCCCACTCGCGTACCTCCACAAGGCCCGGGTACGCCGGGCCGCGCACCTGCTGGAGGCAACCGACAGGACCGTCACGGACATCGCCGTCGAGGTCGGGTACCGCGACACCGGGACGTTCGGCGGGATCTTCGCCCGGCACACGGGGCAGAGGCCACGGGAGTACCGAGCGAGATTCCGCCGCCGACGCGACCACGGTGGTGGTTCCGAGCCGGCGTAGAGGACCTCTGAATGCGGCTATGGCCGGAGTTCTGTGAATGGCCGGGTCAGCAGCGCGGGGGTACTTGGGATCCAGCCGCACCGCAGGGTTCGTCACCCGGCGGCCACGACCTGGCCGGCCGTGATCTGAGGAGGGTTGGGAAGCAGCGCCACGAGGCTGTCCCGTACGAAGTCCGCCGCCCTCCTGACCGACTCGTCGGCCCCGGCCCGGTCTTCATAGACGCTGGTGGAGATCATCACTCCGTCCCCGGCGTCAATCCAGTAGTAGGCCACGAAGCCGGGGACTTGGCGGAGGAGGGGGACGAATCCCTCGTTCACCCGGCGTCCTGCCTCGACAGGATCCGTCACCCCTTCGTACCGCCGGACCACTGCGTACATGGCTGCTCTCGCTCTCCTCGTGCATCCCAAGGCCACCTTGCTTGGAACGGCATACCCTTCAGCGCGTGTCTCCCGTTCGCGGCACGCTCGGAATACGCCCGCACAGGCGCATGGGTATGACGTGAGAGGCGACTCCCTCGACGTCTACCAGGACCAGCCGCTCAGCCCGGTGACACCGTGCGGGGTGCCGATGCCGGTCGGTCCGTCGTACCCGGGGACGGCGGTGCACAGGTAGGTGCCGCCGCAGACGCCGTTGGACCCGGTGGTGATGTCGTTGAACGCGTGGGGGCGGGCGTAGGGGTAGGAGTTCGGGTAGGTACCGGGGGCGGGGTTGCCGGCCAGGGCGTACATGGCGGCGACCAGCGCGGTGGACAGGCTGGTGCCGCCGACGGTCCGCCAGCCGCTGCCGAACGACCCGAAGGTGTTGTAAACCGCGAGGCCGGTCATGGGGTCGGCGACCGCGGAGACGTCGTTCATGGTGCGGTTGGCACACAGCGGGTCGTGCTGGAACGGCGGCTTGGGCTCGTAGAGGGAGCAGCCGGAGCCGGTGCGGGACCAGGCGCTCTCGGTCCAGTGGCGCCGGTTGCGGTCGCGGGCCGGGTTCAGGGTGGTGCCGCCCACCGAGGTGACGTAGGGCGAGGCCGCCGGGTAGGTCGTTCCGTATCCCCCGTTGCCTGCGGCGAAGGTGAAGGCCACGCCTGGGTTGTCGCTGAAATGGTGATCAAACAGCGTCTCGAGCGGGAACTCCCCTGCGGCGGCCCAGCTGTTCGAGACGAACCTGGCGCCCTGCGCGACGGCCTGGTCGACCGCGGCGAGCAGGTTGCTGAGGGAATTGTTGTTGGATTCAACGACCAGGATGCGGCAGTCCGGGCAGGCCGCGCTCACCGCGTCGACGTCCAGGGCGGACTCCAGTGCCCAGCCGCTGTCGGTGCCGGACGGGGGAGTGGTACCGCCGTTTTGGTTGATCTGACGGAGGCAGCCGTTGGCCTTGGTGCAGGGTGGGAGCCTGAACCGGCGACGGTAGACGGCCAGGTCGCTCTCCAGGTCGGGGTTGTGGAAGGCGACGGTGATGGCCACTGTCCTGCCGCCGCCGTGGCGGCCGTTGAGGTCGTAGGCGCTGCGGATGTCCTGGGGACCGTAACCGGACGGCCTGGTGTCCGGCGGGGTGGAGGACATGGACGGTGAGTCGGTTTGGATCGTGGCCAGGCAGGCCGCCTGGTCAGGCGCGGTCGGTCGGGCGCAGGCATCCTGGCCGCTCGCTCGGGAACCGGCGGGCGCCGCGAAGGCGGGTGCCGCCGGCGGGACGAAGGCCAGGCCCACCACCGTGAGGACCGTGGCCAGCAGCGACCGGATCGGGCGGACACCGCGCATGACACTCCTTCGGGGTCGGGCGGCTGTCCCCTCGTCTGTGCCGGGCTGCCGCCGTCAGGCGTCCGGGTCGGCGGCCCCAGCCGTTCTGCCGCAGTGCCGGCATCCGACCGCACGTCCCCGCACGGCGTCTGCCGTGCGGTCCACTGTCGGCCGAGGAGCGGCGGGGCGGCCTGAGCCCCACCCGGCGAGCCGTCAGATGGCGTACAGGAAGCACCCTCACAGCGGATCAGGAAGGGGTCAGGCCGCTCAGGAGTGGCACGGAGTGCCGGAGCGGGTAGTCATGCAGATCACGGGTTGGTCATCCACGGCGATGGCGGCCCGTTGGGTGACTGCCGTGGTGGTAACGACCGTTATCGGTGATCTCCGCCTGCCCCCGACCCTCACCTCCCTGAGCGTCAGGTGCCGAGCAGCATCTCCACCGCTGTCGCAGGAATTGCTCAGCGGAACCCTGTGTCGTTGTCGAGCATTTCGGGGGCGGCGTCGTTGAAGACGGCAGGGGTGCGCGCGGTCTTGGAGTACCCGGGCCCCCGCGTCCTGGTAGCCCACGGCCTGCTGGTCTCCGTGCTTCTGTGGCACCGCGAATGGACTCCTGGCGGGGCCGTGCCCCCTCTTCTTCCCGGAAGCCCCGTACATCGAGCCCGTCGCCATCCCCGATGACGAGTTGCCGGCATTCGTCGGGGCCCTGGTCACCGATCTTGAAACTGGCGTTCTCGACAACGCGGTCGACTCTGGTTCCAGGGAGGTAATGCGGATCGGCGAAGGGGCTGCGGTTGCTACCGTCGATCCCGTATCCCACCACTCGCCGGATCAGAAGGATCTTCCTCATGCATGATGCCCGCGCCCTGATCGAAATGGGTGCCGAAGCGGTTCGTCGGCTCGCTCGTCGCGGCTACACCCTGGACCTGTCCGAGCTGGAGTCCCTCCACTCTCGGCGCAACCAGAACATCCGCTCGGCCGACGAACTGCGGGCAGAGTCCAAGCGAGTGGCGAGCGAGGTGCAGCAGACGGCCAAGCAGGGCGGCGACATCAGCAAGCTCAAGGAGCGCGCCCGCGAGCTGAAGGACCAGATCCGCGAGATCGAGGCCGGCCAGGAGGAGATCGAGGCCCAGCTGCGCGATCTGCTCCTGAGCATCCCGAACCTCCCGGACGACTCGGCCCCCGACGGCGACTCCGAGGAGTTCGCGGTCGAGATCCGGCGCGTTGGCACACCGCCCGCCTTCGCGTTCGAGCCGAAGGACCACGTAGACCTCGGCGAGGCCACTGGCATCCTCGACTTCGGCAGGGCGACGAAGCTGTCCGGTCCGCGCTTCGCGGTCTCGCGCGGCGCCGGAGCAGCGCTGGAGCGCGCTCTGGCCACGCTCTTCCTCGACCTCCACACCCGCCGCCACGGGTACACCGAATACGCGGTCCCCTACCTGGTCAGCCGCAAGACCATGACCGGCACCGGCCAGCTCCCGAAATTCGAGGAGGACCTGTTCAAGACCGGCGTCGCCGACCGCGAGCTCTTCCTCATCCCGACGGCCGAGGTCCCGCTGACCAACCTCTACGCGGACGAGATCATCCCGCCGGCCGAGCTGCCGGTGGCCATGACCGCCCACACCCCGTGCTTCCGCTCGGAGGCCGGCTCGTACGGCCGGGACACCCGCGGGCTGATCCGCCAGCACCAGTTCGCCAAGGTCGAGATGGTCAAGATCGTCGACCCGGAGACGGCGGACGCCGAGCTGGAGGAGATGGTCGGCCACGCCGAGGCGTGTCTCAAGGAGCTCGGCCTCGCCTACCGGGTCATCAAGCTGCCCGCCGGCGACACGGGCTTCTCCGCCCAGCTCACGTACGACATCGAGGTCTGGATCCCGAGCCAGAACACGTACCGCGAGATCTCCTCGGTCTCCCACTTCGGCACCTTCCAGGCCCGCCGGGCGAACATCCGGACCCGAGGCGAGGACGGCAAGCCCAAGCTTGCCGCCACCCTCAACGGCTCCGGCCTGCCCGTCGGCCGCACTCTGGCCGCGCTTCTCGAGCAGGGCCAGCAGCAGGACGGCTCGATCGCCCTTCCCGAATCCCTCTTCCCGTACCTCGGCTTCCGCCGTATCTCGGCGGACGGAACACCCGAGGCATGACGTCGCTCGTCGGCGTCTGCGACTTCCCTGGTAGCTATGCCTTTCCACCCGCCGGTTAAGGCGGAATCGAACGATGGCTGTGGGCGGTCGCCGTAGGCGCCGACGTACACCTCCTCGGGCCGGGCTGGCTCACGGACCTGGAACACGACTGGGTCCGCAAGCCCCTCCGCCTGGAGGACCTCACCCACGTGGAGGGAGACGATCTCCGCTGTCCAGGCCCTGGACCCGGTCCTCAAGGACGTCCAACCCCGCACGTATCGAAGCGGGTTCATCCCGCAGCCGGTCGTCCGCTTCACCGGCCAACGGGACGCGGAAGGTCGGTTGACGGACGGCTTCCTGACCTCCTTCGTCAACGTCTCCCGAGTCCAACCCATGGGCGGCCTCGACGAGTACGGCGCCATCCTCGACGGTTGGCTGACAATCCTCTCCCGACTCGGCTTACACGCACGGCATCTGAGCATCTACGGAACGCTCACCCCGTGGCGCCGACGGCAGGTCGAAGGCATCACCTGCGCTTCCGCCACCTGGACCTCACCCTCGGCCACGGGATCGCCCCAGCACCTCGGGGTGCTGGCGGAATCACGCGGCGCGTCATAGGCACCGTCGATCCCGAAGCGGAGGGCCTCGGTGTCCAGCAGACCGGCCGCGGTGGAACCGGGGGCGGTGCGCTGCCCGATCTCCGCGGTCGCGGTCAGCGCCTTGACCAGTTCGCGCGGCCAGTGCACGTCGACACCGGCCGCGCGCAGCGCGTCCGTGGCATCCCCGAGGAGCTCGAAGGCTTCGTCGTCGGTCAACCGGAGCTGATCGGGAGCGGCATCGTCTAGCAGCCTCCGCAGCGGAGGCCAGGCGCGGGCGCCGCGGCGCAGGGCGAGCAGGGTCTCGGTCTCGGCGCGTGGGCCGAGCAGCCGCTCCACTTCAATCGGCTCGCTCCACAGCCGTGCGGCCTCGATGACGAGCGCCGGGTCCGCCGCGGTGTGCAGTTGCAGGACGGCCCGGAACTGCCGTCGGCGTCCTTCGGGCACGTCGACGCGCAGGGAGACGCCGACCTCGGCGGTCAGCGCCGCCTGGGTTTCCTCGGCCCATTCACGCAAGGTGGGCACGGCACGGGCCTCGCGCCAGGCGTACGGCAGCGCTCCCATCGCGAGCGGCGCGGCCGGCGTGCGGACCAGGTCATCGGCGACCGCGTCGCAGAACTGGCGTACCAGCGCGGCCGGTTCGGCGATACGTACCGGCGCAGGACCTGGCTCGGGCAGGCAGTGGGCGTGTGGCGGGAAGGCGGCGGCCAGGGCGTCCAGCGTCCGGCGCTGGGCGGCGGTAAAGGGACCCACCTGCCAAGTGTCGTAACCGGCGGGGGTGAGGGCCGGGTGGAGGCGGCCGTCGGCGAGCAGCCGCAGCGCGAAGCGAGTGGCGGCCTGCCAGGCGGCGCCGGAGGGATGCGTCGGCTCCGCATTGACCAGGGTGGAGACAGCGACGGCGACAGGCAGCGCGTAACCCTCGACCCTGCGCCGCCTGACCGAGCGGCCGTGCGGCAGGACCAGCTCCACCACCTCGGTCTCAAGGCCGGTGGGCGCCGTACTGTCTCCGGCTGCTGCCCCGGTCGGCTTCCACAGCAGCAGCCGCCCAAGGCGGGCGGGCTCACCGGGCAGGAAAACCGCCGCCCAGCCGGCACCGAGCAACTCCCTCACGAAGGCGGATGTTTCCTGCCGGGCCAGCGGCGGTGCGCTCCTCGCGCCCGTACTCGGCTCTCGTACGACGACTCGTGCCACTCTCTGTCTGCCCTGTCGCTTGCCGGACCCTCCCCGGGCCCGCTCACTACCGAACCCCACCAGGCAACGTCACACGCTGGCAACCGCGGGCCTTGGCTTGACTGCCGGCGACGGCGCCACGCCGGATATGCCGCTGCTGAACGCACCGGTCCTCAACCTACGGTGCAGCGCTACGGTGAGGCCATGAGCACCTGGGACCCAGCCGTGCTGGAGGCGTTGATCGAAGAGGCCACCGTCGACGCCTACGGCGAGGATGAGCAGCTCACCGGCTTCTTCACGATGATCGAGGAGAGCCTTGCCGTGCCGTTCACCACGACTGTTCTCGGCGCCGACGTGAGCGTGGTCGGTGTCGATCTGACCGAGGACGGGCGCGTGGTCGCACGCTGCGCCCGAGGGGCGGTCCGACAGGACATCGGAATTCTGGACCTGCCGCTGCCGGAACCCGCCCCCGAGGGCTCGCAATGGATCGAGGCATACCGCTACTGGGCCCGCTGAACTGGCGCGCTGCACAACTTCCCAGCTGGGCCCCAGAACGGACAGCCGCCTCGACTGCCGCGGGCTCGGACCGCATGCGGGGAACAGACAGCGCGTAGCGCGCATACCGCAGTATGCTTACGGCTATGGCTGACACCACGCGCATCACCGTGACACTCCCCACCGAGCAGGTGGCGGAGCTGAAGAAGATCACGGACAACATCTCCGGCTACGTGGCCGAAGCCGTCGCCAGACAGATCCGGCACCAGCTCCTGGGGGCCGACCTGCGCAGCCACACAGACGAGCACGGGGCCTTCAGCGAGGAAGAGCTGGCCGAGGCGCGGGCGCGGATCTTCGGCACGACGCAGGCCGCCGGCGGCGCGAGCGCCGCGTGAGCGAGCACATTGAGACCGTCGTCCTGGACAGCGAGGGGTTGTCGGCCTGGGTGGCGCAGGACCGGAAGGTTCTGGCGATGTTCCAGGTGTTCCACGACATGGGAGCGGACCTTGTCGTCAGCGCCAACACCATCGTGGAGGTGAGCCACGCCAGGGTGAACCTGGCCCGACTGCAATGGGCGCTCTCCCGGGTCAAGGTGGATCCGGTCACGGAGGCGGCAGCCAAGGCGGCGGCGCAACTGCTCAAGGGCGCCGGTCTGCACGGACACAAGTACGCGATCGACGCCACCGTCGCGGAAGCGGCCTTGCGTCAGCCGGGCCCGGTCGCCATCCTCACGTCGGATGTCGATGACCTGACTCGGTTGTGCGGCAGCAAGGTTCGGGTGATCGGGCTATGACGTAGATGAGACCGCGAACGACGAAGGGCCCCACCGCGAACGGTGGGGCCCTTCGACATCGTGCCCGGTGAGGCACTGGCGGAGGATACGAGATTCGAACTCGTGAGGGGTTGCCCCCAACACGCTTTCCAACTCTGCGCGAGTGGGTCCGTGGCCGTTCGGGGGCGTTCAGGGACTGGAGCTGGGCTGTCGCTGAGGCCGTTCTGAACGCCCCCGAACGGCCACGGATGAGACTGCGGTTGAGACTGGGCGGCTGAGGAGATCAGGCACGCCGGAGCGGCTTTGGAGCAGTCGTCTCGTCTACGAATTTGTGGTTCACGGGTTGTGTCGCGCGTTGAGCGAGCCAGCCTGAGACGCGTGGTCCGCCGTTCACGGCGCCTCCCTCCGTGACCGTACGGACGTGCTCGAACCCGTGGCGGAGGTAGTAGCGCTGGAGCGGCTCGTTCGTGGTCCAGGCGTCCAGGCGGAGCCATGTGGCGCCGGACCGGTGCGCCCGATCCCCTGCCCAGTCGAGCAAGCGTCCGCCGAGATCCTGTCCGGCGTGTGTCCGGGCTACCGTCAGCTTGTTCACGAACATCGATGGCTCGGAGAGCTCAGCGTCCGACCAGAGTCCGTCCTCTGCCTCCGGAGTCAGCGTTATGGTCGCGGCCGTCGCGTCCCCGTCGCGGACCATGAAGACCACACCGGCCTCGATCGTGGCGAGCAGCCTGTCCGCCGGATACGGGCGTCTCCACTGGTCGGTGCCTAGCGCGCCCAACCAAGCTGCTGCCTCCTCACGGAAGGCGAGCAGCTTGGACAGGTCGGCCGAAGTGGCGTTGCAGATTCTCACTGGGGTTCGTTCTCGCTCCGTGCGGACAGGTTCCCGATCTCGTAGTTCATCCGGTTCAGGTCTCCCCGGAAGGTTGTAACGGTGCACCGGATCGGGCGGTCGTTGGAGAACCCGGTACGGGTCCACAGGAGCACCGGGACGCCAGCGCCGATCTCCAACAGTCGCGCCTCTTCTGGCGTCGGCATGCGGGCGGCGATCTCGTCGAAGTACCCGATCTGCTCGATACCGAGACTGGCCAGGTAGCGCGTAGTCCCCTCTGCGATGTCGCCAGGTTCGGTCAGCCGGGGGCCCTGCTCTACCAGCCACTCCGGGTAGTGGGTGGCCTGCGTTGACCACGGCACGTCATCCACGAACCGATGGCAGAACCGCAGCACGGTCCTGGAACCTTCTTCGACCTTCAATCGCTCTGCCACGTACGAGGGGGCGGGGGTCAGTTCCACCCGGAAGGTCTGATGGGGCCGGCGCCCGGCGTTCGTCACGTCCGTGCTGTACGCGTCACCGTTCTGCGGGAACTCCAGGTTCTCGAAGCGTGAGGCGTTCAGCTCGAACACCTCGTGCTTGGTCACCTCGTAGCCAAGGCCCTGACTGGACGAGATGAGCCCCTGACTGACTAGGAGGCTCAGACCATTGCGGACGGTGTTGCGAGACGCGTCGAAGCGGGCGGAAAGCTCACTCTCGGAGGGCAGCCGAGACCCCGGCAGGTACGTGCCGTTGTCGATCTCTCGGCGGAGCGCGTCGGCCACTTGCCGGTACTTCGGCTGCTTGTTCATGCCCTCATCATGACGCACTCGCGCAACTTGTTGGTACATGTAGGCCTCATTCCCTTGACGACTCACTGTCCGTGGGTGCAACATCACTGCATCAGCTTGTACCAACAAGCTGAGCAAGCGGTTTAATTCCTTCGAGTTGGTCCGATTGCGCTTCACCTGCGTGACCAGGAGCCCCGCGTTGGTCGGGGGGAGGTTTCCCGGCGCCTTGTCAGCCGGAGGGCTTGAGACCGAAAGGTCATGTCCCCATACGCCTTCGCCGGGAGCTCTGCTCTCGAAGGGGACTTGTACAGCTCGGCTAACCGCCGCTTCTGCTGCGGTCGGCTGCCTCTCCCACCCGTACGAACCCCGCCTCGCGCGGTGTCGGACGGGTGGGAGTGCGGGGAGCCGTGGGGCTTCACCCACCACCGGGAGGACACGTTCATGGACCGTCTGAAGAAGGCCGCCGCCAACAACCGCGCGGCCGCCAACGTGCAGCGCGCCCACGGCCGTGAGAACACGGCCAAGCGCCTGGAGAACCGCGCGGACGCGCTGGAGTCCGGCAAGGTCACCGACCGCACCGACGACGCGATCGCCCTGGTCCGCGCCGCGTTCCGCCGCCGCTGACCTCGAACCCCACCTTCCCTGAAACGGCGCGCGGCTCCCGGGTGGCACCCCGGGAGCCGCTGTCGGGCCGTTCACCGTTCGAGAGGAACACGACCCAATGGAACACATCGTCACTGTTCAGGACGCTGTTACCGCGTTCGCGGACTGGATGGAACCCACCGACGCGGAACTGGACGCGATCGAGGAGGAGATGCCCGTCATCCTGGCGGACGTCGACCTGCTGGGCGCGCAGATCACCGCCATGGACCGGATCCCGACCGAGCTGGACGCCCGCCGGATCCGCCGCGCCCGCCGCCGGGCACTGGCCGCGCGGGTCGCGCTGGTCAGCCGCATCCCGGGGGTGGTGGCGTGAGCGCGGGCAGGAGGCTGACCAAACCCCAGTGTGTCGTGCTGGGTGCGGCGTTCGTCATCATGGCGGCCGTCGGCGGCATCGGCGGTTACGGCACGTTCTCCAACATCGGCCATGCCTACGGCACCGGGACCGCGCTCGGAGCGGTCGCCGCCGGTGAAGGCGCGACCGCCGTCCTCGGTCTGGTCCTACTTGGGCTGACCATGCTGGGCCAGTCCTCCCCCCGGATCATCCGGGTGGGGCTGTGGGCGCTGCCCGCCGCCGCCTCGGTCATGGCCGCGATGGCCGGTCCGGATCCCGGGCGGACCGTCATCTACGCGGTGACCCCCATGGGCATGTGCGTCTCAGCCGAGGGCATGGCGTTCCTGGCCCGGCGGATCGTCGTCCACACCGACGGCCACGACGCCGAGGCAGAGGCCCGTGCGGCGGCCGTGGTTCGGCAATTGGCCTATCACCGGGCCGTGGCCGCCAACCACCCCAGCGAGCGGGTCAAGAAGTGGTCGGAGCGCAAGTCGTGGCGCCTCGCCCGCCGGGTCGGCACCGGCGACCACACCCTTGGCGCACGGCTGCTCGACGTGCAGCGCGAGCGCGTCACGGCAGGCGCCGATGCCGCGCTGACGGGCATGTTCAGCACCCCGACCGATGCACCGGCGCTTCCGTCAGCCGCCCCGATCAGCCGGGCAGCCAGCCTCAGCGTGAATGCGGAGGAATCAACTGCAACCATGAGGATTCGGTCGATGGCTGACCAGGTGGAATCGACCCCCGTCACGATCACTGTGTCCCGCCTTCCGGTCCCCGATCCCGTCCCGGCGGACGCGGGAAAGTCGAGCCTTCCGCTCAAGCCGATCCCCGCCCTCGCGGCCCCCGTCAGGTCGACCCCGCGCCGCCCAGCGGTGCATCGGCCGGTGGCGGCTGAGTCGGCCCGGCCACCCCGGACGACGTACCGGGTCCCGGACGCCGCGAAGGCTCCACGGACCCGGCGCACTGCCGAGCAGCTCCTGACCGAGGCGCGGACCGTCACGGCGGGCTGGCCAGACGTGAAGGTGACGGCCGAAGGCATCCGCCGTGCCCTGCACGTCTCACCGGTCAACGCGCGCAAGCTCCGTGACACGCTCCTCAAGGAGCGGGCTGCCTGATGAGCGCGTTACCGGTCTTCCGGTGGCGGCTCGCTCCGGACGGCTACGCCACCCGCCGCCAGCTCCGCGCCCAAGGACTGCGGCCCGGCGGGCAGGACGTGGCGGCGCAGCTCGAACGCCCGCGCCGCCGCCGGCCCCCGCTCATCGCCTACCTGTACCGCGTCGACCAGGCCAAGCCGGTGCGGCCGATGACTCCGGCGCGGTGGGCGGCGCTCGCCAAGGCCAACCGCGCCCGCCGCATCTGCCCGCACTGCCGCATGGATGCGGGCTACGTCATCCCCCCGTCGCTCGGCACCTGCGTGCCCTGCGACTCCCCTTCTCCCTCGCCTAGGAGTGTGTGATGGGCAAGCCCGACACCCGCCGCCTGGATCGCGAGATCCAGCAGAACGAGCGCAAGTTGCAGGCGGTCCACAACCGCGAGCTGTGGCCGCTGAACGGCCGCGAGCGCCGGGCCGTGCTGGGCGCGGTCGTGTCCGGGACGCGCAGCCTGCACCGGGGAAACGGCACCGACCGCGCCGACCGCCGCATGGACACCGCCTGGCAGTCGGCCGAGACCCGGCTGATCGCGGAGATCACCGCGCTGCACACCGAGCGTCAGCGGGTCGTGAACGAGGCGGCTGCCGCCAAGGCCGCGAAGAAGTCGTCGGGTTGGTGGTGACCATGGCCGCCACGAACCCGCCGCCGGGCCAGTGCCCGCAGTGCTGGCAGCACGCCCACGACAAGCGCACCCACCGCCGCCTGGGCCCGCGCGAGGACTGCCCGCAGTGCGTCGACCACATGGTCAACGGCTGCCCCACCCTCGTGCCGAAGAAGTCCTCCCGCTGGTGGTGACCGCGCCCCGCCGGGCCCCAACAGGCCCGGCCCCCGCCGCACTCTTCCCTCTCGCTTCGCCCCGGTCCGGGGCAGTCAGGAGCCTGCCGTCATGAGCGGCAACGTCGTCCACCTGCACAAAGCCACCACCCCCGCCGAACCCACCGACCCGCCCGCGGTAACCACGCTGACCGTCGTCCCCGACCCGGCACCGGCCGCGCCCGTGCCCCTGTGGGTGCGCTCCGGCCGTGCCGTCAAGAGCGCCGTCACGCACGAGGCCACCCGGACCACCGGCCGCACAGTCGTCCGCCATTCCCTCTACACGTTCAACGGGGCGCGGATCGTGTCCCGCCGCGCCTGGGACGGCCGTACCGGATCCCGGTACGAACGCATGATCCGCGCCGCCGAAGCCGCCGGGAACCATGAGCTGGCCCAGGAGTGGGAGGAGCGGTTGCAGCGCTTCCGTGAAGCCCGCCACCGCCGTCGCATGGACCTGCTGCACTCCCCGGTGGACGCCGCCAAGGGCGTTGCCGTCGGCACCGGTATGGGCGTCGGCGTGCTGGTCGGCCTGGGCATCGTGATGGCTCTCAACACCAAGCAGCCAGGTGATGTGATCACCCCGTTGAAGGCGACCATCGACTTCATCGCCCTGCTGATCCGGATCGTGCAGGTCGTATGGGGCCCTGCCCTCACGATCGGCCCGTTCCTCGCCCTGCTCGCCCTGTGGGCCGTGGGCAGCAAGCAGCAGGCCGCCCCCGCCTGGGCGCTCCCGGCCAACACCCGCTCCAGCGAGGGTGAGCCGATCACCCCGTCGATCGTGGTCAAGGCCCTGCGTGACCTCGGTGTGCCTGCCCTGCGCAACGCCATCAAGGAGATGGGCGACGCCGGTGCGGCGATGCTCGGGCCGATCCGGATCGCCGGATGCGGCGTCGAAGTCGATGTCACCCTCCCGTCGGGGGTGTCCACGGTCGAGGTGCAGCAGCGCCGCCGCAAGCTCGCGGAGAACCTGACCCGGCACGAGCACGAGGTGTTCATCACCATCCCTGAAGCAGCCCGCACGGTGCGTCTGTGGATCGCGGACTCGGGGGCGCTGGACGAGCCGATCGGCCCGTCGCCGCTGGTCACCGACGACTCGATGACCGCCGACTACACCAAGGGGAAGGCCCCGTGGGGCCAGGACCTGCGCGGCGACGCGGCACAGATCAGCCTGTTCCAACGGCACCTGCTCATCACGGGCCTGTCGAACCAGGGCAAGACCGTAGCCCTGCGCTCCCTCGCCCTGTGGCTGTCGCTCGACAAGTCGGTGCAGTTCCTCATGGGCGACCTCAAGGGCGTCGGCGACTGGCGCATGTTCAAGGGCGTCGCGGACGTCCTGATTGAGGGCCCGACCGACGAACACGTCATCCAGGTCACCGAGATGGTCGAGGGCGCGGTGGACGAGATGAACCACCGCATCCAGGCACCCCCCGGCACCACCTTCCCCCCGCTGATCGTGCTGGTGGACGAGGCGCAGGTCGCGTTCATGTGCCCGGCCAAGGACGACGAGAAGCGCCCCTATGGCGGCGCGAAGGCCAACTCCCGGTACTTCATGGCCGTCCGGAAGATCCACAACCAGGGCCGTGCCGTGAACGTGCTGATGTGGCAGGGCACCCAGGACCCGACCAACGAGAACCTTCCCAAGCTGGTCCGCGAGGGCGCCCACACGCGTGCCTCCCTCGCCCTGGGGACCGAATCCCAGGCACGCATGGCCCTGGGAGACAAGGCCGTAGACGGTGGGGCGGCTCCGAACCTGCTGCGCCCGGGCCTGGACCGGGGAACGCTGGTCGTCGCCTCCGACGGCATCACCATCCCGGCCGGTCAGGCGTCGATCACCGTGCGCACGCACTACGTCGATGACGATGCGGCCAAGGCCATCACCGACCGCGCCAAGGCCCTGCGCGGCGGGGTCACCACGCTGCACGCCGTCGCGCACGACCAGGAGCCGCGCAATCAGCTCGCGGACGTCGCGGCCGTGGTCGGCACGGACACCCGCGTGCTCACCCAGGACGTCCTCAAGCGGCTCGCCGTGCTCGCCCCGGACGCCTACGGCACATGGTCGTTCATCGACCTCAAGCGCGTCCTGGACGGCACCGGCGCTGAGCCGTACAAGTCCGACGGCCGCATGGTCGTCGGACGCGACCGCCTCGCCGAAGCCCTCGCCCACCGAGACACGGACGGTTCCGCTTCCGCCGAAGGATGACAGGGAGCCGACCCCCGACCGGTCAGGGAGGCAGGGAGAACTCCCTAACCCCCTCCCTGACCCGCCTCCCTGGCCCTGACCTGCACAAAGGATCACTCAGGGAGGCAGGGAGGCATTCCAGGCCAGCACCCTGAAACCCCCTCCACAGCCCACCCCCAAGGGGGTGGCTCCGCCTCCCTGACCGAGCACCCGAAGGGATTCCGCATGCACCCGAACCCCGCCCACCAGCCGCCCACGACCGGGGCCGTGCAAGTCCACCAGCCCACGCCACTCGCCCCCGCCGCCCCGGTGATGTCCGCACCCATCGTCGTCCAGCCGACGGCCGTGCCGACGGTCGCGAGCGTCGTCCTCCCAGACGGCCGGATCGTCACCGGTTACGCCATCACCCCCATGCAGCCCGAAGCGGTCACCGCCAAGCCGGTCGTGTCCCGCACGGCCGTGAACATCGCTCTGGGCGGCATCGGGTTCGGCGCGGTCTGCGGCGGGCTGCTCCTGCTTACCACGTTCATCGCCGCACTCACCGCGCTCGTCACCCAGCTCATCACCCTCGCCGCCGTCATCTTCGGCGGCTGGATCGCCGTGCAGGCCTTCAGCACCCGGGGCCGCACCGGCGGCGGGACCACCATCCACATCCGCAAGGCCGTGATCAAGCGCAACCGCTTTCACGGCTAGCTACGCCAAGGGCGGCCCCCGTCTCGCCAAAGTCCGGGACCGCCCCTGTCCAGCCAGTCACCCATCAAGGAACTGGAGACCTCCAGCATGACCCAACCCACCCTGATCCGGCGAGTACCCGTCCTGCACACCGCCCTGCACCTCGCGGCCGCCGGCACCCCGGTTCTCCCCCTGCGCGAGGGCAAGGTGCCCTTCGGGAACTGCCGGGCCTGCGCCGACAACGCCTGTGGTGGCAGGCCGAACATGAAACACGCGGGCCCCTGCCAGTGCCCGGCCCCCTGCCACGCCTGGGCCGCCGCCACCACCGACCCCAGCGTCGTCACCTCCCGGCACTGGTTCGCAGCATGGGAGCGAGCCGCCTGCGTCGGCTACCACCCCGGCGGCGCTGACCTGACCGTGGTCGACCTCGACAACCCCGCCGCCGTCGGGTGGGCCCGCCGCACCCTGCCCGCCACCCGCAGCGTGCCCACCACCCGGGGCGAGCACTGGATCTACCAGGGGGCCATGCGCTCCGTGAACCGCGTACGGCCCGGCGTGGACCTCAAGTCCACGATGGCCTACGCCCGGTGGCTCGGACCCGGCACCGGCACCATCACGGCGCTGCCGGATGTCGTGCGCGCGCTGGCCGTGAGGAAGCCTTCCCCGGTCCGGTCGGCGCTGCCGTCCTTCACGATGCCTGCACCGGGCGGGGACGGGCAGTGCCCGCACCGCACGCCTGCCTACCTGGAGCGTGGCATCGCCATGGCGGAACAGCGCATCACCGACGCCCGCGAAGCGGTCCACGCCACCGTCTATCGGACGTTCCTCGCGGTGCTGTCCCGCCACGGCCGGTGCGGCTGCCTCACCGACACCCACATCACCCGGCTGTTCACCGCCGCCCAGGCCAAGGGCGAGTCGGGGCGGCACTGCTCCGAGGCGTGGGCCAACGCCCGCGCAGCGCTGGGGATGTGAGCGCCGTGTCCGAGGACGAGAAGAACCCGGCGCGGGAGGTCATCACGGACTACGCGCAGTCCCACTTCCGGTACTTCCGCACGACGGAGGGCACCGTGTACGCGCAGCGCAACGGCCACCCCGTCGCCCGCCCCATCCGCTCCCAGGGCACCACCGGCAGCCACCGCCAGGAACTCATGGTCGACCTGTTCAACGACGGGCACGGCGTGTTCAACGGCACCGCCATGAAGGAGGCGCTCGACTTGATCGAGGCACTCGCGCTCAGCCGCGACGTCCAGCCCACCCACATCCGCGTCGCCCCCGGCCTGGACGGAGCGACCTGGCTCGACCTGGGGCGCGATGACGGGCAGTCCGTACGCATCCACCCCACCGGTTGGGACGTGCGGGTACCCGACCCGCGCGAGGTCTGCTGGCGCCGTACCCAGCTCACCGGCGAACTCCCCATGCCCGCCAAGGACACCGACGGCAAGGGAATCGACCTGCTCTTGGGCCTGTGCAACTTCGCGGGCCCCGCCACGGAGTGTCTGGCTATCGCATGGCTGCTCGGCTGCCTGGCGCCGACCACGCCCGTCCCCGCCCCGTTCCTCACCGGCCCCCAGGGCGCGGGCAAGTCCACCGGCGGCCGGATGCTCGTGCGGATCATCGAAGGAATGACCGGCGACCTGCGCCGCGCCCCCAAGGACGAGGAAAACCTGATCACCGCCGTGGCTGCCGGATGGGTCACCGCCCTGGACAACCTCTCCCACCTGCCCCCGGACCTGTCCGACCTCATGTGCTGCATCGTCACCGGCGCCGAGTCCATCAAGCGCGCGCTGTTCAGTGACGGAGACGTCTACCGCTCCCGCTACCGCCGCCCCCTGCTCCTGACCGGAATCGACGTCGGCGTCATCCGCCCCGACCTGGCCGAACGGCTGCTCCCCCTCCGGCTGGAGCGACCCCGGGTGCGGCGCACCGAGGCGGAGCTGTGGGCAGACTTCGAGTCCGCGCTGCCAATCATCCTCGGATCCCTGCTGGACCTGGCCGTGCAGGTACGGGCCGCTGAGGCGGTCACCCCGACTGACCTTCGGATGGCCGACTTCGCCCACCTGTGCGCCCAGTTCGACCAGGTCATGGCCCTGGGAGCGCTGGACGCCTACCGGGCCAGCCTGGACGACCTGAACGACGACGTCATCGAAGGTGACCTGCTCGCCCAGACCGTCCTCAAGCACGCCGACGGGCTCACCCCCGTCGAAGAGGTCCGGATGACGTCGGCCGAGTGGCTGCACGCCCTCACTACCCTCTACAGCGGCGAGGATTGCCGCCCCCTGCCCAAGGGCTGGCCCACCACCGGGAAGGTCCTCTCCGACCGCCTCAAGCGCCTCCAGCCCACCCTCGCCGCCCGGGGCGTCCTGGTGGACTGGGGCCGCAACAAGGCTGCCCGGTACATCGAGATGGCCCGGCCCGCCCCGACTCCGCCACGCGAGCAGCAGCCCGCGTTCTGACCCGTCGCGGGCGGACAAGCAAGAGGAGCACGGCCGCCCGGGTGCTCCTCTTGCTGTTCCGGCGGCGCAGCCGCTCGGCAAGGGACGCGCCGCGCAGCGGCCCGCTCTTCAGCTCTCAGGAGCCACGCACCACCACAGACACCACCCCCCCTTTTTTTTCCTAAGAAGGGAAGATCTGCGTCACCCGCGTCACCAGGACCCATCGGACGGCCCTTGAACTGCGGAAACAGTGGTGACGCAGACGGCCGAACCCTGCGTCATCGTGCGTCACCTGCGTCACCCCGATGACAGGTGGCTGTGTCACCGGTGACGCAGACCCCGAATCCTTGCGTCACCCAAATCCGCAGGTCAACGACCCAGGTGACGCGGATGACGCGATGACGCAGAAATCCCAGCCTCGGACAGCACAGACCATCCCGCCCAGGAGGTTGATCCGTGACGACCAGCGCGGAGCCCGTACCGGGCCCCGAAGCCGAGTTCGACCCCACGCTCCTCGCGCTCACGGTCGAGGAGGCCGCCCGCCGCCTCTCCGTCGGCCGCACCACGATGTACGCCCTCATCCGCGATGGGGCCGTGGAGACCGTGCCCATCGGCCGTCTCCGTCGTGTCCCCGTGAAGGCCATCAGCGCCTACCTCGACGCCAATACGCAGACCCGTTTCCGGCGCATCGCCGCATAAGGAGAACCATGGCAAAGCGCTCCAAACGCCCTGATGGGGCGTCGTCCATCTACTTCGGCAAGGACGGTTACTGGCACGGTCGGGTCACTGTCGGCGTCCGGGACGACGGGACACCCGACCGGCGCCACGTGTCCAGCAAGATCAGCGAGGCGGAGGTGATCAAGAAGGTTCGTGACCTGGAGAAGCAACGGGACGCGGGGATGGTCCGGAAGCCCGGGCGTCCCTGGACCGTCAAGGCGTGGCTGTTGCACTGGGTTGAGGAGATCGCGAAGCCGTCGGTGCGAGAGAACACCTACGCCGGTTACGAGGTGGCCGTCAGGGTTCACCTGGTTCCCGGGGTCGGCGCGCACCGCCTGGACAAGCTGGAGCCGGAACACCTGGAGCGCTTCTACACGAAGATGCAGGCCAACGGCAGCAAGCCCGCCACCGCCCACCAGGTCCACCGCACCGTCCGCACGGCACTCAACCACGCCATGCGGCGCGGACACGTCACCCGGAACGTCGCCATGCTCGCTGTCCCGCCCCGGATCGAGGACGAAGAAGTCGAGCCGTACGACATCGAGGAGGTTCAGCGTCTCCTCTCCGAAGCGGCCAAACTCCGGAACAGCGTCCGCTGGTCCATCGCACTCGCCCTGGGGCTCAGGCAGGGGGAAGCGCTCGGCCTGCGCTGGTCGGACGTGGACCTGAAGGCGGGCATCCTGCGGGTGCGGAAGAACCGTCTTCGTCCGAAATACCTGCACGGCTGCGGTGGCGAGTGTGGGCGGAAGCCCGGCTACTGCAAGCAGCGGATCAGGAAGAACGAGGACACGGCGAACACGAAGTCGCGCGCTGGTCGCCGGGTGATCGGCGTGCCTGACGAACTGGCTCGGCTCCTGGAACTGCACCGACAGGAGCAAGAGCGCGAACGGGCGCAGGCCGCTCAGGAGTGGCACGAGACGGGGTTCGTCTTCACCTCGCCCTTCGGGCAGCCGTTGATGCCCAGTACCGACTATGACGTGTGGAAGCAGTTACTCACTGACGCGAAGGTGCGCGACGGCCGGCTGCACGACGCTCGGCACACAGCCGCCACGGTGCTGCTCATCCTCGGAGTGCCGGAACGGGTAGTCATGCAGATCATGGGTTGGTCATCTACGGCGATGGCGGCCCGCTACCAGCACGTGACCGGAGGAATCCTGGCCGACGTGGCGCAGCGGGTGGGCGGTCTCATCTGGGAGGTGGCCAAGCCCGCTGCCGACGACCGTCCGAAGGGCTCTGCCGGAGCGCGTTGAGACTGTAGATGAGACTGCGAACGACGAAGGGCCCCACCGCGAACGGTGGGGCCCTTCGACATCGTGCCCGGTGAGGCACTGGCGGAGGATACGAGATTCGAACTCGTGAGGGGTTGCCCCCAACACGCTTTCCAAGCGTGCGCCCTAGGCCTCTAGGCGAATCCTCCGCTCGGAACATTACATGACCGAGGGGAGTGCTCGCGAACTCGTTCTCGCAGGCTGTCATCGGGTACTCTGTGCGCAGCCCCTCACGTGGCGCTATCTGACTGAACTCCCCCAGGGCCGGAAGGCAGCAAGGGTAAGTCGGCTCTGGCGGGTGCGTGGGGGGCGCTTGCGTTTGCCGGGCGGGAGCCCTGGGCGGGGCCGGTTGTCGGTGGGCGCCTATAACCTCGTATGCGTGTCGTCTCTCGCGTTGTACCGCCGCTATCGCCCGGAGACCTTTGCCGAGGTCATCGGGCAGGAGCATGTCACTGACCCGTTGCAGCAGGCGCTGCGCAACAACCGGGTCAATCACGCGTACCTGTTCAGCGGCCCGCGCGGATGCGGCAAGACGACCAGCGCGCGCATCCTGGCCCGCTGTCTGAACTGCGAGCAGGGACCGACGCCCACGCCGTGCGGCGAGTGCCAGTCATGCCGTGACCTGGCCAGGAACGGCCCCGGCTCCATCGACGTGATCGAGATCGACGCCGCCTCGCACGGTGGTGTGGACGACGCCCGCGAGCTGCGCGAGAAGGCCTTCTTCGGGCCCGCGGGCAGCCGGTACAAGATCTACATCATCGACGAGGCCCACATGGTCACGTCGGCGGGCTTCAACGCGCTGCTCAAGGTCGTCGAGGAGCCGCCGGAGCATCTGAAGTTCATCTTCGCCACCACGGAGCCCGAGAAGGTCATCGGGACCATCCGCTCGCGGACCCATCACTACCCCTTCCGGCTGGTCCCCCCGGGCACCCTGCGGGAGTACCTCGGCGAGGTGTGCAAGAAGGAGGACATCCCCGTCGCGGACGGGGTGCTGCCGCTGGTGGTGCGCGCGGGCGCGGGGTCCGTGCGTGACTCCATGTCCGTCATGGACCAGCTCCTCGCCGGCGCCGCCACGGACGGTGTGACGTACGCCATGGCGACGTCCCTGCTCGGCTACACCGACGGGTCCCTGCTCGACTCCGTCGTCGAGGCGTTCGCCACAGGCGACGGCGCCGCCGCCTTCGAGGTCGTTGACCGCGTGATCGAGAGTGGCAACGACCCCCGCCGCTTCGTCGCCGACCTGCTGGAGCGGCTCCGTGACCTGGTGATACTCGCCGCCGTCCCGGACGCGGTGGAAAAGGGGCTCCTCGACGCTCCCGTCGACGTCGTCGAGCGCATGCAGGCCCAGGCCGGCGTCTTCGGCGCGGCCGAGCTGAGCCGCGCCGCAGACCTGGTCAACGAGGGGCTCACGGAGATGCGTGGCGCCACCTCGCCCCGCCTCCAGCTGGAACTCATCTGCGCGCGCGCCCTGCTGCCCGCGGCCTACGGCGACGAGCGGTCCGTGATGGCCCGCCTGGACCGCCTGGAGCGCGGCGTCAACCTCTCCGCGGGCGCCGGCCTGCCCACCGCCGGGTACGTTCCCGGGCCCGACGCCCACGCGGGCGGCGGCCCCGCCGCGGCCCGGGCCGCGGTACGGGGTACGACGCCCCCGGCGGCCGCGCCGGCACCACCCGTTGCCGTACCCGCCGCCGTACCTGCGGCTGAGCCCGCCCCGGCCGCCGCACCCGCACCCGCGCCCACACCCGCTCCCTCCGAGTCCGCTCCCGCTCCCGCTCCCGAGCCCGCGCCCGCTTCCGTCGAGCAGGCCCCGCCCCCCGCGCCCACTCCGGCCGCCCCCGCCCCCGGCGCCTGGCCCACCGCCGCGCCTACCGGTGCCGGACGGCGGCCCGGCGGGTGGCCCACGGCGGCCCCGGCGGGCGGTGGCCGCCCGCCGGAGAGCCAGGGCGGCACGCCCACCCCTACCCACACCGCCAGTGCCCCGGCCCCGCAGTCGGCGCCCGCCGCGACCCCCGCATCCCCCGCCCCCCAGGCGGACCCCGCCCCCGGCGGTCTCGACCCCCGCATGCTCTGGCCGAACATCCTGGAGGCGGTCAAGAACCGGCGCCGCTTCACCTGGATCCTGCTCAGTCAGAACGCCCAGGTCACGGGCTTCGACGGGACCACACTCCAGCTCGGCTTCGTCAACGCGGGCGCCCGCGACAACTTCGCGGGCAGCGGCAGCGAGGACGTGCTCCGGCAGGCGCTGGCCGAGCAGTTCAACGTGCAGTGGAAGGTCGAGGCGATCGTCGACCCGTCGGGCGGCTCCGCACCCCCGCCACCCACGCCCGGCGGCCCCTCCGGATACGGCGGCGGCCCGTCCGGTTACGGCAGTCCCGCCGGCCCCGGCCACGGCGCTTCGCAGGCCGCCCCCGCCGCCTCCCGGCCGACGGCCCCCGCCGCACCCGCGACGCCCCAGGCCCAGACCCGACCCCAGGCCGACTCCACCTCGGCACATCGGCCGACGGCGGCTTCCGAGCCGCCCCCGCCGCCCCCGGTGTCCCCCGAGGACGACATCCCGGAGGACGACGACCCCGACCTCAACGAGTCGGCCCTCTCCGGGCACGACCTCATCGTGCGGGAACTCGGAGCCACGGTCGTGGAGGAGTTCTCCAACGAATAGCCCTCCCGCCACCTACCTGGCTCCTCCCTTGGAGGAACCCACAACAGTCCTGCCCGGCGCCCTTCGGTGGCCCGCACAAGGCGACCCGCCGCCCGCCCGTTAGGCTGACCCCGTGAAGGTCCTCGTCATCGGCAGCGGCGCCCGCGAACACGCCCTGTGCCGCTCCCTGTCCCTCGACCCCGACGTCACCGCGCTGCACTGCGCCCCAGGCAACGCCGGCATCGCCGAGGTCGCCGAGCTGCACCAGGTCGACGCCCTGGACGGCAAGGCCGTATCCGCGCTGGCCACCAGGCTCGAAGCCGAGCTGGTGGTCGTCGGCCCGGAGGCCCCCCTGGTCGCCGGGGTCGCCGACGCCCTGCGCGAGGCGGGCTTCCCGGTGTTCGGCCCCTCCGGGGAGGCCGCGCGCATCGAGGGGTCCAAGGCCTTCGCGAAGGAGGTGATGGCGGCGGCCGGAGTGCCCACCGCCCGCTCCTACGTCTGTACGACGGCCGACGAGGTGGCCCACGCCCTCGACGCCTTCGGCGCGCCCTACGTGGTCAAGGACGACGGGCTGGCCGCGGGCAAGGGCGTGGTCGTCACGCAGGACGCCGACGCCGCCACCGAGCATGCCGCCGCCTGCGAGCGCGTGGTCATCGAGGAGTTCCTCGACGGCCCCGAGGTGTCCCTTTTCGCGATCACCGACGGACGCACCGTCGTACCGCTCCAGCCTGCCCAGGACTTCAAGCGGGCCCTGGACGGCGACGAGGGCCCGAACACCGGCGGCATGGGCGCGTACTCCCCGCTGCCCTGGGCCGACCCGAAGCTCGTGGACGAGGTCCTGCAGACCGTTCTCCAGCCCACGGTCGACGAGATGCGCCGCCGCGGCACCCCGTTCTCCGGTCTGCTCTACGCCGGCCTCGCGATCACCTCCCGCGGCATGCGGGTCATCGAGTTCAACGCCCGTTTCGGCGACCCGGAGACCCAGGTGGTCCTGGCCCGTCTGCGGACCCCGCTGGCCGGCCTGCTGCTCGCCGCCGCGAACGGCACCCTGGACGACCTGCCGCCGCTGCGCTGGAGCGACGACGCGGCGGTCACGGTGGTCGTCGCCTCGCACAACTACCCCGGCACCCCGCGCACGGGCGACCCGATCAGCGGACTCGACCGGGTGGCCGCCGAGGACGCCCCGCACGCGTACGTCCTGCACGCGGGCACCCGGCGCGACGGCGACGCCGTCGTCAGCGCGGGCGGCCGCGTGCTGTCCGTCACGGCGACCGGCGAGGACCTGACCCAGGCCCGTGAGCGGGCGTACGCGGCCGTGGGCCGTATCGGTCTCGACGGGGCCCAGCACCGTACGGACATCGCCGCGAAGGCGGCGGGCGAGTAACACCCGTAACACCCGCCTCTTCACCACCTTCAGGCCCCGGAGTTCACGACCAGAAATCCGGGGCCCGATCGTTGCTGCCTGTCTCCACCTCTGACCAAGGCCATTCCATCGAGTGACCAATGGCCCAACCGGCTGACGGGGGCCTGGGCCCCAACTAGGGTGCGGCGCAAGCGTTCCGGCACTTGGCCCACCGGCATTGCGATGTCAGTACCGGGTGCCACAGTGGGGGAGTGAGCAACGCCAGGACAGCACCAGGGCTACAGGGAGGGGGTGACGTCCGGTCGTGACCGGAATCGGTGTGGAGAGGGGTGCGCACGCCGCGCGTTCCCGGGCCCTCGCCGTGCTGCGCGTGCGTGGCCGGGCGCTGGGCGTCGCCGTGCTGCCCGCGGCGGCCGCCGTGATCCTGCTGGCCGGCGGTGCCACGGACCATCTCGTCGGGCGGGGCTGGGACCTCGCCCGCTGGATCGTGACCGTGACCGCGCTGCTGGTGCTGCTCGCGGCCGCGGGCATCGCGCTGCTCGTCGCCCGTGCCCGTCCCGCCGTGAGCCCGACGGTCCCGATCCCGGAGGAGTCGGCCCCCGACCTCTACCGGATGGTGCGAGACCTCGCCGACCGGCTCGACGTGCCCGCGCCCTCCGCCATAGCGCTCACCCCGGACTGCGACAGCTGGCTGGAGGACCGCACCCACCCCGCGCACGGCCCGCCCCAGCCCCGGCACCACGACGAGCTGGCGGACCCGGGACGCCGTGTGCACCGTCGTACGGCGGCCGCGCCCGTCCTCGTCATAGGCTCCCCGTTCCTGTGGTGGATGCGGGTCGGCGAGCTGCGCGCGGTCCTCGCGCCGGTCGTCGCCGGTACCGGCCCCTCGGCGCACCCGGACATAGCCGCTGCCCGCCGTTTCGTACGCGGGCTGGACGCGGCGGTGGCCGTGACCTCCGGCCCCGGCCGGGGCCCGGTGTCCCGCGCGGCGCTCGCGGCCATCCGCTGGGTGCCGCGGGCCATGCTGCGCGGCTGCCGGGAGCACGCGGCCGAGATGGAGCGCGGGGTGGCCGCCGCGGCCGCCGAGCGAGCCCAGGCCGTGGACTACGGGCTGCGGATCGTCGCCCAGGAACAGGTGGGACTGGCCTACGCGGGCTGGGACCGGCTGCTGACCCGGGTGGCGCTGCCCGCCTGGCGGATGGGCCGCTGGCCCTGCCGGCTGGACGCGGGTGTCGTCGCGGCGCTCACCGAGCTGTCCCGGCGCGACCGGCTGGCCGAGGGTTTCGCCTCCCGACTGGGCGAGCGGCCCGCGTGCGATCTGCTGGAGGAACCCGGCCTGGTGGACGAGGCCGCCTCGCTGCTCGCCGCCCGCCTCTTCCACGGCGGGCCCGCCGGGCCCGGCCCGGACTGGGCGCCGGTGAACTGGCACGAGTATCCGGACGAGGTCGTGGACCGCAAGTGGCGCACCGACGCGGCCCGTCTGCACCGGGTCCTGGACGCGCTCGGCGTCCGCGCCGCCGACGGCGCGGCCACCCCGAACGCCGCCGGCCCCACCCTCTCCCGCGTACTGGACCATCTGACGTCCGCCCCGGCGCGCGACGGCGCCCCGGCAAACGCCGACGCCCCGGCTCACGGCGCTGCCCCGACCTGCGACGACGTATCGGCCCGCGCCGATGCCTCGTCCCGTACCGATGCCTCGGTCCACGACGCCACCCACGACGACGCCCCGGCAAACGACGACGCCCTGGCCGGGGACGACACCTCGGCGTACGACGACGCTCCGGCCGGGGACGACGCCGTGGCCCACGACGACGAGCCGGGCGGCGACCCCGGTACCCGGCGTGGTGCGGCGCTCGCCGCACGGCTCAGCGCCGAGCTGGCCCGTGAGGAGGCCGCCGCCAGCGCGGAGCCGCGGACCGAGCAGCCCGGCCAGGTCTCCGGGCACGGCCACGGGCACACGCACGGTCACGGCCAGGGCCCCGACGTGGTGCTCTGGGACGACGGAGCCCTGCCCCTCTTCCCCCTCCAGCCCCCGCGCACCGCCCGTGAGCTGCTCGCCGACCACGTCACGGCGATGGTGTGCTGCGCCGCGATGGACACGGCGGGCGCGCTGCCCGGTCTCGACTGGCTCGACGGACCGTCCCTCCTCATCAACGGCGAGCGCGCCGGCGATCTGACCTCCCGTGTGCTGAGCCTGACCGAGGAGGGCGACCCGGACCCGCTGCGGGCCTGGCTGATCGAGTCGGGGATACGACCCGAGAAGCCGGTACGGCTGGTATGACCGGCCGGACTCGCCGCCGTAGCGGAATGCCACCTTCCAATTAAGGTCAATTCGCAACGAGTAGTGACCGCGCGCGTGCGTCATGTGATGTGCTGGGGATCGATCCCGCACATGGCAATGGCGTACGACATACGACGGCCGCACCGCACAACACCACAGGGATCACGGGGGCCCGCGGGACCCGAGGGAGGGGAGCGACCATGGGATCCGAGCAGATCCGCCGATGGGAGTCCGGGGCACTCGCCCACGCCGTGACGGACCCCTTCGGTCTGGGGCCGGTCCCCTGGCTGCGCGGCAGCGAGACCTACTTCGACGACAGCGGCCACGTCGTCCCCTGGTATGTGGACGCCGTCCAGCAGCACGGGCGCCAGACGTCTTCGGGCGTGCCGCGGGTACCGGCGCCCCGGCAGGGCGGCGGGCCCCGCTCGGCCGACGACGTCCACCGTCAGATCAAGGGCTTCGCCTCCACCGGCGCGGTCTCGCCGGGCGAGGCCGTCGACTTCCACATCACGGTCGACCCGCCCCAGCAGTTCAGCGTGGACGTCTACCGCATCGGCCACTACGGCGGTGACGGCGCCGCCAAGATCACCACCAGCCCCCGGCTGTCCGGCATCGTGCAGCCCGCGCCGCTGGCCGCCGACCGCACGGTGTCCTGCCACCACTGGTGGCTGTCCTGGCGGCTCCAGGTCCCGTCCTACTGGAGCATCGGCGCCTATGTGGCCGTTCTGACCACCGCCGACGGCTACCGCTCCCACGTGCCGTTCACGGTCCGCGACAGCCACCCCGCCGACCTGCTCCTGCTGCTGCCCGACGTCACCTGGCAGGCCTACAACCTCTACCCGGAGGACGGCCGCACCGGCGCCAGCCTCTACCACGCCTGGGACGACGGGGGCCGGCTGCTCGGCGAGGCCGACGCCGCGACCACGGTCTCCTTCGACCGTCCCTTCGCGGGCGCGGGTCTGCCCCTGCACGTCGGGCACGCCTACGACTTCATCCGCTGGGCGGAACGCTACGGCTACGACCTCGCCTACGCCGACGCCCGCGACCTGCACGCGGGCCGGGTCGACCCCACCCGCTACCGGGGCCTGGTCTTCCCCGGCCACGACGAGTACTGGTCGGCGCAGATGCGCCGCACGGTGGAGATCGCCCGCGAGAGCGGCACCTCGCTCGTCTTCCTCTCGGCGAACACCATGTACTGGCAGGTGGAGCTGGGCCCCTCCGCGTCCGGCGTGCCCGACCGGCTGCTCACCTGCCGCAAGCGCAGGGGTCCCGGCAGGCCGGTGCTGTGGCGCGAGATCGACCGCCCGGAACAGCAGCTGATCGGCATCCAGTACGCGGGCCGTGTGCCCGAACCCCACCCGCTCATCGTGCGCAACGCCGGCCACTGGCTGTGGGAGGCGACCGGCGCGGGCGACGGCGACGAACTACCCGGCCTGGTGGCGGGCGAGGCCGACCGCTACTTCCCGCGCACCGCCCTGCCCGAGCACGAGGAGCGCATCCTGCTCGCCCACTCCCCCTACACCGACAGCGACGGCGCCCCGCGCCACCAGGAGACCTCCCTGTACCGCTTCCCGTCCGGCGCCCTGGTCTTCGCCTCCGGCACCTTCGCCTGGTCCCCGGCCCTGGACCGCCCCGGCCATGTGGACCCCCGTGTCCAGCGGGCCACCGCGAACCTCCTGGACCGCATCTGCAAGCACGACTGACCACGACCGACCCACTGACCGGGCTTCCGGCCGGCCCACTGACCGACCCGCTGTCCATCGGCCGCCACCCCGTGCGGGACAATCGAGCCAGTTGGACAGAACCACGGGGAGGAACCGTGTCCGGATTCGTAGAAAAGCCCGAGCCAGTCCAGGTTCCGGGTCTGGTCCACCTGCACACCGGCAAGGTGCGCGAGCTGTACCGGAACGACGCGGGCGACCTCGTGATGGTCGCCAGCGACCGCATCTCCGCCTACGACTGGGTGCTGCCGACCGAGATCCCCGACAAGGGCCGCGTCCTCACACAGCTCTCCCTGTGGTGGTTCGACCAGCTCGCGGACCTGGTCCCCAACCACGTCATCAGCGCCGAGCTGCCCGAGGGCGCCCCCGCCGACTGGGCCGGCCGCGCGCTGGTCTGCCGGTCGCTGAGGATGGTGCCGGTCGAGTGCGTTGCCCGTGGCTACCTCACCGGCTCGGGGCTCGCCGAGTACGAGAACTCCCGTACCGTCTGCGGTCTCGCCCTGCCCGAAGGACTCGTGGACGGCTCCGAGCTGCCCGCGCCGATCTTCACCCCGGCCACCAAGGCGGAGGTGGGCGAGCACGACGAGAACGTGGCGTACGAGGAGGTCGCCCGGCAGGTCGGCGCCGACGTCGCCGCGCAGCTGCGCCAGACCACCCTCGCCGTCTACCACCGCGCCCGGGACGTCGCCCGCGAGCGGGGAATCATCCTCGCCGACACCAAGTTCGAGTTCGGCTTCGCCGGGGACGACCTCGTCCTCGCCGACGAGGTGCTCACCCCGGACTCCTCCCGGTTCTGGCCGGCGGACCAGTGGCAGCCGGGCCGCGCGCAGCCGTCGTACGACAAGCAGTTCGTCCGCGACTGGCTGACCTCGGCCGAGTCCGGCTGGGACCGCACGAGCGAGCAGCCCCCGCCTCCGCTGCCGCCGCACGTGGTGGAGGCGACCCGCGCCAAGTACATCGAGGCGTACGAGCGACTGACGGGACTCGCCTGGGCGTGAGCCGCTGAGCGACGCGAAAGGCCCCCGGCGGAAGCCGGGGGCCTTTCTTCGGAGCGGACGACGAGGCTCGAACTCGCGACCTCAACCTTGGCAAGGTTGCGCTCTACCAACTGAGCTACGTCCGCATGCGCCGTGGCGCGAGAGCAACTATACCCAACCTCGCTCCCGGGCGAGACGCACTGCCGCATGCCGGTTGTCCGCGCCGAGTTTCGTCACCGCCGACGAGAGGTAGTTGCGCACGGTCCCCGGGGACAGCGCGGCCCGCTCGGCGATCTCCGCGACCGGCGCCCCGTCGGCGGCCAGCTCCAGTACCTCGGCCTCCCGCGCGGTCAGCGGTGAGTCCCCGGCGGAGATCGCGTCCGCGGCCAACTCGGGGTCGACGTACCGGTTTCCGGCGTGCACGGTACGGATGATCTCCGCGAGCCGCTGCGCGCTCACGGTCTTCGGGACGAACCCGCGCACACCCGCCGCAAGGGCCCGCTTCAGATGGCCGGGCCGCCCGTGGCCGGTGACGATCAGCACCCGGCAGCCGGGCAGTTCGGCCCGCAGTGATGTGGCGACCTTCACACCGTCCGCGCCCGGCATCTGAAGGTCCAGTACGGCCACGTCGGGTGTGTGGGCCCGCGCCATGGCGAGTGCCTCCGGGCCGGTCGCGGCCTCGGCGACCACGACGAGGTCGTCCTCCAGGGCGAGCAGCGCGGCCAGCGCGCCGCGGATCAGATGTTCGTCGTCGGCGAGCAGCACCCGTAGCCGGGAACTCATGACACGACTCCCGTGACTGTCTTCCCGCCCGGCACGGGGACCTCCGCCACCAGCCGGAACCGGTCCTCCCCGACGGTCCCCGCCGCGAGCGTGCCGTCCACCGCGGCCAGCCGTTCCCGCAGCCCCGCGAGCCCGGAACCCCCGCCCCCGTCCGGTGTTCCGGACGCGCCGTCGTTCTCCACCGTCAGCACCACACGCCCCTCCAGTACCCGCAGACTCACGGCACACCGCCCGGCGTCCCCGTGCCTCAGCACGTTGGTGGTGGCTTCCCGCACCACCCAGCCCAGCGCGGACTGGACGCCGCCGGGCAGCCCGTCGGCACCGCCGGTGATCTCGCAGTCGATCCCGGCCGCCGTCAACACCCCTCGCGCACCGGCGAGTTCGGCCCCGAGGTCCGCTTCCCGGTAGCCCCGTACCACTTCCCGCACCTCCCGCTGCGACTCCCGGGCGATGCGCTGCACCTCGATCATCTGCTCCACGGCCTCCGGCCGCCCACGCCGGGCCAGTTGGACGGCCAGCTCGCTCTTGAGAGCTATCACGGACAGGTTCCGGCCGAGGACGTCGTGCAGATCCCGCCCGAACCGCAGCCGTTCCTCGGCGACGGCGAGCCGGGCCTCGATCTCACGGGCGCGTTCCGCCTCCCAGAGCACGGACAGGGTCCAGGCACCGCAGCGTGCGGCCGTCAGGGCGAAGCCGACGGCGAAGCCGCAGAGCACCGTCGTGGCGACGATGCCGAGACCCTCCGGGCGCACGGTCCAGAAGGCGGCCGCGATCACCGCCGTGAGGACCGCGGACCGGCGCAGGAACACCCCGACGGGCACGGTGAACGCGTACGGGATCCCGAACGGCACGAGCACCGCCGCGACGGCCAGCCGGACCGAGAACGGATCGGTCCCGTCGATGGCGGCGAGTGCCACGACGACGCAGAGTGCCAGGCCGAGCAGGACGGCGGGGCCGCGCTGGGAGCGCGCCGGCACCTCGGCGCGCTCCAGGTAGTGGTCGAGCGCGGGCCGCACGAGCCGGCTCGCGGACGCGCACTGCAGCAGGGCCAGGGCCACCAGCAGCCCGCCGAGCGCCAGCGGAACGGGCCGCCGTTCCAGCACGCCGACCAGCGGCAGCATCAGCCAGCCGAGCGGCATCACCCAGATGGTGGAGTGCCAGGTGAGCAGGCTCTGCAGTTCGACGCGCTCCGCCTTGCTGCGCTCCCGCCAGTGGGACTGGTGCCACCGCCGTATCCGCCCCACCATGTGCTCCCCCGTACTCAGCGCCGGGGTTCCCACCGGAACCACCGCCGTACAGCAAACACCGCCAGGGCGGTCCAGGCCAGCGCGCCGGCCACGGTGCCCAGCGTCTCGTATCCGCTCAGCCGGCCGGTCCAGCCGGCGGCGACCAGCCGGACCGCGGGGGAGAGCGGGAGCAGTTCGCAGATGCGGGCGATCCGGTCGGGCAGCACCTGGGCCGGGATCGCGATGCCCGAGCCGATCATCGACAGGAGAACCAGGGGCAGCGCGGTGATCTGCGCGCTCTCCGTGGTCCTGGTGACGGCCGAGGTGAGCGCGGCGAGCGCGGCGCACAGCACCAGGCCGGTCAGCAGTCCGAGCACGGTCAGATACGGCGCCTTGGGCGTCCCCGTGTCCAGGAGCACCGCGCAGCCAACGGAGAGGACCAGCGCCTGGGCGAGCCCGACGCACACGGCGGGCAGGCCGGTGCCGACGAGGATCTCCAGGTCGCCGAGTTCGCCGGTGCGCAGCCGCTTGAGGACGAGTTCCTCGCGGCGGGTCACGAAGGCGCTCACCAGGGAGGTGTAGACGGTGAAGAGGAAGGCGAAGCCGATCGCGGCGGTCAGCATGGCCGCGCCGACGGTCAGTCCCTCGGCCCTGAGGTCCAGCTGGTCGAGCGCGGGCCGGACGCTGAAGGGCAGCGAGAGCGGCACGAGCAGCGCGGTGACGACCGCGCCGCGGTTGCGGCCGAGCAGGGTGAGTTCGGCGCGGGCGAGCGCGCGCATCCGGGTCGCGGCGCTCATGCGGTGGCTCCTGCCGCGAGCTCCTGCTCCCGGGCGATCCCGAGGAACGCCTCCTCCAGTGTGGCCGACCGCACATCGAGGCCGCGCAGTTCGACCCCGGTCCGCTCCGCCCACACCAGCAGCCCGGTGGCCGTCCGCTGGAGTTCCCGGGTGCGCAGCCGTACGGTCCGGCCCGCCACCTCGTGTCCGCACACCCCGAGTTCCGCGAGCGGCGGCAGATCGCCGAGGAAGTGGCCATGGGGCAGCTCGAAGGAGATGCGGGAGGGCCGTCCCGCGGTCACCTCGGCGGGGGTCCCGTGGGCGGCGACGCGTCCCTGGTGCAGGATCGCGAGCCGGTCGGCGAGGTTCTCGGCCTCCTCCAGGTAGTGCGTGGTGAGCAGCACGGTGGTGCCGGTGTCGCGCAGCGTCCGTACCAACTGCCAGGTCTCCCGGCGGCCTTCGGCGTCGAGTCCGGTCGTCGGCTCGTCCAGGAACAGCACCTCGGGCTCGCCGAGCAGCGCGAGCGCGAGGTCCAGCCGCCGCCGCTCGCCCCCGGACAGCTGCTTGACGCGGACATCTGCCCTGCCGGTGAGCCCGACCCGGGCCAGCACCTCGCTCTCGGGCAGGGCTCCGCTGGTGCATCCCGCCCACATCCGGGCGGTCTCGGTCACGGTCAGCTCCGAGGGGAAGCCGCCCTCCTGGAGCATCACTCCGGTGCGCGGCCGTACGGCGGCCCGCTCCCGGTACGGGTCGTGGCCGAGGACCCGCACCCGGCCGCCGGCCGGGGCCGCGAGCCCCTCCAGGAGCTCGACCGTCGATGTCTTGCCGGCGCCGTTGGTGCCCAGCAGCGCGAAGATCTCGCCGCGGGCCACGGAGAAGCTGATCCCACGCACCGCCTCGAACCCGCCCCCGTAGACGCGCCGGAGGTCGGTGACCTCGATCACGTTCTCGTGTTCGTCGTTGTCCATGACTTCAGCGTCCCGGTGGCCGGGGCGGGAGGTCAGTGCGCGGTGTCATCACTCGGCATGACAAATGTCAGAAGCGCGGAGCACACGAAAAAACCCCGGTCACAGGGACCGGGGTTTCTCTGGAGCGGACGACGAGGCTCGAACTCGCGACCTCAACCTTGGCAAGGTTGCGCTCTACCAACTGAGCTACGTCCGCACTGCCCCCGACCGGCTCCCACCGATCGGTGCGGGCATCAGCCTACCGCAACCACAGCAGTGGTCGTGATGGCGATGCCAGAGCGGGTGACAGGAATTGCACACTGCGCCTTCCCCCTGGAAGGGGGACGTTCTACTACTGAACTACACCCGCGTGACTCCTTGGGCCTCGGCCTTCCGGCCTCGCCCCTCGGCGTGCTCCAGACATTAGCTGATCAGCAGGGGGGTAGCGCAAGTCGGTTGCCCTCAGGGTCCGGTGACGGACCCTGAAGGGGGGCGCCGCCGGGGTTCACTGGGCGGCGCTGAACGCCTCGTACACCTTCTTGGGGATGCGGCCCCGGGCCGGTACGTCCATCTTGTTCGCCTGGGCCCAGGCGCGGACGGCCGCCGGGTCGGGTGCGACCTCCGTCTGGCGGTAGGCCTTGCCCGACCTCGCCCGCTTGCGGCCGGCCGTGACGTACGGCTCCAGGGCCTTGCGCAGTTTCTTGGCGTTCGCTTTGTTCAGGTCGATCTCGTACGACTTGCCGTCGAGTCCGAAGGCGATCGTTTCCGCCGCTTCCGAGCCGTCGATGTCGTCAAAGAGAGTGACCACGACCTTCTGCGCCACGAATATCGGTCCCTTCGTGCGACACCTCCGTCGTATGACGTGCCTTGACGTCATGGAGATGTCGACTGTCCGCCTGATTATTGGGCAAAGTATCGGCTATTGCCAATTCATTTGTACAGTGCCCGCCAATGGAAAGTGAAGCCCGACTAAATCCGTCCGCGTGTCCCGGCGCAATAGCTGCCGCGGGTGGATCGCCGAACTTTCCCAGATTTTTTGGTGAAGGCACCCGTTCGGCACCGGATTCGACACCTGATCGTGACGGCCATCACGTAGGTTCCTACAACGCTACCCGCGTAGAAATTTTGTACGGGTAGTCTGAAGGAACCTGCTCAGCACCACACACCGGGAGTGCCAGTGGCACGCGTCGTAGTCGACGTCATGCTCAAGCCGGAGATCCTCGACCCCCAGGGCCAGGCGGTGCAGCGCGCACTGCCGCGGCTGGGTTTCGAGGGGATCTCGGACGTACGTCAGGGAAAGCGATTCGAACTGGAAGTTGACGGTCCGGTCGACGAGGCCGCGCTCGCCCGCATCCACGACCTCGCGGAATCCTTCCTCGCCAACACCGTGATCGAGGACTTCACCGTCAAGGTGGAGGAAGTCGCGGAGGCCGCGAAGTGACCGCTCGTATTGGCGTCGTCACTTTCCCGGGGAGTCTCGACGACCGCGACACACAGCGGGCGATCCGGCTCGCGGGCGCCGAACCGGTCGCGCTCTGGCACAAGGACAAGGACCTGAAGCAGGTCGACGCCGTGGTGCTGCCCGGCGGATTCTCCTACGGCGACTATCTGCGGGCCGGTGCCATCTCCCGCTTCTCGCCGGTGATGGAGACCGTCATCGAGCAGGCGAAGGCCGGGCTCCCGGTTCTCGGCATCTGCAACGGCTTCCAGATCCTCACCGAGGCCCATCTCCTCCCGGGCGGGATGCTCGGCAACAACCACCTCCACTTCATCTGCCGCGACCAGAAGCTGCGGGTGGAGAACGCGGGCACCGCCTGGACCGGCGACTACAGCCAGGGCCAGGAGATCCACATCCCGCTGAAGAACATGGACGGCCGGTACGTCGCCGACGAGTACACGCTCGACCAGCTCGAAGCCGAGGGCCGGGTCGTCTTCCGGTACCTGGACTTCAACCCGAACGGCTCGCTGCGCGACATCGCCGGCATCACCAACGAGGCGGGCAACGTCGTCGGCCTCATGCCGCACCCCGAGCACGCCGTCGAGCCGCTGATCGGCACCGGCCGCACCGACGGCCTCCCGTTCTTCACCTCGATCCTCAAGAAGCTGGTCAACGCATGAGCCGGACGCCTCTGGACACGGTCGAACACGCGGCCGCGACCCCCGACGTCGAGCTGCCCTGGGCCGAACTCGGCCTGAAGAAGGACGAGTACGAGCGGGTCGTGGAGATCCTCGGCCGCCGCCCGACCGGCGCCGAACTCGCCATGTACTCGGTCATGTGGTCCGAGCACTGCTCGTACAAGTCCTCCAAGGTCCATCTGCGTCAGTTCGGCGAGAAGGCCCCGCAGTCCGACGCCCTGCTCGTCGGCATCGGCGAGAACGCGGGCGTGGTGGACGTCGGCCAGGGCTACGCGGTCACCTTCAAGGTCGAGTCGCACAACCACCCCTCCTACGTCGAGCCCTACCAGGGCGCGGCCACCGGCGTCGGCGGCATCGTGCGCGACATCATCGCGATGGGCGCCCGGCCGGTGGCGGTGGTGGACCCGCTGCGCTTCGGCGCGGCCGACCACCCCGACACCAAGCGGGTGCTGCCCGGCGTGGTCGCGGGCATCGGCGGCTACGGCAACTGCCTGGGCCTGCCCAACATCGGCGGCGAGGTCGTCTTCGACGCCTGCTACCAGGGCAACCCGCTGGTCAACGCCGGTGCCATCGGCGTCATGCGGCACGAGGACATCCACCTCGCCAAGGCGTCCGGCGCGGGCAACCTGGTCGTCCTGTACGGCGCCCGCACCGGCGGCGACGGCATCGGCGGCGCCTCGATCCTCGCGTCCGAGACCTTCGACGACGCCAAGCCCTCCAAGCGGCCGGCCGTCCAGGTCGGCGACCCCTTCCAGGAGAAGCTCCTCATCGAGTGCACCCTGGAGGCGTTCCGGGAGAAGCTGGTCGTCGGCATCCAGGACCTCGGCGCGGCGGGTCTGTCCTGCGCCACCTCCGAGCTGGCCTCCAACGGCTCCGGCGGTATGCGCGTCACCCTGGACGACGTACCGCTGCGCGACTCCACGCTCTCGCCCGAGGAGATCCTCATGAGCGAGTCGCAGGAGCGCATGTGCGCGGTCGTGGAGCCGGAGAAGGTCGAGCGCTTCCTGGAGATCTGCGCCAAGTGGGACGTCATCGCCACGGTGATCGGTGAGGTGACCGACGGCGACCGACTGGAGATCTTCTGGCACGGCGGGAAGATCGTGGACGTCGACCCGCGCACGGTGGCCCACGACGGCCCAGTGTACGAGCGCCCGTACGCCCGCCCGCACTGGCAGGACGCCCTCCAGGCCGACGACGCCGGCAGGCTGCCGCGCCCGGCGACCTCCGAGGAGCTGAGGGACCAGGTCCTGAAGCTGGTCGCGTCGCCCAACCAGGCGTCGAAGAAGTGGATCACCTCGCAGTACGACCACTTCGTGCAGGGCAACACCGTCCTCGCCCAGCCCGAGGACTCCGGCATGATCCGGATCGACGAGGAGACCGGCCTCGGCGTGGCCATCGCCACGGACGGCAACGGCCGCTTCGCCAAGCTGGACCCCTACGCGGGCGCTCAGCTGGCACTCGCCGAGGCCTACCGCAACGTGGCGACGACCGGCGCCAAGCCCCTCGCCGTCTCCGACTGCCTGAACTTCGGCTCGCCCGAGGACCCGGCGGTGATGTGGCAGTTCGCGGAGGCCGTGCGCGGTCTCGCGGACGCCTGCCAGCAGCTCGGCACCCCCGTGACCGGCGGCAACGTCTCGCTCTACAACCAGACCGGCGAGGTGGCCATCCACCCGACTCCGGTGGTGGCCGTGCTCGGTGTCATCGACGACGTCGCGCGCCGCACGCCGGTCGCCTTCCAGGAGGAGGGCCAGCTGCTCTACCTCCTCGGCGACACGCGTGCGGAGTTCAGCGGCTCGGCCTGGTCGCAGGTCGTTCACGACCATCTCGGCGGACTGCCCCCCAAGGTCGACCTGGAGCGCGAGCGGCTGCTCGGCGAGATCCTGATCTCCGCCTCCCGCGACGGCATGATCGACTCCGCGCACGACCTGTCCGACGGCGGTCTCGTCCAGGCGGTCGTGGAATCGGCGCTGCTCGGCGGCAAGGGCGCGCGTCTGGTCGTACCGGACGGGCTCGACGCGTTCACCTTCCTGTTCTCCGAGTCGGCGGGACGCGCGGTCGTCGCCGTGCCGCGCTCGGAGGAACTCCGCTTCAACGACATGTGCGGAGCCCGGGGCCTCCCGGTCACCCGCATCGGTGTCGTGGACGGCGACGCGGTGGACGTCCAGGGCGAGTTCACGCTCCCGCTGGCGGAGCTGCGCGAGGCGCACGAGGGGACCATCCCGGCGCTGCTCGCGTAGGCGCTCGTACGGCGTGCTCCGACGAGCGCGTACGACGTGCTTGTACGACGTGAAGGCCCCGCCCGTTCCGACGGGCGGGGCTCGAACGCATAGGGTCTCCGTCATGCCCACGGCCAGGAAGCGCGCCCGCACCTACGACCCCGTAAAGACCCGCCGGGCGGTGCTCGCCCAGCTCGGCAACGTGCGGGAGGCCGTCCGCGCCCTCGAGCCCGGGCAACTCGCCCTTCCCACCCGGCTCGGCGAGTGGACCGTGGGGGACCTCGTCACGCACATCGGAACAACGGTCACCGCCGTGCACCGTGCCCTCGACCTGCCGCGGCCCGCGAAACAGGACACCCTGCTCGTGGACTGGCCCCTCGCGACCGCCGCCGTCTCCCCGGCCGCCGCGGACCTCACCGCCGGGCTCGCACCGGAACACCAGGACCTCGACGCCTACCTCACCGACGTCGACCGCGGCCTCCGTCTGCTCCTCGAAGAGCACCCCGGCACCCGGCTCCTGGCGACCGACGCGGGCGCCCTGCCGCTGGACGACTACCTGGTCACCCGGGCCGTCGTACTCGTCGTCCACACCGACGACCTGAACGCCGCCCTGCCGGGCATCGAGGTGCCGTACGACCGTCAGGCCCTCGCCGCCGCCACCCGCATCCTCGCCGACGCGCTCGCCGCCAAGGCCCCCGGTGGAGCCACCGAGGTGCGGATCCCGCCGTACGCCGTCGTGCAGTGCGTCGAAGGGCCCCGGCACACCCGGGGCACCCCGCCGAACGTGGTCGAGACCGACCCGCTCACCTGGCTCCGGCTCGCCACCGGACGGCTTGACTGGACGGAGGCGCTCGCGGCGGCGAAGGTCGGCGCGAGCGGGGAACGGGCGGACCTCGGGGACCTGCTGCCGCTGATGCCGTAGCGGGAATCAGGGGGAATCAGCGGGAAGGGGGGAACCGGTCGTGCCTGCCGTTCCGTCCAACCCGCATGGACAGGCAGCACAGGCACATTCAGCGACTGACCGTCGCCGCCGCCGTCGCGCTCGTCCCCCTCGCGACGGCCTGCGGCACCGAACCCGCGGACGGCGGATCCGCCGGAGCCCCGCCCGGCGTCCACCGCAGCGCCGGCGGTGTCACGGCGGACGGTGACGTCCCGCTCCGCGGCACCCGCTGGACCGTCACGGCACTCGGCGCCCACGGCACCGCCACCGCGCCACCGGCGAACGCCGACGCGCATCTCACCTTCGACCGGAGGACCGGCAAGGTCGTCGGCCGTCTCGGCTGCAACCATGTGTCCGCGCGGGCCACGGTGCGCGACGCCCGTATTACCCTGGGCTCCGCTCTCACGACCCGAATGATGTGCGACGCCTCACTCATGCACACCGAAAAGAGCCTGCTGCGCTTCTTCGGCGGCACCGTCAGCTATCGCATCGATCAACGCACCCTCACGCTGACCAGCCAAAACGGTGAGACCGTGACAGCCGAGGCGAAGATGTGAGCACAGCGGACCGCACGGTTTTGGACCATTGGCCAATTCGGACCAGTGGTCGATCTCGCCTACACTCGGTGCCGTGCCACGTGGTGACGGTCGACTCAATCACGATCTGCTCCCCGGTGAGAAAGGCCCCCAGGACGCTTGTGGCGTCTTCGGTGTCTGGGCTCCGGGCGAAGAGGTCGCAAAGCTCACGTACTTCGGGCTCTACGCCCTCCAGCACCGGGGCCAGGAATCCGCGGGAATCGCGGTCAGCAACGGCTCCCAGATCCTCGTCTTCAAGGACATGGGCCTTGTCTCCCAGGTCTTCGACGAAACCTCGCTCGGTTCGCTCCAGGGTCATATCGCGGTCGGTCACGCCCGCTACTCGACCACCGGCGCCTCCGTGTGGGAGAACGCCCAGCCGACGTTCCGGGCCACCGCGCACGGTTCCATCGCGCTGGGTCACAACGGCAACCTGGTCAACACGGCGCGACTCGCCGAGATGGTCGCCGACCTCCCCAAGGACACCAACGGCCGGTCCACCCGGGTCGCCGCCACCAACGACACCGACCTGCTCACCGCGCTGCTCGCGGCCCAGGTCGACGAGGACGGCAAGCCGCTGACCATCGAGGAGGCCGCGCACGCGATCCTCCCGCAGGTCAAGGGCGCCTTCTCGCTCGTCTTCATGGACGAGCACACCCTCTACGCGGCCCGCGACCCGCAGGGCATCCGCCCGCTGGTCCTCGGCCGGCTGGAGCGCGGCTGGGTGGTCGCCTCCGAGAGCGCCGCCCTCGACATCTGCGGTGCCAGTTTCGTCCGCGAGATCGAGCCGGGCGAGTTCGTCGCCGTCGACGAGAACGGCCTGCGTACTTCACGGTTCGCGGAAGCGAAGCCCAAGGGCTGTGTCTTCGAGTACGTGTACCTGGCCCGCCCCGACACCGACATCGCCGGGCGCAACGTCCACCTCTCCCGTGTCGAGATGGGCCGCCGCCTCGCCAAGGAGGCCCCCGTCGAGGCCGACCTGGTGATAGCGACCCCGGAATCGGGCACTCCGGCCGCCATCGGCTACGCCGAGGCCTCGGGCATCCCGTTCGGCGCCGGACTGGTCAAGAACGCGTATGTCGGCCGGACCTTCATCCAGCCCTCACAGACCATCCGTCAGCTCGGCATCAGGCTGAAGCTGAACCCGCTCAAGGAAGTCATCAAGGGCAAGCGCCTGGTCGTCGTGGACGACTCGATCGTGCGCGGCAACACCCAGCGCGCGCTGGTGCGCATGCTCCGCGAGGCGGGCGCGGCCGAGGTCCACATCCGGATCTCCTCGCCGCCCGTGAAGTGGCCGTGCTTCTTCGGCATCGACTTCGCCACCCGTGCCGAACTGATCGCCAACGGCATGAGCATCGAGGAGATCGGCACCTCGCTCGGCGCCGACTCGCTGGCCTACATCTCCATCGACGGCATGATCGAGGCGACTGCCATCGCCAAGCCGAACCTGTGCCGTGCCTGCTTCGACGGCGAGTACCCGATGGAACTCCCGGACCCCGAACTGCTCGGCAAGCAGCTTCTGGAGACCGAACTGGCCGCGGGTCCCGCCGCCACGGCTGCGGCCGACGCCATCCGTCGCCCGTAATACCTGTAGTACGACACGAAAGTTCTCACATCCCATGACTGAGACCACGGGTGCCAGCTACGCGGGCGCGGGCGTCGACATCGAGGCGGGCGACCGCGCGGTTGAGCTGATGAAGGAGTGGGTGAAGAAGACCCGGCGTCCCGAGGTCCTCGGCGGCCTCGGCGGATTCGCCGGTCTCTTCGACGCCTCCGCCCTCAAGCGGTACGAGCGCCCGCTGCTCGCCTCCGCCACGGACGGTGTCGGCACCAAGGTCGACATCGCCCGGCAGCTGGGCGTGTACGACACGATCGGCCACGACCTGGTCGCCATGGTCATGGACGACATCGTGGTGTGCGGCGCCGAGCCGCTGTTCATGACCGACTACATCTGCGTCGGCAAGGTCCACCCCGAGCGGGTCGCCGCCATCGTCAAGGGCATCGCCGAAGGCTGTGTGCTGGCCGGCTGCGCCCTGGTGGGCGGCGAGACGGCCGAGCACCCGGGTCTGCTGGGCGCGGACGACTTCGACGTCGCCGGCGCGGGTACGGGCGTCGTGGAGGCCGACCGGCTGCTCGGCGCGGATCGTATCCGTACGGGTGACGCGGTGATCGCCATGGCGTCCTCCGGGCTTCACTCGAACGGGTACTCCCTGGTTCGGCATGTCCTGCTGAACCGGGCGGGCATGTCGCTGGACGCGCGCGTGGAGGAACTCGGCCGCACCCTGGGCGAGGAGCTCCTGGAGCCGACCAAGATCTACTCGCTGGACTGCCTGGCCCTCATGCGCACCGCCGAGGTGCACGCCTTCAGCCATGTCACCGGGGGCGGGCTCGCCGCCAACCTGGCCCGGGTCGTCCCGGACGGGCTGCACGCGGTCGTCGACCGGTCCACCTGGACCCCGGGCGCGATCTTCGACCTTGTCGGCAGGACCGGTGACGTCGAGCGCCTGGAGCTGGAGAAGACCCTCAACATGGGCGTCGGCATGATCGCCGTCGTGCCGGGCGAGTCGGTGGACGTGGCCCTCGCCACGCTGGCCGACCGCGGGGTCGACGCGTGGGTCGCGGGCGAGATCACCGAGCGGGGCGATCACACGACCGGCGCCGAGCTGGTCGGCGACTACGCCTGACCGGTCGGCGACCACACCCGACTGGTCGGCGATCACAACCGACCGTCCCGGGCCTGCCCCTGTCCTTCCTGGGGCAGGCAGCCCCGGAAACGGCGGCGTCTTCTGCCTGCGCAGGCAGCACGAAACCCGGTCCGAGCTGAAGGCCCGGACCGGGTGAGTGCAGAGGTTACGGAGCTTTGATCACCGTCACCGAACCGCGAAGTGTGCCGCGTCAAGCACCGCGACGTTGCGACGCGGGACCGGACTCGCCGTCCTCGTCGTCCTCATCGTCGTTGTACAAATCCGCGTACTGGGCGTACGGGTCGTCTTCGTCGTCGTCGTCCTCGAACGGCTCGCCGTTCGGCGGCTGGTTCGAAGTCGAAGCGCCCAGCTCGTTGGCCAGACGCGACAGGTCAGTCCCGCCGCTGTTGTACTTCAGCTGGCGGGCGACCTTCGTCTGCTTGGCCTTGGCCCGGCCGCGCCCCATGGCTCGACCCCCTCGGTGACGGGGCTCGACGGCCCCAGAGTCTTGACACGCGTTCATGATCTGGAACGGGCTCTCCAGGGAGAGACCGGTCCGTAGGGCTTCCACGGTACCTGAGCCCGCGCCCATACGGTACGTCGCCCGCAGCACGTGCCTCGGCACACAACCCGCGAGGCGCCCTGTCCTCGCTGGTCAACCGCGATTTTAACCACTTATTGGCGTCCGACCCGCCGACGAACGTGAGAGTTCTCTCGAACCGCCCGCCGACGGGTACCGGAAGAGCCGCGCGCGGAAGGTCAGCGCCCGCGCGCGGCGGCGGCCTCGTACATCAGCTGCTCGGCGATGCGGTCGGCGGCCGCGGCCGGCGGAATCCCGTCCTCCTTCGCGCGTGCGAAGATCGAAAGCGTGGTGTCGAAGATCTTCGCCGCCTTGGCCTTGCACCGGTCGAAGTCGAACCCGTGCAGTTCGTCGGCGACCTGGATGACACCGCCGGCGTTCACCACGTAGTCCGGCGCGTAGAGGATCCCGCGGTCGGCGAGGTCCTTCTCCACCCCCGGGTGGGCCAGCTGGTTGTTGGCGGCGCCGCACACCACGCCGGCGGTGAGCACCGGCACGGAGTCGTCGTTCAGGGCCCCGCCGAGCGCACACGGCGCGTAGATGTCGAGCCCCTCGACCCGGATCAGGGCCTCGGTGTCGGCGACCGCCGTCACACCCTGCGTGTACTGGCCGAGGACCCGCCGCACGGCGTCCGCGCGCACGTCCGTGATCACGACCTCCGCGCCCTCGTCCCGCAGGTGCCGCACGAGGTGGTGGCCGACCTTGCCGACGCCCGCGATGCCGACCCTGCGGCCGCGCAGCGAGGGGTCGCCCCACAGGTGCTGCGCGCTGGCGCGCATGCCCTGGTAGACGCCGAAGGCGGTGAGGACGGAGGAGTCGCCCGCGCCGCCGTTCTCCGGGGAGCGTCCGGTGGTCCAGCGGCACTCACGGGCCACCACGTCCATGTCGGCGACGTACGTGCCGACGTCGCACGCGGTGACGTAGCGCCCGCCGAGCGAGGCGACCATGCGCCCGTAGGCGAGCAGGAGTTCCTCGGTCTTGTCCCGCTCGGGGTCGCCGATGATGACGGCCTTGCCGCCGCCGTGGCCGAGACCGGCCATGGCGTTCTTGTACGACATTCCGCGCGCGAGGTTGAGGGCGTCGGCGACGGCCTCCGCCTCGGTCGCGTACGGGTAGAAACGCGTACCGCCGAGCGCGGGGCCCAGGGCGGTGGAGTGGATGGCGATGACGGCCTTGAGTCCGCTGGCGCGGTCCTGACAGAGCACTACTTGCTCATGACCCCCCTGCTCCGACCGGAACAGGGTGTGCAGTACATCAGCAGGTGCGCCAATTACGTCGGTCACTGTGGTGACTCCCAGGTAAGTAGCGACGGTCGAGAGACCAGCTCCCGTGCGGGTGGCGGGTGCTGTGGCATGAGCGTAGAGCCTGTGCCCGCCCACCATCCCGGCAGTGTTCAGGATCACTCTCTCGCGGCTTACGCGCACGCGTGCGCGTGGCACGATCGGCAGTGTTTCCCGCGGGTTCCGGTGGGGAGGGAGCAGGCGTGCCCAAGGTGTCCTCCGTGATCGTCCCCTACGCGGCGTACCTGCGTGTGTACGAGCCGTTGGCCGCCTTCCCGGAGCCGGAGCGCGGACACTGGGCGCGCTACGCCCTCCGCACCGAGCGCCCCTCCTGTCAGGACGAATTGCGCCGCTCCCTTGCCGATCTGCTGCCCACCCCGCCGGTGGCGGTCCCGGTGCACGAGAGCGGCGACGCCTTCGTGCTGGACGTCGACGGGGTGGTCTGTGTCTGCCCCTGGCGCACCCGGCTGCGCGGCTGGCAGGCCCTCGACGAGCTGTCCGGGGAGTTCCCGCCCGCGGTCCTGGACGCGGTGCTCCCCGAGGTGGTGCGCCGGCAGGCCGCCCAGGACTACGAGCGCTGGCTGGCCCGCAACCCCGACGCCCGCCCCTGGATCCGCACCGCGACCTGGCAGGTGCCGCTGAACTGGTTCGTGCTGGTCTCGGACGAGGAGCGGGAGTACACGAAGGGGACCGCCGAGGAGGCCCCCGTGCTGCGCTACCGCACGCCGATGGTGCAGGCCAGGCGGCGGGTGGCGCGCGGGCTGCGCACCCTCAGGGACGCCATCGAGGAGGGGCCGCTGATCGACGGCCTGGTGGAGGTCGGGCGGTGGCTGGAGGAGTTCCACCCGCGCTCGCTGGTCGAGCTGGACTACGGCGGCCTGGTGCACCTGGTGCCCGCCGCCGAGTTGGAGGGCGACCACTCGGCGGCCGACGTGACCGAGGCCGTGGACGCCCTGCGCCGCGAGGACGGGGCGGCCGCGGGGGAGGCCTACGGGCGGCTGGTGGAACGGTGGCGGACGGTGCGCGACCGGCGCTCCGCGAACTAGCGCCGGGCCACCGGCGGACGTGAGTGACGCACCTCACGCAACCGAACGGCTCGGAAGCACGTACGGTTTACGGCACTTAGAACACCTGACGGGACGTTGGGGCTCTGATCCGGTCTTATACGTCAAGGGTGACGGACCGCACTTACACGGCTCTTGCGTCCCTTGCCACTCCTCGTGCCAAAATAGGACAAGGAGTCCGGGGAAGACTCCTTCCGCCCAACTATGCTCCGCTCTGGGTGGAATCCCTGCATTGCACGCTTTGGGGGGTCTGGTGCCTCCTGCATGCCAGTGTGACTGATCGTCACAGTGGCGTGACTGTCCGCTATGGCATGGTCCATCGGCTTCCGTCGCTGATGAACACCTGGAGGGGCAATTCCATCGGTTTGGCCGACGCGGCTGGACAGATGGTGTAGTTGTAGTGCCGAGGACAAGCCGTTCGTCCTATAACCGACTCGACTCGCGTCCGCCATTTCGGGCAACGCGGGTCAAGGTGCAGAATTTAGAGGAAAGAACCGAGAAGGTTCGGTTCTCCCGAGGAGGCCGCTCATGACCGCTCGCACCCCTGATGCCGAGCCGCTGCTGACCCCCGCCGAGGTCGCCACGATGTTCCGCGTCGACCCCAAGACCGTCACGCGGTGGGCGAAGGCCGGCAAGCTCACGTCGATCCGCACGCTCGGCGGCCACCGCCGCTACCGCGAGGCGGAGGTCCGTGCGCTGCTGGCGGGTATTCCGCAGCAGCGCAGCGAGGCCTGAACAACTCCATAGCCGGGCAGAACGGCTGGTCCCCCAGCCCGCCGAGATGCCCGGAACCCTAAGCTCCAAGCGACACGGGACCTGCCCCAACGGGCCCCGTCAGTCGTGGATCGCGCTGGACTCCGCCGGGTCCAGCGCGATCTTTTTTTGTGCGCCGTGACCCCGGTGAGCGGAAGTCCCGTGAGTGGGGCTGGGGATGGGGGCTGCCGAGTGGGCTTGTGGGTGGGCTTGTCGGAGTCTGAGGGGTGGTGTCCCGGGGGGTGGTGCAATTGCACATATTAAATTGACGTCTTGTAAGGCAGGGGTAAGTTCCGCAGTCCTGAAAACCTATGCGGTGACACCCGTCACATACCAAGCGGCTTGTTGACAATGCCTCGCGTGCGATAGTGGAGCCGCCTGTTCCAGCCGTCCTCGACGGCAAGGCTGTTGACACCGGGATCGCGCATCACGCGCCCGGCACGCTCTCGTCCTCCACGGCGCCCTCCGGAACCTCCGCCCCGCCCGGCCCCGAAGCCATCGCCAGCCGCAGCAGGCGGTGGCAGATCGGGCAGTGCCGGGTCGCATGCCCGTAGGAGGAAGCGGCGGACAGGTGTGCGCGGAGCAACGCCCGCGTCTCGTGCCTGACGGATGCCGCCATACGCCACCTCCAAGGCCGCACAAGGGAACGGGCCCTGTCTTCTGGGTACCGACGGAATGTGACGCCGTCAAGAGTGCGGAGGCCCGGCGGGGCTGCCGCGCGGGGGAGCCGGCCGGACGGCGACGGAAACGACCGAGGCCCGCACCCTGATCGGATGCGGGCCTCAGCCACTGTGCGGTGGAAACGACCGAGGCCCGCACCCTGATCGGATGCGGGCCCCACTCAACATGCGGTCCTGACGGGATTTGCTGTGCCCGATTGCGGCTCCGCCGCGGGCGCGGCGTTCGGGTGTGGTTCGGGAAACGACTGAGGCCCGCACCTTGATCGGATGCGGGCCCCACTCAATATGCGGTCCTGACGGGATTTGAACCCGCGGCCTCCACCTTGACAGGGTGGCGAGCACTCCAAACTGCTCCACAGGACCAGGTTTCGCGGCGCTTTCCTTTCGGCGTTGCGCTGCGAAAAGAGACTGTACAGGAGGGTGGGCCCACGGTCGAACTCACTCTGCGCGCACGCTCGACTACGGGCCGGGGGCCTACGGGACGGCCGCGTCGATCGCCTTGACGATCCGCTTGTCCGACACCGGGTACGCCGTGCCGAGCGCGTGGGCGAAGTAGCTGACCCGCAGTTCCTCGATCATCCACCGGATGTCCAGCACCGCGGCCGGCACCGGCCGCCCCTGCGGCAACTGCTCCAGCAGCCAGGCGTACTCGTCGCGCATCTCGTGGACCTTCTCCATGCGCGTGGTGTCCCGCTGGACCCCCGTCGGCATCTGCTGCAGGCGCCGGTCCACGGCGACCAGATAACGCATCAGGTCTCCCAGCCGACCCACCCCCGCCCACGTCACGAAGCCGGGCTTCACGAGGTCATCCAGCTGCGTCCGAACGTCCGTCAGATTCGCCAGCAGCACGGGGCTCCGTACCGTCTTCAGGCGACGCTCACAGGCCTGCCAGGCAGCCAGTACCTGCTGCACCTGGGCGACCGTACGGACCGTCGTGTCGACGATCTCCGCACGCACCCTCTCGTACAGCTTCCGGAACGACTCCTCGTCCCACACCGGCCCCCCGAACTCCCTGATCAGCTTGTCCGCCGCCGCCATCGCGCAGTCGTCGAACAGTGCCTGTATCGAACCGTGCGGATTGGCGGACAGCGCCAGTTTCTGCGCGTTCGACAGATGCTCGCTCGCGAACTTCGCCGGATTCACCGGAATGTTCCGCAGGATCAGCCGCCGGGTGCCCTTCCACATCGCCTCGGCCTGCTCGGCCTCCGTGTCGAACAGCCGCACCGAGACCGTGTCCCCGTCGTCGACCAGCGCCGGATACGCCTTCACCGGCTGCCCCGCCCGCCGGGTCTCGAAGACCTGTGTGAGGGTTCCGATGCTCCAGTCCGTCAGCCCGGCCCGCTCCAGCGACTCCCCGCCCCGCCGCTCGGCCGTCGCCGCCGCGGCCTGCGAGAGCGCCTGGCGCGCCTTCGGCTTCAGCCGCAGCTTCAGCGCCTCCAGGTCCTTGTCCTCGGCCAGCTTGCGCCGCCGCTCGTCCACGATTCGGAACGTGACCCGCAGATGGTCGGGAATCCTCGCCAGGTCGAAGTCCTCGGCCGTGAACGGCACCCCCACCATGCGCTTCAGCTCACGCGCCATGACCGCCGTGAGCGGCTCCTCACGCGCGGAGCCCGCCTTCTCCAGGAACGCCTTCGCGTAGTTCGGAGCGGGCACGTAGTGACGGCGGATCGGCTTCGGCAGGGACCGGATCAGCTCCGTCACCAACTCCTCCCGAAGCCCCGGGATCTGCCAGTCGAAGCCCTCGTCCGTCACCTGGTTGAGGACCTGGAGCGGAATGTGGACGGTCACACCGTCCGCGTCCGCCCCGGGCTCGAACTGGTACGTCACCCGGAACTTGAGCTGCCCCTGACGCCACGAGTCGGGATAGTCCGACTTCGTGACCGCCTCCGCCGACTCCCGGATGAGCATCTCCCGCTCGAAGTCCAGGAACTCCGGCTGCTCCTGCCGCTTCCGCTTCCACCAGGAGTCGAAGTGCGCGCCGGAGACCACATGCTCCGGAACCCGCTGGTCGTAGAAGTCGAACAGCGTCTCGTCGTCCACCACGATGTTCCGGCGCCGGGCACGGTGCTCCAGCTCCTCGACCTCGCTCAGCAGCCGACGGTTGTCGGCGAAGAACTTGTGATGCGTGCGCCAGTCGCCTTCGACCAGGGCGTTGCGGACGAAAAGCTCGCGGGAGACCTCCGGATCGATACGGCCGTAGTTGACCTTCCGCTGGGCGACGATCGGCACGCCGTACAGCGTGACCTTCTCGTACGCCATCACCGCCGCCTGGTCCTTCTCCCAGTGCGGTTCGCTGTACGTCCGCTTCAGCAGGTGCCCGGCGAGCGGCTCGATCCACTCCGGCTCGATCTTCGCGTTGACCCGCGCCCACAGCCGCGACGTCTCCACCAGCTCCGCCGACATCAGGAAACGCGGCGCCTTCTTGAAGAGCGCCGAGCCCGGGAAGATCGCGAACTTGGCGTTCCGCGCGCCCAGGTACTCGTTCCTGGCGGTGCTCTTGCCGCCGTCCCCCGCGGCGTTCTTCACGTCCTTCATGCCGATGTGCGACAGCAGACCGGCCAGCAGGGACACATGGACGCGCTCGTCGGGCGCGTCCTGCTCGCTCAGGTGGATGCCCATCTGCTTCGCGACCGTGCGCAGCTGGCTGTAGATGTCCTGCCATTCGCGGATGCGCAGGAAGTTCAGGTACTCCTGCTTGCACATGCGCCGGAACGCGGACGAGCCCCGCTCCTTCTGCTGTTCGCGGATGTAACGCCACAGGTTCAGATAGGCGAGGAAGTCACTCGTCTCGTCCTTGAACCGGGCGTGCTGCTGATCGGCCTGCGCCTGCTTGTCGGCCGGGCGTTCGCGCGGGTCCTGGATGGACAGGGCGGCGGCGATGACCATGACCTCGCGGACACAGTCGTTCCTGTCGGCCTCCAGCACCATCCGGGCCAGCCGGGGGTCGACGGGCAGCTGGGCGAGTTTGCGCCCGGTGTCCGTGAGCCGCTTGCGGGCGTCCTTCTGCGCCGGGTCCAGAGCCCCCAGCTCCTGCAACAGCTGCACACCGTCACGGATGTTGCGGTGGTCCGGCGGGTCGATGAACGGGAACTTCTCGATGTCCCCGAGCCCGGCCGCCGTCATCTGGAGGATGACGGACGCCAGATTCGTACGGAGGATCTCCGCGTCCGTGAACTCGGGCCGCGCGTTGAAGTCCTCCTCGCTGTACAGCCGTACGCAGATACCGTCCGACGTACGGCCACAGCGGCCCTTGCGCTGGTTGGCGCTGGCCTGGGAGACCGCCTCGATGGGCAGCCGCTGCACCTTGGTCCGGTGGCTGTAGCGGGAGATGCGGGCGAAACCCGGGTCGATGACGTACTTGATGCCCGGGACGGTCAGCGAGGTCTCGGCGACGTTGGTGGCGAGCACGATCCGGCGGCCGGTGTGCTGCTGGAAGACCCGGTGCTGCTCGGCGTGCGAGAGCCGCGCGTACAACGGCAGCACCTCGGTGAACCGGTAGCGCTTCTTCTCCAGGGCGTCGGCCGTGTCCCGGATCTCCCGCTCACCGGAGAGGAAGACGAGGATGTCGCCCTTGCCCTCCGCCATCAGCTCCTCGACGGCGTCGGTGATCGCGGTGATCTGGTCCCGGTCGGCGTCCTCGGAGTCCTCCTCCAGGAGCGGCCGGTACCGCACCTCCACCGGATACGTCCGTCCGCTGACCTCCACGATCGGCGCGTCGCCGAAGTGCCGGGAGAACCGCTCGGGATCGATGGTCGCCGAGGTGATGACGACCTTCAGATCCGGGCGCTTCGGCAGCAGCTGGGCCAGATAGCCGAGCAGGAAGTCGATGTTCAGGGACCGCTCGTGGGCCTCGTCGATGATGATCGTGTCGTAGGCGCGCAGCTCGCGGTCGGTCTGGACCTCCGCGAGCAGAATGCCGTCCGTCATCAGTTTGATGAAGGTGGCGTCCGGGTTGACCTGGTCCGTGAACCGCACCTTCCAGCCGACCGCCTCGCCCAGCGGGGTGTCCAGCTCCTCGGCCACCCGCTCGGCGACGGTCCGGGCCGCGATACGGCGCGGCTGGGTGTGCCCGATCATGCCCCGGACACCGCGCCCCAGCTCCAGACAGATCTTCGGGATCTGGGTGGTCTTGCCGGAGCCGGTCTCACCGGCGACGATGACGACCTGGTGATCGCGGATGGCCGCCGCGATCTCGTCCTTCTTCTGGCTGACCGGCAGCTGCTCGGGATAGCCGACCGCCGGCACCAGGGCACGCCGCTCGCCCATCCGTGCCTCGGCCCGGCCGACCTCGGTCTCGATCTCGGCGAGAACGGCGGCACGGGCCTCGGGCTTACGGATCTTGCGCGCACCCTCCAGCCTGCGCCCGAGCCGCTGCGCATCGCGCAGCGACAATTCGGTCAGACGGGAGGCGAGGGCGCCGAGGGCGGGGGCAGGATGCGTAGACATACGCGGTCCAGGATCTCACCTCGGAGAAATCCGTGGCGAACGCTTTTGCCCCCGGCCGGGTCACTGCCCCCGCTGTGCGGGCGGCGCCGCCGACGGCTCACGCCCGCGCGACACGTCCCCGAGGGCTATCGCCCGGGCCGTGTTGGACACCGCCTTGATGCCGAGATAGGCCGTGGTCATTCCGCTGACCGCCGTGAACGCGGCCGTCAGCACACCGACGATCACCGACCTGTCACCGTCGAGCCGCCACACCCCGAAGATCGCGACCCCCGCGATCGCCAGATTGCTGACCACCACCGCGAGCAGCCCGTACCGCGCCCGGTCCTTCTCCAGTTCGCTGTCCTGAACGGCCCTCGACTCGTCCCGACCCATCGTCCCCCGCCCCCTGAACTCGTGACCGACCAGGCAGAACGTAGCGCCGGACGACAGTCGTGCCAAGCCACGTGCACAGCCACGAAAAAGGCCCCGATCCGGAGATCGGGGCCTTTTTCGTGGCTGTGGCTGGGGCCGGGGTCGAACCGGCGACCTATCGCTTTTCAGGCGATCGCTCGTACCAACTGAGCTACCCAGCCGCCAAGACCTGTTGAAAGGTCTTAGCGGTCCTGACGGGATTTGAACCCGCGGCCTCCACCTTGACAGGGTGGCGAGCACTCCAAACTGCTCCACAGGACCAGGCTTTGTGTACGACAGTGTCGCACACGATCTTGCGTGCCCCCAACGGGATTCGAACCCGTGCTACCGCCTTGAAAGGGCGGCGTCCTAGGCCGCTAGACGATGAGGGCTATCGGCCCGCCTGGGCGCTTCTCAGCGCGTCGGGGACGTGAGAAGCATATGGGATGGCGGGGAGGATCGCCAAAACGGTTTACGAGCCGGTGGGCGACGGTCCTCCCCGTGGGGTGCGAGAGGGCGTCGGGGGCGGCGTCGCGCCTGGCTTGTTCTCCTCCGCCAGGTGACGGCTGACCTCGGCGGTCGTGAGGCCCAGACCGCCCAGCCTGATCTCGTCCCAGGCCTGGAGGCGCCGGGTGTCCCGGTCGAAGTACAGGATGGACGCCTCGACGGGGTCGGGGTAGCGGCCCTCCACCGCGCGCAGCCCGCTGCCGCCGGTGGAGCCTTCCACGCGCAGCCGGGTGCCGTGCTTCATGACCTCGGTCTGTTCACGGTGCAGGTGCCCGGCCAGCACGAGCGGCACCTCGCCGTCCGTCTCGCGGGCGGCGGCGGGTTCGTGGGCCACGGCCACGTCGACGGGGGTACCCGCGGCCCGCTGGTCGCGCAGCGCGGCCGCCAGCCGTCGGCCGGCCGGGAGTTCCGCCGTGTCGCCGCCGGGCCGGGCGGAGCGGTCGGGGGTGTACTGGGGGTCGCCGATGCCCGCGAACCGCAGGCCCGCGACGGTCCGGGCCCGGCCGTCGTCCAGTACGCGCACGTTCTTCATGCGCCCCAGGTAGCGCTGGGTCAGCGCCGAGTCGTGGTTGCCGCGCACCCAGACGTACGGCACGCCGAGGTCCGCGACCGGGTCGAGGAAGCCGTTCTCCGCCGCGGTGCCGTGGTCCATGGTGTCGCCGGAGTCGACGATCACGTTCACCCTGTACTCGGTCACCAGCGAGGTGATGATCTTCCAGCTCGCCGGGTTGAGGTGGATGTCGGAGACGTGCAGGACCCGGATGGTGGTCGGGTCGGGCCGGTAGGCGGGGAGCGTGGACGTGACGTCGTACAGCCGGGTCACGTTGGTCACCAGACGCGCCAACTCCTTCTGGTAGACGTCGAATTCCGTGACGATGCTGCGCGCGTTGCCGACCAGGGCGGGTGCGGAGGACAGCAGGCCCGAGTACTTCGGTTCCAGGACGGACTTCGGGTTCCAGGTGGCGTACGCGCTCGCCCCGGAGGCGGCCAGCAGGGTGAGGGCGAGGCCGCCGGCGGCGAGGGCGGGGCGGGGGCGGCGGTAGACGGCGAGGCCGAGGGCGGTGGCGCCGGTGACCACGGCGACGCAGGAGCGGACGGCGAGGTCGAGCGTGCCGTTCTGGATGTCCCGGGCGACCTCGTCCTGAAGACCGGCGAGGCGTTCGGGGTGGTCGACCAGGGCCTGGGCGCGGACGGGGTCGAGTTGGTCGACGTTGACGTCGAGGCGGGCGGGTGCGACATGACTGTCGAGGGTGAGCGCGCCCAGCGGCGAGACGTTGATCTTCGTGCCGCCGCTGAGGGAGGGGCGCAGGGCCATGGTGGTGTTCATCGGCCCGATCTGGGTGCGTACGTCGCCCACGACGAGCAGGCCGAGCCAGGCGCCGACGAGGACGATGCCGGCCATGCCGAGAGCGCGGGTCCAGGGGTGCGGTCGGGAGGCGGTGAGGGCGCGGACCATTGGTGCCGTATGCCCGGCCGCGGGGGCGCGTATGCGGGGCGCGTGTGCGGCGGGCGGCGGGGCTCGACGTGGCCGGTGTCGCACGGAGGCCGTACGGCGGTCCGGTGCCGGACAATGGGTCTGTGCTGGAGATGACGCGCGAGGCGTTCGAGGAGCTGGTGGCCGAGGCGTTGGACCGGATCCCGCCGGAGCTGACGCGGCTGATGGACAACGTGGCGGTGTTCGTCGAGGACGAGCCGTCCGCCGAGGATCCCGAACTGCTCGGCCTCTACGAGGGGACGCCGCTGACGGACCGCGGCGAGTGGTACGCGGGTGTGCTGCCGGACCGGATCACGATCTACCGGGGGCCGACGCTGCGGATGTGCGAGACGCGGGAGGACGTGGTCGCGGAGACCGAGGTGACCGTGGTGCACGAAATCGCCCACCATTTCGGGATCGATGACGAACGGCTGCACGCACTCGGCTACGGGTGAGCGTTGGGGCGCGTGTCCTTGTGCGGGGGACGGGAGTTGGGCACGGCGACTCCTTCACCCTCCACCGGAGGTGGCTGCCGTGCGCCCCTTGTACGTACCTGTCCGTCTGGCCGCCTCGATGCTGGCCGTGGCGGCCGCCGCCGGCTGTGTGAACGTGGGTGAGGACGGCGGCCGGGCCACCCCCACGCATTCGACGGGACGGCATGGCGGTGCGGCACCCGACGCCGGGTCGGGGGGCTCGCAGGGCGGTGTCGGCCACCGGGGGAAGCCGGGTGACGGCAAGCACGGTCACGGCGGGAAGAAGAAACCGAGCCGGTCCGCGTCGGCATCGGCCGAGCCGTCCAGGGCGGGCAGCACCGCCACGGCCCCGGCCGGGCCGGGGAACAGCCAGAAACCGGTGGACCCGGCGCCGCCCCAGGAGGATCCGGCTCCGACCTCGGCGCCGCCGGTGCCGGACCCGCCCGTGACGTCCGCACCGCCGCCCGTGACGGACCCGCCACCGGCCGAGCCCTCGTCGTCGGCGCACGAGGAGACCGGGCCGCAGCTGGTGCAGCGGGAACCGGCCCCGGAGGCGGGGCTGCCGGTGTAGGCACGGAGACCGTGACGGCGAGAGACGACGAACGTGACGGGCGAACGTGACGGGCGTCTCCCGGGCCGAGTTTGCGCTGGGGGCCGGTGGGTGCGTATGGTGGTAGATCGTTTGATCCCATTTGCCCGGCGCCAACGCAGAGCGCGCCGTGTGGCGCGTTCTCTCCCTTGCCGTGGCTGACCGCATAGAGGCGGTCGTATTGCGAAACACGGAGTTGACGGGCGCGTGCCGAACAGACTCCGGAAGGTTTCGCATTCGCATGTCCGTTTCCAGCACTGATCACATCGTCGTGTCCGAGGACGAGTTCCCGGACCGCGAGTCGGCCCACGACACGTCGGCCGAGATCACCGAGTCGGCCGACACCGCCGACGCCGCTGACATCGACACCCCTGAAATCACGTTCGCCGACCTCGGGCTGCCCGAGGGCGTGGTGCGCAAGCTCGCGCAGAACGGCGTGACCGTCCCGTTCCCGATCCAGGCCGCGACCATCCCGGACGCCCTGCTCGGCAAGGACATCCTCGGCCGTGGCCGCACCGGCTCCGGCAAGACCCTCTCCTTCGGCCTGCCGACCCTGGCCATGCTGGCCGGCGGCCGCACCGAGAAGAAGCGCCCGCGCGCCGTCATCCTCACGCCGACCCGTGAGCTGGCCATGCAGGTGGCGGACGCCCTCCAGCCCTACGGCGACGTCCTCGGCCTGAAGATGAAGGTCGTCTGCGGCGGTACGTCGATGGGCAACCAGATCTACGCCCTGGAGCGCGGCGTCGACATCCTCGTCGCGACCCCGGGCCGACTGCGCGACATCATCAACCGCGGCGCCTGCTCCCTGGAGGACGTGCGGATCGCCGTCCTGGACGAGGCCGACCAGATGTCCGACCTGGGCTTCATGCCCGAGGTCACCGAGCTGCTCGACCAGGTTCCGTCGGGCGGCCAGCGGATGCTGTTCTCCGCGACCATGGAGAACGAGATCAAGACCCTCGTCGACCGCTACCTCACCTCGCCGGTCTCGCACGAGGTGGACGCGGCGCAGGGCGCGGTCACGACGATGTCCCACCACATCCTGATCGTGAAGCCCAAGGACAAGGCGCCGGTCACTGCCGCGATCGCCTCCCGCAAGGGCCGCACCATCATCTTCGTCCGCACCCAGCTGGGCGCCGACCGTGTCGCCGAGCAGCTGCGCGACGCGGGCGTGAAGGCCGACGCGCTGCACGGCGGCATGACCCAGGGCGCGCGCACCCGCACCCTGGCCGACTTCAAGGACGGCTACGTCAACGTCCTGGTCGCCACCGACGTCGCCGCGCGCGGTATCCACGTCGACGGCATCGACCTGGTCCTGAACGTGGACCCGGCGGGCGACCACAAGGACTACCTGCACCGCGCCGGCCGTACGGCCCGCGCCGGCCGCACCGGCACGGTCGTCTCGCTCTCCCTCCCGCACCAGCGCCGCCAGATCTTCCGGCTGATGGAGGACGCGGGCGTCGACGCCGGGCGTCACATCATCCAGGGCGGCGCCGCCTTCGACCCGGAGGTCGCCGAGATCACCGGTGCCCGGTCGATGACCGAGGTCCAGGCGGAGTCCGCCGGGAACGCGGCTCAGCAGGCCGAGCGTGAGGTCTCCCACCTCACCAAGGAGCTGGAGCGTGCGCAGCGCCGTGCGTCCGAGCTGCGCGAGGAGGCCGACCGGCTGGTGGCCCGCGTCGCGCGTGAGCGTGGCGAGGACCCGGAGGCCGCGGTGGCCGAGGCCCAGGCGGCGGCCGTACTTGAGGCCTCCGTGCCCGAGCAGCCGGCCGCCCAGGACGTGGACCGCGCCGAGCGCCCGGCGGCGCAGGCACCGTACGAGCGGCGCGAGCGCCGTGACGACCGCAACTTCGAGCGTCGTGACGACCGTGGCGGGCGGGGCTTCGAGCGCCGTGACGACCGTGGTGGCCGTGGCTTCGAGCGTCGTGACGACCGTCGCGACGACCGCCGCCCCTTCGACCGCGACCGTGACCGCGACCGCGGTGGCCGCAACTTCGAGCGTCGTGACGACCGTGGCGGGCGGGGCTTCGAGCGTCGTGACGACCGTGGTGGCCGTGGCTTCGAGCGTCGTGACGACCGTCGCGACGACCGCCGCCCCTTCGACCGCGACCGTGACCGCGACCGCGGTGGCCGCAACTTCGAGGACCGTGACCGCGGCAGCCGTAACTTCGAGCGTCGTGACGACCGCCCCGGCTTCCGCCGTGACGACCGCGCCGCCGGACACCGTGGCAGCGACCGCCCGTTCAACCGCGACCGTCGCGACGACCGCCCCGGCTTCCGCTCCGGCGGCCACGACCGCCCGCACGCCCGCCGCGACGACCACCGTGGCACCGGCTCGTTCGGCCGCCGTGACGACAAGCCGCGCTGGAAGCGCAACGGCTGACACCATGTGATCTGACGCCCGACTCGGCCGTGTCCCGGATACCCGATCGGAGACACGGCCCGGTCGGGCTATGCTCGGGTAGGCAACATCGCCTGGGCCCTTAGCTCAATTGGCAGAGCAGTGGACTTTTAATCCATTGGTTGTGGGTTCGAGTCCCACAGGGCCTACGGCTGCGGGGGAGGGGCTGTCCCCTCTGACCTGCTACGCGGCGCCCGGGTCGGCTTCGGCTGACCCGGGCGCCGCCTTGTTTTCGGAGCCGGAGCAGGCCGAAGCAGGCCGCCTCAGACGAACGGCGCCCGCGCCGGCAGCTCGCCGACCGCGATGCGGTCGTACATGTACTGCCGGCGCGGGCGCCGTCCGGAGAATCAGTGGGTCACTCAGGCACTGTGCCGGCCGGGGAAGTTGGTGATGAGCCGGCCGCGGCCCCGGGGCCGCCGCGTCCACTTCCTGCGGGCGCGGCGGCGGAACGGGGGAGGTCAGGGCAGCAGGACGGCCTTGCCCCGGTTGCGGTGGGCTTCCAGGTCGGCGTGCGCGGTGGCGGCCTGTTCGAGCGGGTAGGTCCGCCAGACGGGCAGGGTGAGCATGCCGGCGGCGGCCAACCGGACCAGCTGCGGCAGGGAGTCCTCGGCCTGGTCGTCACCACCGGCACTGAAACGGACGCCGTGCTGCGCGGCCGACATGTCGGCGATGGTGATGACGTGCGCGCTCTCGCCGGTCAGGGCGACGGAGTCGGCGAGTACACCGGCGCCGGAGGCGTCGAAGACGGAGTCGACCCCCTGCGGCGCCGCGCTCTTCACCCGCTGCACCCAGCCGTCGCCGTAGCGGACGGTGGTGGCTCCGAGCGCGGTGATCCGCTCGTCGTCGTGCTCGCCGGCCGTCGCGACGACGGTGATGCCGCGGGCGACGGCCAGCTGCACCGCGACGGTGCCCACGCTGCCGCCGGCCCCGTGGACGAGCAGGGTCTGCCCCTCGCGCACACCCAGCTGTCCGAGGACGCGGAACGCGGTCCGGGCCACCGTCACCAGCGATGCGGCGACCTCCCACGACAGCGCCGCGGGCTTGTCGACCGGCCGCTCCAGCAGCGCGTACTCGCTGTAGCCGCCGCCCACGGTGGCGCCGAGGACCTCGTCGCCCACGGCCGCGTCGGCTCCCTCGCCGACGGCGTCGACGACACCGGCCGCGTCCAGGCCGGGGATCACGGGGAAGCGGGCGGGGACGGCGGCGGCCATCAGGCCGGAGCGGATCTTCATGTCGAGGGGATTCACGGAGGCGGCTCGGACCCGGATCCGGACCTGGCCCGGTCCGGGCTCCGGCGGGGTGACCTCCGACAGCCGGAGCACCTCGGGCGTGCCGTATTCGGAGAAGGTGATCGCTTTGGACATCAGGAACTCCCAGGTAGGGGCCGCGTCGACGGGGTTGCCGCTCAGGCGGTGAGGGTGGGGTAGTCGGTGTAGCCGCGGTGGTCGCCGCCGTAGAAGGTGGACTGGTCCGGGGCGTTGAACGGGCCGCCGACCGCCAGACGCCGGGGCAGGTCGGGGTTGGCGAGGAACAGCGCCCCGTAGGCCACCATGTCCGCGCTTCCGTCCTCGATCAGCCCGAGCGCGTCCGGGCCGGTGACCTCGGGGTGGGTGAACGGGTTGAGGACGAACGTGCCGGGCCACTCCTTGCGCAGCTGCGAGGTCAGCGCGGAGTCAGGGCCCTCCATGAGGTGCAGATAGGCGAGATCGAGAACGGCGAGCCGCTCCAGCAGTGCCCCGTAGACCTCGCCCGGGTTGTCCTCGACGATGTCGTTGAACCGGTTCCCGGGCGAGATCCGCAGACCGACCCGCTGGGCGCCGATCGCCTCGGTCACGGCCGTGACGACCTCGACGGCGAAGCGGATCCGGCCCTCGGTGGTGCCGCCCCAGGCGTCGGTGCGGTGGTTGGTGTTGTCCGCGAGGAACTGGTGGACCAGATAGCCGTTGGCGCCGTGGATCTCCACCCCGTCGAACCCGGCCTCGACGGCGTTGCGTGCCGCGGTCGTGAAGTCGGCGACGGTCTGCCGGATCTCCGCCTCGCTCAGCTCCTTCGGCGTGACGAATCCGAGCGGCCCCTGGTGGGTGTAGACCCGGCCCTGGGCGGCCACGGCCGACGGGCCCACCGGCGTCAGGCCGTCGGGCAGCAGGCTCGGGTGACCGATCCGGCCGGTGTGCATCAGCTGCGCGAAGATCACCCCTCCCTCGCGGTGCACGGCGTCGGTCACGGTCCGCCAGGCCCGCACCTGACCCGGCGTGTGCAGGCCGGGGGTGTCGGGGTAGCCCTGGCCGACGGCCGAGGGCTGGATGCCCTCGGTGACGACCAGACCGGCGCCGGCTCGCTGCGCGTAGTACGTCGCCATCAGCTCCGTCGGCTCCGCGCCCGGGCCGTAGGCACGGCTGCGGGTCATCGGTGCCATCACGACGCGGTTCGCGAGGCGGGTGCCGCCGAGGACGATCGGATCGAATGCGGTGGTCATGGAGGTCCTCCTTCTTTACTGTCTGAACAAGTAAATCACTTGTCCGGACAGTAAACGCCATCGATCCGCTCGCCGAGCTCAAAAGTGAAGCAAGTAACACGGGCGCAGCTGGCCCTGCGCGCCACTGGACAGGTGGGGCGACCACGGGGGACCTCGGCGGAAGGTAGAGTCCTCCTGCTCAAACAGGAAAGTGGGGAAGAGATGGCCGAGTCCATGCCTGAAGCCGGGCCGGGTCCCGAGCTGACGGAACAGGAAGCCACCGTGCCGGTCCCCGGCGCGGCCGGCAGCGGACCGATCAGTCACGCGATCTTCCGGCTGGCCCGCCTGCATCGCATGTTCGCGGGGCAGCTACTACGCCGCATCGGCCTGCACCCGGGCCAGGAGCTGGTCATGATGCACCTCTGGGAACTCGGCCCCCAGCGCCAGATCGACCTGGTGCGCCTGCTGGACTCCGACGCCGCCACGATGACCCGCACCGTCCGCCGCCTCGAACAGGCCGGTTTCGTCCGCCGCCGCCCCTCGCCCACCGACCGGCGCGCCTCGCTCATCGAACCGACGGCGGCCAGCCACGCCCTGCGCCGGGAGGTGGAGCGGGTCTGGAGCCAACTCGAGGACATCTCGACCACCGGCCTCTCGGACGGCGAGTGCGCCGACGCTCTCGCCACCCTGGAACGCCTGGAGCAGAACCTCGTACGAGCCGCCGCCCGGTCCGCGGAGCCGGACGCCCAGTAGCGGGGCATTCCGTCGAACGTGCAGGTCCCCCCGCTGGACAATCACACGAACAGCTGGAAAGCGGGGCCCTTCGACGTGGGTGATCGCGGTCCTGGGCAGGCATATGTCGCACAACGAAAGCGTGACGGCCGCCGCGAGAGGCGACACGCAGGCGCATACTGGTGCTAATGACGAAGCCAGCCGCGCCGAAGCGCTATTTGCCCACCAGCCCCTTCAAGGCCCCGGTCGCGCCGCCCCGCAAGCATTTCGCGGTGGGCGACCAGGTCACCCACGACATGTACGGCCTGGGCCGAGTGATCGGCATCGAGGATGGAATCGCAGCGCTTGTCGATTTCGGTTCGGTGCGAGAGCGGATCCTGAGCCCGTACTCCAAGATGAGCAAGCTGTAGAACCACGGTGCCCGGTTACGGCACGACGGCTCTCCTCATGGCCCTGTAACGAATGGAAGACCTCTCATCGACCTGACCTCACCGTTCTCCGCTCCGGAAGGGATGCCGCGCCACGCCGCCGCGGTATCGCCGCCTCCGACGACGAACCCCTTCCAGGCCCCCGACTTCGGGGAGAACGCGACCTTCCCGATCGAGGATGCGCAGTCATCCGCCCCGGACCCGGGCACCGATCGCCGCAAGGCAAGCTAGCTCCGAGCAGCACACCGCTTCGGCAGCCGCTTCGAAGGACCCCAGCTCACCGCAGACCGAGCCGGGGTCCTTTTGCGTGCGCGTGATGTCCCGCTGAAGAGTGAATGGGGTCGACTCCCCAGTGGCCGGATCGAGTCTGCCGACTTTCCGTGGAGAGTCGGTTCGCGTGGCGGCCCAACGTTCCGCCACCTGTCGCCGGTGTGCCCGTCGGCTGTGCGTGCGTCGGATTTCGGCCACTCGCCGGAATTACCCTGACATGCGGTGTCTGACACCTTGTCGCCAGCGGCGAGCTGTGGACGCGCGCCATGAACACGGGGAAAGAGCGAGTGAAGAGGACTCTGCTGACCAGCGGGCTTGTCGTGGTTCTGCTGACCGGGACGGCTGCTCCGGCGACGGCCCTGTCCGACACCGGATCGACGCCGCTGCCCGGCACGGGCGCGACGGTCCAGGTCAACGCCTGGCAGTGCAACGCCTACGCCGACAAGTGCTCCTTCAAGACGTCCACCAAGGCCATGAAGGGTGGCGCGAAATACAAGGTCAGCAAGATCACCAATGTGGCGACCGTGAAGGCCAGCGGCTGGCAGGCCACGCTCTCCCTGAGCCCGAGCGGTACGTACGTGAGTGAGAACACCCGCCAGGTCAGCTGGACCAACGAGAACACCTGGATCGCCGACATCAGCGGAATCGCCGATCCCGGCGGCTCGCTCAACACGAGCATCATCACCTGTTCCGACGGCGGTGCCTTCAAGTCCGGTGTCAAGGCGTTCGCTTCTGCCTGCGCGAACGACTGACGATCCGCATGAGGAACAGCTTCCTCCAGGAGGGCGCGGGGCGGCGCGGCCGTATGCTCGCCCTCGCCGCGGCGGCCGTCGCCACAGCGGCCCTGGGCGTCTCGATGGTCGGCGGCGGGACGGTGGACCGGCCAGCCCCGCCCGGTGGTGGCCTGGCCGAGCAGCTCGGAGCCCTACGCGGGGCGAATGATCTCGTACGGGCGGGGCGGGCGGATGTGGGGCGGGATCCCGCGCTGTATCCGACCGCGTACGGGCGCCGGGAGGCCGCACTGCCCACAGGCCACCGGCCCGGCGAGCCGGTACCCGGGATCCGTCCGGATGCCCTGGCGGATCTCGTCCGTTCCGAGATCCTGGATACCCCAGCCTGGCGGGCGCACTACGTGTGCCTGGCGCTGGCGGGACCCGAGGAGCCAGAGGGACCCGATGCGGCCGGCGCGGCCGGTGCGGCCACGATCCTGGAACGGGCCGGTATCCGCCGCGAGGCGGAGAGCGAGGCGCTCGCGTATCTGCGCGCACCGGACAAAGAGGATGACGCCCTCACCTCGCTCGCCACGCGAGCCGCCTTTTTGCAGGTCTTGACGTGCCTGGGCCACGCCGACGAGATGCCCCGCACCGCCTTGGCCCGTCTCGTGGCCGACACCGCGCGCACAGCCGAACCCCTCCCGGTCCTCTACGCCGTCGAGGCGTTGCGAGCGGTCGGGGTGCGGGCCCCTGCCACGCGGGCCCTGAGGGGCTCCGATGAGCTCATGACGGCCGGCTGCGGTGGGTCCGACCCGATCCAGCGGGCGGCGTCGGCCCTGCTGCGCGGGCAGTTGACGCGGCAGACGCGGGCCTGTCTGCTGCCCTCCCTGCGGGACTCCGACACCCAGACGCGCTGGGTGGTCCGGCGTGCGCTCACCATCGGCGCCGCCCGGTCGTCGGAGGCGCTGCCCGCCCCGGTGGGGAGCATCCGGCCCGACGGTCTGGTCGCCAAGTCCCCGGCCCAGCTGGGCACGCTCACCGCCACCTACAACGCCGCGCGGGCCCTTACCGCCGCTGCCCAGCAGAAGCACGCGCCGGACTGGCTGAAGAAGCGCCTGAAGCAGCTCGGTTCGGATCCGGGACTCGATCCCTCCGACCGGGCCCTGCTCGCCATGACGTGCCACCGGCTGACTCTGGCCTGCGGACCGCAGGCCGACAAGAGCGCCAAGGAGGCGGCCGGGCTGAAGGTACCGGGCCGCCTCACGACGGAGAACCAGCATGGCTGGTACGGCGCCATGGCAGCGCGTGCCGAGTTCGGCCTGGGCTGTCCGCGCACCTCCGTCGAGCTACCCGAAGGGAAAGGGGAGGTCGACAGGCTCTCTTCCCGCTCTCTGCGTATCGCGGTGGTCCTCGCCGACGCGGGGTGTGAGGCGCAGGCGAAACAGCTCACCAGGGGAGTCGATCTCGTGGCACGGGCCCGCCAGGCGCTGCGGACAGGGGACCTGCTGACCGCCTCCGATCTCGTGCAGGCCGCCCTCGCCTGTGACCGGGACGTTCCGCAGTCGTTGTGGGACGAGATTCCCGGCCTGCTGAAGCGCTATCGCGACGCGAGCCACCCGGACCTGTACGCCCCCTCACCGGGCGGTGCCGCCTCCGCGGATGCCACCAGAGCCGCCTACTACCTGCTCGCCTGAATCGCTCCGGCCCTTACCGCGGAAGGACCCCCGCCCCATGAACACCGCCTCCCCGCCCGCCGTCGTGGCCGAGGGCCTGGCCTTCGGTTACGCCTCCGGCGATGGCCTGACCTGCGCGGACCTCACCCTCGAAGCGGGTGAGACGGCCGCCGTCGAGGGACCTTCGGGCTCGGGCAAGAGCACGCTGCTGGCCGTACTCGGGCTGATCCTTTCGCCGACCGCCGGTTCCCTGAGCATCGTGGGCGTGGACACCCGCTCCCTGTCCCAGGCCGAGCGGGACCAGCTGCGCCGACGCTCCATCGGCATCGTCCTGCAGGACCTGGGCCTGCTGGCCTTCCTCAACGCCTGGGAGAACGTCGCCGCCGCCTTCGGCCCCCGTCTCGCCCGCCACCGCACCGCGGCCCGTGACCTGCTCGGGGCCCTCGGCATGGGCGACCTTGCCGACCGCCCGGTGACCGAACTCTCCGGAGGTCAGCGGCAACGGATCGCCGTGGCCCGCGCTGCGGTGAAGCAGCCGGTGCTCGTCCTGGCCGACGAGCCGACCTCCGGCCTCGACCCGAGGACCGCGGACTCCGTGCTGAAATCCCTGCGCGCCTGTGCCGAACAGGGCGCGGCCGTACTGCTCGTCACCCACGACCCCACGGTCGCCGGGGCCTGCGACCGGCGCCATGTGCTCGACGGGGGAGTGCTGTCCGCCACCGCCAGGGAGAACGCCGGTGGGCCAGGTAACGCGGGCAACCCCGGTAAGGAGAAGCTGGGATGAGCCGCTGGAGCCTCTACACCTGGCGGCGCGACGGACGTTCCTTGCGCAGGGCCCTGCCCACCCTCACCGTTCTGGCCGCGCTGCTGACCACCTCCGCCGGTGCGGCGGCCGGTGCCGCCGGGGCCGTCGAGCGGGACGTCCTGGGCTCGGGCGGGCTCACCCAGATCGAGCTCTCCTCGTTCGAGGGCGACGCGTCGGTCCGTCCGCTGACCACCTCGGCGCTGCGGGACGCGGCGCATGTGCCGGGTGTCCGGCGGGTGGTCGCCGACTACTCCTCGGTGCTGTACGCCGAGGAGGACGGGACGTACGACCTGACCAGCCGCACTCTGACACCGGGCGACGAACTGCCCGTCACCGGGGGCGGGATCCCCGCGCGGCTCGGGCCGGGCGAGGTCGTGGTCCCCGCGGCCGCGCAGGGCACCGACTTCGCCCCGCTGCTCGGCCGGACCGTCGCCTTCGGGTACACCAGGGCGACCGGGGGCGCGTCCGGTACCACCGCCGTGATCAAGTTGAAGATCGTCGCCCTGTACGACCCGGCGTGGCAGGTCGACGGACCGGGGGTCGCCTATCTCTCGGAGGACACCGCCGCGTTGCTCGCCGCGGCACGTGCCGGCCAGGACCCCGGGGTCTTCCGGGACAGAGAGGGCGCGCAGTCCGCTGTCGTAGTGGTCGGGCACCAGCGGCAGGTGGCCGCCGTCACCAGGTCACTGCAGGCCGCCGGGTTCTCGGCGTCTCCGGTCTCCGACCGGGTCCGCAACCTTCCCGGTCTGTTCGGTGTGGCGGATCTCGCCATGCGCGCGGGGGTTCTCGTTCTGGCCCTGGCCGCCATCGGGCTCGGTGCCGTCCGGGCCGCGGACAGCGCGCGTGCACGGCTCGGTCAGTTCGCCGTCCTGCGGATTCTGGGGTCCGGCCGTCCCGAGCTGCGCCGGATCCTGCTCGGTGAGGCCGTTCTCTCCGGTGGTGTGGCGGGTGTGGTCGGTGCGGTCGTCGGCACCGGTCTCTCGGTGCTTCTGGCCGGTCCGCTCAGCGCCGTGCTCGGGCTGCCGATCGGCCTCACGGACGCCCTGCCCGGGCCTGCCTGGGCGGCTGCGGCGGTTGTGCTGCCCGCGCTCGGTCTGGCGGTCGGCACCCTGCTCGGCAGCCGTGAAGTCCTGCGCAGCGACCCCTACCTCACGGCACGGGCGCACGGCTGAGCCGCGGCTGCCGGCCGGCTCAGCCCGCGTTCCGCTCCGTCAGTTCCGCCATTTCCGTGAGCTCGCCCAGTGGCAGCGTGTGCTGTGTCTGGAGGACCTTTGCGCGGAGGTAGCGGACGTTGTGGGGGGTGGTGAAGACGCCGGTCGGGACGCGGTCGCGTACGGAGACGCCGAGGGTGCGGAGTTGTTCCGCCTTGTCGGGGTTGTTGGAGAGGAGGTCCAGTTCCGCGATGCCGAGGGCGTGGAGCATCTGGGCGGCGGCGGTGTAGTCGCGGGCGTCCTCGGGGAGGCCGAGGGCGGCGTTGGCCTCGTAGGTGTCCAGGCCCTGGTCCTGGAGGGCGTAGGCGTCCAGCTTGTTGTAGAGGCCGATGCCGCGGCCCTCCTGGCGGAGGTAGAGCAGGACGCCGCCGTGCTCGGCGATGCGTTCCACGGCTTCGCGGAGCTGGGGGCCGCAGTCGCAGCGGGCCGAGCCGAGGACGTCTCCGGTCAGGCACTCGGAGTGCAGCCGGACCAGTGGGACGGGCCCGGGGTCGCCGAGGACGATGGCGAGGTGTTCCTGGCCGTCCGTCAGTCCGTGGAAGGTGACGAGGTCGGCGTCGACGCGGTAACCGTCGTGGAAGCGCAGCGGTACCCGGACGCGGGCGCGCGGCGTGGCGGCGGGGGTGTCGGGCATGCGGGGTCTCCGGGGTCCAGGAGTTTCAGATTTGAAGCAGTTCCAGTGGATGCCGGGAACCCTACCTCTGCTTTAAATTTGAAGCAACGGAGATCAGGGCTTCGGTGAGCGCCGCCGCCACGGCACGTCGTCCTGGGCGCTCCGCGCGTCGTCCGCCTGGAGGGCGTCGGCGATCCCGCCGAAGATCTCCTCCAGCTGCCGTACCTGCTCGGGGGTGAGGCGGTCGAACAGGGCGGCGCGTACGGTCGCCACATGGCCCGGTGCCGCGCGCTCCAGGACGGCCATCCCCTGCTCGGTGAGGACCGCGATGCTGCCCCGCTTGTCCGACGGGCATCCCTCGCGCCGCACGAGGCCGTCCTTCTCCAGCCGGCCCACGGCGTATGTCAGCCGGCTCCGGGTGATCTTCGACTGCTCGGCGAGTTCGGTCATGCGCAGTCCGCCCTCCGGTGCCTCGGAGAGGTTGGCCAGGATGGAGTAGTACAGGTGTGGCATGCCGGTGTCCTGCTGGAGGTTCCGGTCGATGGTGTCCTCCAGCAGCAGACTGCCGGCGATGTACGCGCGCCAGGCGCGTTGTTCCTCGGGGGTGAGCCAGCGGGTCGTCATGTCGCCAGTGTAAGTTTGTTTCAAACTTGAACCAAGGAGGGTGCTCGATGTCGTACCCGTACGTCCTGCTGTCCGCCGCCGTCTCCCTCGACGGCTACCTGGACGACACCGGCCCCGAGCGGCTCCTGCTGTCCTCCCCGGCCGACTTCGACCGGGTCGACGAGGTACGGGCGTCGGTCGACGCCATCCTGATCGGCGCCGGCACCGTTCGCGCCGACAACCCGCGGCTCCTCGTCTACTCGCCCGAGCGGCGCTCCGCCCGGGTGGCCGCGGGCCGGGCCGAGTACCCGCTCAAGGTCACCGTCAGCGCCTCCGGCGAACTCGACCCGAACGCGAAGTTCTGGCACACCGGCGGCGAGAAGGTCCTCTACACGACGGACAAGGGTGCCGACCGGGCACGGGAACTCGCTCTCGCCACCGACGTCGTTCCGCTCGGAGCCGATCTCGACTGGCGGGCGCTGCTCACCCACCTGTCCGAGGAGCGCGGGGTGCGGCGGCTGATGGTCGAGGGCGGCGGCACCATTCACACCCAGCTGCTCCGTGCGGGCCTCGCCGACGAACTCCAGCTGGTGCTCGCCCCGCTGCTCGTGGGGGAACCGGCGGCGCCCCGGCTGTTCGGGCCCGGCGGCTACCAGGGCGGCCGGCTCCGGCTCGTGGAGACCCGCCGTATCGAGGACGTCGTCCTCATGCGGTACGAGCCGACCGCGCCCGGCGCCGGGCGGTCCGTCACCGCGGCCGACCGGCACTGGACGCGGATCGCCTGCGAGCTGGCCGCACTGTGCCCGCCCTCGGACACGGCGTTCAGTGTGGGCGCGGTCGTGGTGGCCGCGGACGGGACCGAACTGGCCCGGGGCCACTCGCGGGAGGGCGGAGACCCGCACGCGCACGCCGAGGAGGCGGCGCTCGCCAAGATCGACCCCGCCGATCCGAGGCTGGCGGCCGCCACCGTGTACTCCAGCCTGGAGCCCTGCGCCCGGCGGTCGTCCCGGCCCGCTCCCTGCGCGCGGCTGATCCTCGCGGCGGGAGTACGGCGCGTGGTCACGGCCTGGCGCGAGCCGGACACGTTCGTGACGGATGCCGACGGGAGCGGGCTGCTGGCGGGCGAGGGCGTGGACGTGGTCGTGCTGCCCGAGTACGCGGAGGCGGCCCAGGAGCCGAACCGGCACCTGCTCGGATAAGCCCTGGATAAACCCGTGTGCTCGGCACTCCGAACATGGCGTATGCTTGAGGAACAACGACGCGGGGTGGAGCAGCTCGGTAGCTCGCTGGGCTCATAACCCAGAGGTCGCAGGTTCAAATCCTGTCCCCGCTACTGAAGGCTCAGGGCCGGAATCCATTGAATGGGTTCCGGCCCTGAGTGTTTCCCGGGGTCCGACAGTTTCCGGCTTCCGGGGTGGGATAGCTCGCCCGGTTTTAACCGGTCCTGACCCCTAACTTCCGTCAGGGAAACGGTAATGATCAAGCCGAACGGCTTGGAATCCAGCCTCGGGGTCTATTAACGTTCGATAACGCAGCGCGGTCGTCCCAGCCGTCAGCCAAGGCGGCTCCGTGCGCACGCGCCGAATCCCGCAAGGGAACCGGGGAACCACCACTTTGGGGTGAATCACGCGGATGTCGCCGTATTCGTACGGCCGGTATACGCGCGTAGGAGACCTTCCTGCTCCGAACCCGTCAGCTAACCCGGTAGGCGGCGGAAGGAAAGGAGTGCGCCCGCGTGGCGTCCAACCGGCCTGCCCCTGAAGCCCCGTACGAGCCGAGTCGGCATCCCGAGACCTTCGGCTACGGCGACTTCCGCGCCGACGAGGGCCCCTGGGAGGAGTGGAATCCCACCGAGGATTCCCTTCAGCAGGTACGCGGCCGGCACCGCGTCGCCAAGCAGCGCGGCGGCGGACTCGCCCGCAGCTCCACGGTTCTCGGCGTCGGCGTCATAGCCGCCGTCGGCGCGGGTGGCATGGCCAGCGCCAACACCGGGAAGCCGCCGGTGTCCATCGCCATGCCCGACCTGCCCTCCGTGGATTCCCTGCTCGGCAACGGCTCCCAGGAGACCCCCGCGGGCTCCGGCACCGCGCTCAGCGCTCTCGGTGTGTCCTCCGACGACAGCGCCCAGGGCGCCGACGACGCCGGTGAGGCGCTGCGCAACCGCATCATGGCGCAGGCCGAACGGCAGCAGGGTCAGGCCGAGAACAAGGCCACCGCCGCCGCCGACCAGCGCATCCTCGCCGCGGCCGCCCAGGCGGAGAAGGTGGCGGCGACCCAGGCGGCCGACGCCAAGGAGAAGGCGGCCGCCGAGGTCAAGAAGCAGGCCGAGGCCGAGCGTCTCGCCAAGCTGGCCAAGCAGTACACGCTGCCGACCTCCTCGTACACGATCACCTCGACGTTCGGCCAGGCCGGCGCCATGTGGTCGTCCGGCTATCACACCGGCCTCGACTTCGCCGCCCCCACGGGCACCCTCATCAAGGCCATCCACAGCGGCACGATCACCGAGGCGGGCTGGGCCGGCTCCTACGGCTACCGCACGATCCTCACCCTCAACGACGGCACCGAGCTGTGGTTCTGCCACCAGTCCTCGATCAGCGTCAAGACCGGCCAGAAGGTCGCCACGGGCGAGATCATCGGCCGCGTCGGCGCCACCGGCAACGTCACCGGCCCGCATCTCCACCTGGAGGTCCACCCCGGCGGCCAGGCCACCGGCATCGACCCCATGACCTGGCTGCGGGGCAAGGGCCTCAACCCCTGAGTCCCCAGGCCTGAAGGCCCGAGGCCCGAGACGTCAGGGGTGGTACGGGTGGTGGACGGGGTGCGGCGACTGCTGCTGCGCCGGATGCGGCGGCCCCGCCTGGCCGTACACGCCCTGGCCGCCGTACCCGCCCGGTGCGCCGTACATCCCTTGAACCCCCTGCGTCCCGTACGACGGCCAGGGCACCGCCACCGGCATCCGCACCGGTGCCGAGGCCCGCGCCGCGTACTCCATCGCGGGCCGGGCGACATGCCGCAGCTTCCACAGTTCCGCGAGCAGTTCGCGCTCCCGCACGGCGAAGTCGGGGTTGGCCTGCCCGCGCCGTCCCCGGCGCCGCAGAAGAGCCAGTGACGTCGCGTTCTTCTCGTAGTGTCCGACGGCCCGCGCGGCCGGCTTGCCCAGGTGGTGGCCGGCGTAGTCGCGGGCCAGCTGCCGGGCCCGCATCGAGCCCAGGGCGAACGGCTCCGCGAGCCCCAGCCAGCCGGCCAGGACGTACACCGGGAGTTCCTCGCGCACGGTCCGCAACTCGTTCTGCCGGGTCCAGATCGCCAGCCAGATCAGCAGCCCGAACACGGGCACCATGAACCCCGCGTACACGGCGAGGAAGCCGTACGGGCCGAAGGTCGAGGAGCCGTTCCAGAACGCGTGCATGCCCATCGCGAGCAGCAGTCCGCCGATCGGCACCAGTACGCGCCGGGCGCGCCGGTGCTGGGCGGTGAGCGCGGAGAGGCCGAAGCCGATGCCGGTGAGCACGGTGAACAGGGGGTGCGCGAACGGGGACATGATGATGCGCACGAAGAAGGTGCCGACGGTGACGGAGGCGGCGCCGTGGCCGCCGGTGATCTGGTCGGTGCCGAACGCGGTGCCGAGATAGAGGATGTTCTCGGTGAAGGCGAAGCCGGTGGCGGTGACCCCCGCCACCACCATGCCGTCCACGATCCCGGTGAAGTCCCGCCTGCGGAAGAGGAAGATGAGGAGGACGGCCGCGGCCTTGGCGGACTCCTCGACGACGGGCGCTATGACGATGGCGCCCAGGGTGTCCGCGCCCGCCGGGTCGGCGGTGGTGGTGGCTATCCACTTGGTCGCGAAACTGTTGGCCACGATGGCTATCAGGGCGGCCGCGCAGGCGCCCCACGCGAACGCGAAGACCAGGTTCCGCCAGGGTCCGGGTTCCACCCGGTCCAGCCAGCGGAAGGCGGTGACGAGCATCGGCACGGGCAGTACGGCGAGACAGATCCCGACCAGGAACCCTTGCGTGCCGGTCTGTTCACGGACGAGCGCGAGGATGACCAGCCCGGAGAGCGCGAGCAGCGTGATCAGCGCGCCGTACCGCACCCCCGTGCGCTGCCACCAGCGTGGATGCCGGAGTACGACGTGGGCCGGACCGGTGGGCGGTATCGGATAGGCGTCTATCGGATACGCGGGGAAGGTGGGCACGGCACCGACCCTAACGCCGCCGCGGTTCGGGGTGCCGCGCCCGGCGGAACAGCAGGTCGCTCACCGTGTGCCCCTTGTCCAGGCCCTGTCCTTCGAAGCGGGTCAGCGGCCGGAAGGCGGGACGCGGGGCGAAGCCGCCGTCGGGCTGGGTGTTCTCGAAGTCCGGGTGCGCGGTCAGCACCTCCAGCATCTGCTCCGCGTACGGCTGCCAGTCCGTCGCGCAGTGCACGAGCGCGTCCGGCCCCAGGCGGGTGGCGGCGAGGTCGAGGAACTCGGGCTGGATCAGTCGCCGCTTGTGGTGCCGCTTCTTCGGCCAGGGGTCGGGGAAGTAGACGCGCAGCCCGTCGAGCGAGTCGGGCGTGAGCATCTCGCGCAGCAGGATGATGGCGTCCCCGTTGCCCACCCGCACATTGGACAGGCCGCCGCGGTCGGCGAGGTTGAGCAGGTTGCCCTGGCCCGGGGTGTGTACGTCGACGGCGAGGATGTTGAGGCCCGGGTCCTGGGCGGCCATCTGCGCCGTGGCCTCGCCCATGCCGAACCCGATCTCCAGCACCACGGGGTTGTCGTTCCCGAACAGCTCGCCGAGATCGATGGTCTGCTGCCCGTCGATGTCGAGCCCCCACTTGGGCCACAGCCGCTGCAACGCGTCCGCCTGTCCCGTGGTCACCCGGCTGCGGCGCGGCTGGAAGCTGCGGATCCGCCGCTCGAAGTGCGAGCCGGCCGGATCGGCCTGCGGGCCGTCGGGGAACCGCGGCTCCCCCTTGGTGCGGGAGTGCCGGACGGGGACGCCGGGGGCGTGCCGGTGGGGTTCGGGGGTGTTCAGCGAGTCAGCCACAGTGGGGACGATTTTACTGGCCGCTTCAACGGTCACGCGGACCCCAGTACGGCCAGCGCCCGACGCGCCACCTCCCGTCCGATGGGCAGGGACGCCGTGGCCGCCGGTGACGGGGCGTTCAGCACGTGCACGGCCCGTGGCCCCTCGCGGATCAGGAAGTCGTCGACGAGTGTGCCGTCCCGCAGGACGGCCTGCGCCCGCACCCCTGGCGTCGCCCGCACCAGGTCCGACGCCGTGACGGCCGGGAGCAGTCTTCGCACCGCGCGCGTGAACGCGGGCTTCGACACCGAGCGGTGCAGCTCTCCGGCCCCGTATCTCCAGTGCCGCCGGGCCAGCGTCCATGAGCCGGGCCAGGCGAGGGTGCCTGCCAGCTCGCGCGGCCGCACCACTCCCCAGCCGTATCCCTCGCGGGCCAGGGCGGGGACCGCGTTGGGGCCGACGTGCACACCGCCGTCGATCCCGCGGGTGAGATGTACGCCGAGGAACGGGAACGCCGGGTCCGGGACCGGGTACACCAGTCCCCGCACGAGGTCGGGGCGGGCCAGCTCCCAGTACTCCCCGCGGAACGGCACGATCCGCATCTCGGGCTCGTCCCCGGTGAGCCGGGCGACCTCGTCGCAGTACAGTCCGGCGCAGTTCACCAGGACCCGGGCGCGCACGACGTCCCCCGTCGCGGTGCGCACGGCGACACCGAGCCGGGGGCGGCGGTCCACCTGGACGACTCGCGCGCCGTACCGGATCTCCGCTCCCGACACCTCGGCGAGCCGCTGTGCGACCCCGGCGAAATCGGCCACGCCGGTCGTGCCGACGTGGATCGCGGCCAGACCGGTCACCTCCGGCTCGTACTCGGCTATCTGTGCGGCGCCCAGCTCCCGCACCGGGATTCCGTTCTCCCGGCCGCGCTGCACGAGGGCGTGCAGGCGGGGCAGCTCGGACCGGTCGGTGGCGACGATCAGCTTGCCGGTGACGGCGTGCGCGATGCCGTACTCGGCGCAGAACTTCAGCATCTCGGTGGCGCCCCGCACCGCGTACTTCGCCTTGAGCGAGTCCGGCCGGTAGTAGATCCCGCTGTGGATGACGCCGCTGTTGCGGCCCGTCTGGTGCCGGGCGGGGCCCGGCTCCTTCTCCAGCACCGTCACCCGGGTGCCCGGCGCGGTACGCGTGATCGCATACGCCGTCGACAGGCCGACGATCCCTCCGCCGATCACCAGCACGTCGCAGTCGTATGCGGCCTCCCGCACCTGCACCACCTCCTGGGTTGATAGTGCACCGCCCCACTGACAATGCCTTCCCGTGCCGCCTTCGGGCCAGGTGGTGCCGGTCACGCTCAGGCCGGGGCCATCAGCAGCGGGCGCGCGCGCTCCCGCAGCTCGACCACGCGTGGCTCGTCGCCGTACGGCTCCAGCCGGTGCAGGAGGTCCTTCACGTACTCGGTGGTGCGTGCCGACGATATGCGCCCGGCGACCTCCACCGCCCGCACTCCCTGTTCGCAGGCCGCGTCCAGGTTGCCGGACTCCAGCTCGGCGACCGCGGAGACGACCAGCCGCAGCCCGTGCGAGCGCACGAACTCCTCGGTCGGCTTCGACAGGGCCTGCTCGGTGAAGCGGCGGACCTGGCGGGGTGCCTTCAGATCGCGGTAGCACTCGGCGGCGTCGGCGCAGAAGCGGTCGTAGCCGTAGAAACCGAGCCAGGACGGATCGCTGTCCCCGTCGCGGCTGCGCTCCAGCCAGCCCTCGGCCGCCTTCAGTGCCGTACCCGCCGCCTGGGCGTCACTGGCGCGGGCGTGCGCGCGTGCCTCGACCAGCCGGAAGAAGCTCATGGTGCGGGCGGTGGCCAGGCCCCGGTTGCGCTCCACCGCGGCCTGCGCGAGGTCGACGCCCTCGTCGCCGAAGCCCCGGTAGGTCGCCTGGAGCGACATCGACGCGAGGACGTATCCCCCGAGGGGGACGTCCGCGGCCGCGCGCGCGAGGCGCAGCGCCTGGATGTAGTAGCGCTGGGCGGCCTCCTGCTGGCCGGTGTCGAAGGCCATCCAGCCGGCGAGCCGGGTGAGTTCGGCGGTGGCCCCGAACAGGGCGCGGCCCACCCCGTCGGAGTAGGAGCCGAGCAGCAGCGGCGCGGCCTCCACCCGCAGGCACTCCGGCACCATGGAGGAACGCCAGTCGCCGCCGCCGTACTTGGAGTCCCAGCGGCGCGCGTCCTCGGCGGCCTCCCGGAGTTTGCGCACATCGCTGTGGCCGACTTTGATCGGTGAGCCGGATCCCTCGGCGGGGCCCGCCTCGCGTGCGACCGAGCTGTCGGCGGGGGTTATCAGCCACCGTGAGGCGGGCGTCGCGTAGGCGCTCACCGCGAACGATCCGGCGAGCGACTGCCAGATGCCGCCGGAGCCCGCCCGGCGCCCGGCGAGGTCGAGCCGGTACAGATCGGTCGCCGACCGCACCGCCTGTCCGACGTCTCTGGGGAAGGCGAGGCCCACTTCGGGGGCGGGATCCGCGTCCGCCAGACCGATCTCGTGGAGCGGCACCGGGCGGCCGAGCTTCTGGCCTATCGCCGCGGCGATCAGGTGCGGGGCGGCACCCTGCGGCACCATGCCCTTGGACACCCAGCGCGCCACCGAGGTCTTGTCGTAGCGAAGTGTCAGCCCACGCTGGGCGCCAAGATCGTTGACGCGCCGCGCGAGGCCCGCGTTGCTGATTCCCGCGAGGGCGAGAACGGCGCCGAGTTTTTCGTTCGGCCCGCGTTGCTCCCTGGACATGAGCCACCCCTCGACACAGCCGGCTGCCGCGCTGGCATAACCATGCGGCATTCGTAAACCCAGCGTAGTTCGCCGCATCCCAAGCGTTAAGGGGCATTGTTCCGGATGGCGGGATTGTGGCCCGCACGGAAGTGCGGTCCCTGTACGCACCGTGCACGGCCCCTCGCGACGTGCCCCTGTCGTGTGGCCGTGCGCCCGTCCGTGCGCTCTTCTCCGGCCACGGCCGGAACGGTTCCATGGGTGGTGCGTGGGTCGGCCCGCTGTACTGGATCCAGCGGGCTGGGGGACACCGCCACCTACATCCCCGCGGGTGGCGGACCGGTCCGGGAGGCGATGCCCGCCTCCCGGACTGTGCGCCGCCATGGGGCATGCCGGGGCCTGTACGGAGCGTGTGCACGCCCGTTCCCGCGTCGCCGATTTGGCTGAACTTGGCTGAAAACAACCCTCGCCTCCAGCGGGCTACTACCGCTCCCACCATGGAACTTGAGGGCGCGAAGGGTGCTCTTGGGGAGCGTTCCGGGGGCGCATTCGAGTCGCAGTTCGCCTGGGCCGTACGGGGGTTCGCAGCCGCGTCGCGCGGGCGTCCGTTTCCGTGTCGCGCGAGGGTCTGTTTCCGCGTCCTGTGAAGGCTCGCCTCCGCTTCGCCTCGGCGCGGGCACGCGCGCGTGGGCGCACTCCATCGGTGGAAGGCGGCGCCAGCGGCCCTCGGGGGCGCGTTCTTCGTGGCAGCATGGTGAACCGGTTCATGCGGTGCGGTAGTTGTCCACGGTCTGTGGAGGCGTCGATGCGGTGGTTGGTGGGATGGAGCAGCGCCGCCGCCGGTGCCTTCGGGACCGGCGGCGCGGGCGCCACGGGATACGACGGCGAGACCGTGCATCCGGTCGGCTCCCAACTCCTCTGGGGCGACCCCGATCCGCTGTGGGCGGTCGGTGACTGGCGTCCCGACGAGGTGCGCGTGGTCCGGGCCGACGCGCAGACCCGGATCGCCGTCCTCGGTATCTGCGGCGCCTCCGACGAGGAACTGCGGCTCGGTCTGCTCACCGCGCGCGGAGGCGCGCTGCGCCATCTGACCGCCTGGCCGGGCAGCTACACGGCCGTCGTCCAGGCCGGCCGCCGCGTCACCGTCTGCGGCGACCTGGCGGGCGCCCGACCGGTCTTCCACACCCCCTGGGCGGGCGGCACGGCCTACGCGACCGCCGCGCTGCCGCTCGCCGACCTCATCGAGGCCAACCTCGACTTCGGCCACCTCGCGGCGCTCCTCGCCGCCCCCGACGTACCGGCCGCGCTGCTCGACTCGACGCCGTACGACGGCGTACGGCGGGTGCCGCCGGGACACGCGCTTGTCCTGCGCACCGGGGCACGCGAGATCGCCGCGTACGAGCAGGCCGCCTCCCTCGTGATGGCGGCGCCCCCGGCCGACCCCGCCGGTGCCGTGGACGCCGTGCGGGACGCCCTCGTGGAGGCGGTGCGCGTCCGGCTGTCCGCACCCCGGCACGTCCCCGACATCGACCCCGGCCCGGTGCCCGGCATGGGCCCGGCCGAACGGCGCGCCGCGCGCGGGATGCCCGTCCCGGGGATCGGCGCCGACCTGTCCGGCGGCCCCGCCTCGGGAACGCTGGCGCTGCTCGCGGCCGGCCTGCCGGGCATGCCGGGCACGGTCCTCGGCCATGGCACCGGCGCCGGGGAGCGGTTGCTCGCCGTCACCTTCAACGACCTGGCCGTCGGGGGCCGCGAGGCCGAACTGGAGCGCGCCGGGACGCTCGCGGCCAACCCGCGCCTGCACCACATCGTGGTGACCGGCGGCGCCGAACTGCTCCCCTACGCCGACCTGGACGGCCCGCTGACCGACGAGCCGGCCCCCTCCCTGGTGACGGCGGGCCGCCACCGCGCCCGTCTGGCGTCGGGCAGCGCGGACCACTTCACCGGCTACGGCGCCCGCCAGGTCCTGGACGCCCACCCGGCCCGCCTCGCCGACCTCCTGATGGACCGCAAACGACGCCATCTGGTGCGCCCGGTCGCCGCCCTGACCAAGGCGGACGGCTCGGTGATGGTCCCCGCGCGGGTGTACGGCGCGGCACGCCGGCTGGCCCGGACGCCGTACCGGGCCGGTGTGGAGGCGCTTGCCGAACGTCTGCTGCGCCGCCGGTTCGACGAAGACGAACCGGCGGGCGCGGTCGGGGCGTCCCTCGCGGCGCTGACCTGGGCCAGACCGGGGCCGGCCGCGCGCTGGCTGACCGGTGAGGCGCTCGCCGAAGTATCGGTTCTCCTCCAGGGCTCCGCGAACCGCTCCGCGATGGGCCCCGGCCAACGCCCCGGCGACCACCGCGCGCGGGCGGCCCTCGCCCGGCACGCGGCCGGCATCCGGGTGCTGGAACAGGCCGCCGAGATCCGTTCCCAGCGCCTGCACGCCCCCTTCCTCGACAACCAGGTGGTCCGCGCCTGCCGCGAACTCCCCGAGTCCCTGCGGGTCCAGCCCGGTGCCCGCGCCGCCATCCTCCGCACGGTCCTCGAAGGCGCCGGCGTCACCGGCCTCCCGCCCGGCTGGGGCGCCCCCTCCCACGCCACCACGACCGCCGCCCGCGCGGGACTGCGCATGGCCGCCGACTCCCTCGACGCGCTCTTCACCACCCCGCTGCTCGCCGAGGCCGGGCTGATCGAGGCCCGCGTGGTCCGCGCGGCACTGCGCGGAGCGGCGGCGGGCGAGCCACTCCCGCTGGACGGCCTGGCCGAGCTGGTCTCCGCCGAACTGTGGCTGCGCCGCCTGCTGGCCCGCAGGGGAACCTGCTGGACCGGCACGCCCGGACGGGCACGTGCGGTTCCCGCGGGGATCGCACCGCGACGGGGGGCGCTGGCCTCCGGCGGTTGAGCGGGCCGTTGCCCACCCCGGTGCCTAATCCCGGTGCCCCGCCCGCGCTGTCCGGCGACAATGATCCGGTGCGGTACAGAATCCTTGGTCTGGCTCGAGCTACGGACGACCAGGGCACCCCCATACCCGTCGGCGGCCCCCGCCTGCGCGCCCTGCTCACCGCCCTCGCGCTGCGCCCCGGCCGTACCACGGCCCCCGAGACGCTGATCGACGAGGTATGGGCGGACGACCCGCCCCAGGACGCCCCCGCCGCCCTTCAGGCACTGGTGGGCCGACTGCGCCGTACCGCCGGACGGGACACCGTCACCTCCGCCCCGGGCGGCTACCGCCTGGAGGCCACCCGGGACGACGTCGATCTGTACGTCTTCGAACGGCTCACGCGAGACGGCATCGCCGCCCTCGACCGCGGCGACCCGGCCACCGCCCACACCGCCCTCACCGACGCCCTCGCCCTCTGGTACGGCCCCGCGCTCGCCGATCTCCCCGACCGCGCCGCCGCGGCCCGCCCGGAGGCCCTGCGGCTGGAGGCGGCCCGCGCCCGCGCGGCCGCCACGCTCGGACTCGGCCGCGCCCAGGACGCCGTACCCGAACTGAGGGAACTGACCACGGCCCACCCCTACGACGAGCCGCTGCACGCCCTCCTCATCCGCGCCCTGCGCGACACCGGCCGCGCCGCCGACGCCCTCGCCGCCTACGACACCGCGCGCCGTACCCTCGCCGACGGCCTGGGCGCCGACCCCGGTGCCGAACTCAGGAACCTGCACACCGAGTTGCTCGCTCCGTCGGCCTCCCCCGCCGCGCCGCCCGCGCAACCGCCCCAGCCGCCCACCTCGCCACCGCACCGGACGGGCAACATCCGCCCCCGGCTGACCTCCTTCGTCGGCCGGGAACCCGAGCTCGCGGCCGTTCGTTCCGAATTGCGCAGGGCCCGCCTGGTCACTCTCACCGGACCGGGCGGTTCGGGAAAGACCCGCCTCGCCGAGGAAGCCGCCGCCGGGCTCCCGCAGGCCTGGCTGGTCGAACTCGCCCCGCTCGACCGGCCGGAGGCGGTCGCGGGCGCGGTGGTCAGCGCGCTCGGTCTGCGCGAGACCGTGCTCATGACCAGCGAGCTCACGGCGCCCCAGAGCGACCCGGTCGCCCTGCTCGTAGAGCACTGCGCCCAGCGCAGCGAGCTCCTGATCCTCGACAACTGCGAACATGTCATCGACGCGGCCGCCGACCTCGCCGAGACACTGCTCACCCGCTGCCCCGGGCTCACGATCCTCGCCACCAGCCGTGAACCCCTGGGTGTCCCCGGTGAGTCGGTGCGCCCGGTCGAGCCGCTCGTCCTCGACCAGGCGCGCCGACTCTTCCGGGAGCGTGCCGCGGCCGGCCGTCCCGACGCCGGGGCCACGCTCCGGGACGAGGAGGCGCTGGACGAGATCTGCCGGCGCCTCGACGGCCTGCCCCTGGCCATCGAGCTGGCCGCCGCCCGGCTGCGTCTGCTGACGCCCCGGCAGATCGCCGACCGCCTCGACGACCGCTTCCGCCTCCTCACCTCCGGAAGCCGCACGGTGCTGCCCCGCCAGCAGACCCTGCGCGCCGTCGTGGACTGGTCCTGGGACCTGCTCGACGAGCGGGAGCGGACGGTGCTGCGCGAGGTGTCGGTGTTCGCGGGCGGCTGGGACCTCGCGGCCGCCGAGGCCGTGTGCACCGGCCCGGCGGCGGAGCTGATCGGCGCGCTCGTCGACAAGTCCCTCGTCGTCGCCGCGCCGGGCGGCCCGGACGGCACCGACGGCATGCGGTACCGCATGCTGGAGACCATCCACGAGTACGCCACGGAGCGAGCGGCCGAGGTCCCGGCACTGCGCGCGGCGGCCATGCTGCGGCACCGCGCGTGGGTGCGTGACCTGGTCGAGCGGGCGGAGCCGCTGCTCCGGTCCGAGGCGCAACTGCCCTGGATCGCGCGCCTGGAGAGCGACCTCGACAACATCCGCGCGGCCCTCGACCGGGCACTGCGGGACGGCGACGAGGAGACGGCCGCCGCGATCACCCTCGCCGCCTGCTGGTTCTGGTGGCTGCGCGACTACCGCCAGGAGGCGGCCGACTGGGTGCGTGCGGTGCTGCGGCTGGGCGTTGCCCTGGACGCCCTGCCGCAGGACACCCCGGCGGACGTCCGGGACCGGTTCGCCGCCTCGGCCGACCCGGTGGCCGCCTTCCTGGCCGCCCCCGGCGCGCAGTCGGACCGTCCGCTGCACGAGGTCCGTATGGACCTGCGGATGTACGACCTTTTCCTGCTGTTCGAGTCCGGTGCCCCGGAGCCGCTGACGGACGAGCGGATCCCGGAGTACGCCGCACGGGTGCGGGCGGCCTACCAGGACGGCGGCCCGCGGGCCGCCCGGCTGCCGGGCCTCGTCTGGCCGATGGCCTTCAACCACCTGGGCGACGCGATGGAGGCGGGCGACATGGATGCGGCGGTCGCCAACTGCCGTGCTCACGGCGAGGACTGGGCGCTCGGGGTGAGCCTGATGTACCGCACCCACGTGGTGGTCGACTCGCCCGGCAACCTGCGGGGCGTCGACGAGGACCTGGCGGAGCTGAGGGTGCTCAGCCGACGCGTGGGAGACCGCTGGATGCGGGCCCAGGTGTGCAGCGCGGCCGGTGAGGCGGCCATGGCACGCGGCCGGTTCGCCGACGCCCGTGCGGAGTACGAGGAGGCGCTGAGGCTTGCCTACGAGGTGGGCGCGTACGCCGAATCGCCGTTCCTCATGGCGCGGCTCGCCGAGATCCTTTACCGCTCGGGCGACCGGGCGGGGGCGCTGGCCGCGCTGGACGAGGCGGCCGACGCCGCCGACCAGTACGGGGCGATGGAGTCCCGGGCGTTCGTGCTGTTGCTGCGGATGAACATCGCCCTGGACGGCGGCGACTGGGCCCGTGCACGGGAACTGTTCGAGACGACGCGCGCGTTGGTGGCCCGGGGCAACACCCCGCCGCCCCAGTTCGCGGCGGCCCTGGGCGCGGTCGAGGCACAGCTCACGGCGGCCGAGTCCGGTCCCGCGCGCGGGCTGCCCGTCGTCGCCGGGGCGCTGCGCGAGGCCGTGGAGCGGCGGTGCGCCGAGTCGATCACCGCGGCGCTGGTGGACGTCGGGGCGGACCTGCTGGCCCGGCTCGGTGACCTGGCCGGCGCGGTCCGGCTGTTCAGCGCCGCCGACCGGTGGCGGGACGGCCATCCGCGCCCCGAGCCGGAGCGCACCCGCGCCGCCCGCGCCGACGCCGACGCCCGTGCGGCGCTGAGCCCCGGGGACTACGCGGCCGCGTGCGGCGGGGGAGCGGGGTTCACCGTGGACGACGTGCTGCGGGAGCTTCACCGGTCTGCCGACAGGTGAACCGTGCCTCGGCCCAGTCGGCGAGCGTCACGGAGCCGAGGACGCTCCCGCGCGGTTCGACCACCAGCCGCACGGTCCGGTGCCCGGTCAGGTCCACATGTACGGGGACGCCCGGGTCGCCGCCCCTGACCGTCCCGGACCGCCACAGCAGGGCGCCGTCCGCGTAGACGGCGAAGCGGACCTCGCCGAGTCCGAGGGTGAGATCGTCGACGCCGACCGTCGCGTCGTACGCGGAGCACTCGCGGTTGAGGCCGACGGTGACGGAGGAGTCGCCGTGGACGGTCATACCGCGCGCGTACCGCTCGCCCGCAACGGACAGGCCGTGCCGCCGCCACACCCAACTGCTCCCGGCCAGCCGGATCTCGGGCCGGGTGCCGTCGCCGACGACGTCGTACCGCAGGTCGCTCCACCGGTACACGACCGGCGTCGGCCCGGGAGCGGGCGTCGGTGTCCGCGTCGGTGCGGGTTCGGGGGCCGGGTCGGGGCTCGGCGTGGACTCCGGTGTGCGGGTGGGGGCCGGAGCCGTGCTCGGGCTGTGCGCGGGTTCGGGGGTGGGCGCGGGTGAGGAGCCGCGGACCGGTGCGGGGGCGGACACGGCCGGGGCGGCGGCCGGTTTCCTCGGGGCGGGCTGCTCCTTCTGCTCCTTCGAGGGCCCGGGGTGCGGCGACTGCGCCCGGACGGCCGGTGGCGTCGGAGAGGGTGCGGCGGTGTCCTTGGGGTGGCCGTCGTTCATCAACCCCAGCGCGACCACCGCGATCCCGACAGCCACCACCCCGGCCGCGACCCCGGCCTTCACCGGCCCGGCGAACCCTTCCGCCCCCGCCGTACCACCACCCGCCCCCGCGCCGCCGCCGGTTCCACCTCCCACCGCGCCACTCGCGCCACCCGCACCGGACGCGCCGCCGCCCGCCGCCCCCGCGCCGCCCCCGGTTCCACCACCCACCGTGGCGCCCGCACCACCCGCACCACCCGTGCCCGCCGCACCGGACGCGCTGCCGCCAGTCGCGGCCGCGCCGCCGGTCGACCCTCCGCCCAGCGCGGCGCCCGCGCCCGCCCCCACTCCGGCGCCGGTGGCGATGAGCCCGAGTGCCTTGGCGTACCCCGCGGCGCCGAACCAGCCGATGACCGCGACCGGGACGACGGCCGGGATGCCGCCGGCCACCTCCTCGATCTGCGCGGCCGCCAGCCGGCACCTGACGCACTCCGCGAGATGCCCGCGCAGACCGCGCTCGGCGCGGATGCGCAGCTTGCGGCGGGCGTAGCCGCCGAGTTGGTCGGCGTAGCGCGCGCACTCCCCGTCGTCGGCGAGCGCGGCGCTGACATGGGCCTGGAGGTAGGCCTGCCGCAGGCCTTCGCGGGCGCGGCTGGCGAGTACGCGGGTGCCGTTGGCGTCCAGCCCGAAGAGGTCGGCCACCTGGCTCGGCGACTCGTCCTCCACCTCGGTGTGCCACAGCACGGCCTGCCAGCGCTCGGGCAGCGAGCGGAAGGCCTGCATGGCCATGGACTGTTCGGCCGCGTGCATGGCCCGGACGTCGGCGCCCGGATCGAGTCCGCCACCGTCCGCCGCCGAGGCGCGGGTGGCCTGCGCGGCGAACACCGCGAAGTCGTCGACGAGCTGCTCACGCCGGGCGGACCGCGTCCAGCGGGCGGCCACGCGCCGGACGGAGGTGAGCAGATAGGCGCGTACGGCGTGCTCGGGGCCGGAGCCGCCGCGCACCGCCTGGAGCATGCCGGCGAACACCTCGGCGGTCAGGTCGTCCGCGGTGTGGGTGTCGTGGCAGCAGGTGCGGGCGTACCGGCGCACCGCCTCCGCGTGCCTTCGGTACAGCTCCTCGTAGGCGCGGTCGTCGCCCGCGCGCATCAGCTCGATGAGCCGGCTGTCGGCCGGTGCCCGGGTGCCGCCGCCCTCGCGCTGGACGGGTACCTGGGGGGAGGCCGGTCCGTGCGCCCCGGCATCGCCGTCACCGAGGGACTCGTCCCACCCGTCAACGCTCATCGCGGATAGCCCCCGCCGCCTGCCAGCCCGACCCCGACCGATACGCGGGCCAGACTGCCACAGCGGCCACCGGTCGGAACCCCCGCGAGCGGCCCTTCCACTCATCCGAGGGGACGCGCCGCAAGTCAGTACTAGCCATCACCCGGTTGGGGAAGACTCGACGAGCCTTCCCCAACCGGAAGACCTCTCCGGTCACACGGGACGTGAGCGCAGCCCCTCCAGCAGGATGTCCAGCAGCCGCCCCGAGGCCGCCGCCTGCTGGGCCGGGTCCGGCAGCGACGGCGCCGCCGTCGCGATGACCAGCAGGACGTCCGAGACCGACACGTCCGGCCGCAGCGTGCCCGCCGTACGGGCCCGGTCCACGAGGCGGCCCACCACGTCGAGCAGTTCCGCCGCCCCCGTGTCGTCGTCCGCGGCCGCCGGGTTGCCGGACACCAGCCGCAGTTCACCCGTGCCCGGCTGGGTCCGCTGCTGGGGCACCCGGGCCTCCTCGGCCGCCGCCCGGGCGCCTTCGGCCTCGTCCTCCTGGACGCCGACCCGCAGTACCTGCGGCGGCAGCAGCCGCCCGGCGCCCGAGGCCACCGAGGTGCGCAGGAAGCGGGACAGCGCCGACCACGGCTCGTCCTCCTGCCCGAGCGCCGCGCGCGCCTGGTCCGTCAGCCGCGAGGTCTCCTCCTCGGCTATCCGCCGGACCAGCACGTCCTTGCTCGGGAAGCGCCGGTACACGGTGCCGACACCGACCCGCGCGCGCCGCGCCACGTCCTCCATCGGCGCGCCGTAACCCGACTCGCCGAAGACCTCACGCGCCGCGCGCAGCACGTGCTCCAGGTTGCGCTGTGCGTCCACCCGCAGCGGCGTGGTGCGCGAGCTGTCCGCGCGTCCGTTGCCCGCAGCCGCGGTCATCGCACCGCCACCGGCCGCGATGGCCGATGCGGTGGACCAAGTGTCCTGAATATGCATATGTATTCCCCCGGTACGTGACGTCTCCCCCCGGAGACGCGCCCCGCCATGACATGTGGAGTGTGCGGAACTTGGTCCGGTTCCTTGACCGGGACCGCCCGTCGCGGACCCGTTCGACCACATCCCCTGCACCCCGTCGCCACACGAACATAGTTGAGAGGCTGTCAATTCAGAAGGGGCAGGTTCCGCACGGAGCGCCCCCCGATCGGAGTACGGAGCATATACGTCCCGTTTGCGCACCCTCGCGCCCACCCGTCCGCCCCCGCTGACCTGCCGGATTCCTCTGCGCTCCGGCGCTCTCGGCGAAGCCCCGCGCGCCCCGTTCGGTCACACAACCTGCCGGGGCTGTGGACAAACAACAGCGCCGGGTGCGTCATGGGGTGGTGAAGGAACGTGCGCGCATTCTCGTCGTCGGCGGCGGCTACGTCGGTACGTACACGGCCCTGCGCCTCCAGCGGAAGCTGAAACACGAGCTCAGACGGGGCGACGTGGAGATCACCATGGTCACCCCGGACCCGTACATGACGTATCAGCCGTTCCTGCCCGAAGCGGCCGCCGGTTCGATCTCGCCCCGCCATGTCGTCGTACCGCTGCGCCGCGTCCTGCCCCGGTGCCACGTCGTCATCGGCGAGGTGCTCGCCGTCGACCACACGGAACGGACCGCGACCCTCACCACGCTCGCCACCGAGGAGGAGGGCCGGGGCGCCGAACACCGCACCTACGACGAGCTGGTCCTCGCCCCCGGCTCGGTCTCCCGGGTCCTTCCGGTACCCGGCCTCGCCGAACACGCCATCGGCTTCAGGACCGTCGAGGAGGCCATCGGGCTGCGCAACCACGTCCTCGAACAGCTGGACATCGCCTCCTCCACCCGCGACCCCGCGATCCGCGACGCCGCCCTCACGTTCGTCTTCGTGGGCGGCGGCTACGCCGGAGTCGAGGCCCTGGCCGAACTGGAGGACATGGCCCGCCACGCCACCCGCTACTACCACAACGTCCGTCCCGAGGACATGAGGTGGATCCTCGTCGAGGCCGCCGACCGCATCCTCCCCGAGGTCGGCGCGGAGCTGGGCCGCTACACCCTCACCGAACTGCGCCGCCGCAACATCCAGGTGCTGCTGGAGATCCGCCTCGAATCCTGCGCCGACCGCGTCGCCGTACTCAGCGACGGCCAGCGCTTCCCGACCCGTACGGTCGTGTGGACCGCCGGAGTCAAACCCCACCCGGTCCTCGCCGCCACCGACCTGCCGCTGGACAGCCGCGGCCGCCTCAGATGCACCGCGCAGCTGACCGTCGAGGGCGTCGGGCACGCGTGGGCCGCGGGTGACGCCGCCGCCGTCCCCGACCTCACCGCCGCCGAGCCCGGCACCCCGACCGCGCCCAACGCCCAGCACGCGGTGCGCCAGGCCAGGGTGCTCGGCGACAACATCGCGCACGCGCTGCGCGGCGAGCCCCTCGACACCTACGCGCACCGGTACGTCGGTTCCGTCGCCTCGCTCGGACTGCACAAGGGCGTCGCGGACGTCTACGGGCGCAAGCTGAAGGGCTACCCTGCCTGGTTCATGCACCGCGTCTACCACCTCAGCAGGGTGCCCACCGTCAACCGGAAGGCCCGGGTACTGGCCGAATGGACCCTGTCCGGGCTCTTCAAACGGGAGGTCGTCTCCCTCGGGTCACTCGAACATCCCCGCGCGGAGTTCGAACTCGCGGCCGGTGGAAAACCTCATCACGACCCCTCGGACGACCCGAAGGGGTCGTCCTGACCGCACCGAGGAACTCCACGGGCCGCCCCGGCGTCTGACCAATGTCGCCGCGGTCGGCCACCCTGTCAGACTGCCCCACGACCTCGGACGGACCCCCGTCCACCCGCAGCACCCACGAGGCTTTTCCCGAGTACCGCAATTCGTACCGCGACTCCCGGGGCACCCCGCCCCCCGGACCTGGGCCGGATCCGGTGCCGGCCGACGACGACACGAGGCAAGGATTCGTGAACTTCACGCGCTGGAGCGCCCGGCTCCCCGGAACGCAGCGCCGCGCCGCAGCGCGGACCGAGCACGCGGTCTCCCCGGACCGCCGGGGTGACGGCTCCGTGCCCGCGGCCCGCGTCGAACGACTGACCGGCGACTCGCCGCCCGTCCCCGCCGTCGACGGACTCCCCGCGCGCGAGGTGCTCGACCGTGTCCCGGCCCTCGTCGCCCTGGTCCACGGTCCCGACCACCGCATCGCCTACGTCAACGACGCCTATGCCACGGCCTTCGGCGCCCGGCCACTGGGCGAACCGGCCCGCGAAGCCCTCCCGGAACTCGCCGAACTGGGGCTGCTCCCCCTGCTCGACCAGGTCCTGCGCAGCGGCAGACCCCGCACCCTCAAGTCCCGCAAGGCCCCCGACGGCCGCTCCTACACCTTCACCTGCACGCCCGCGGCCGAACAGCGCGACCGGGACGGCGCCGAGGGCGCGGTGCTCGTCTTCGCCACCGACGTCACCGACCACGCCGAGGCCGCCGAGCGGCTGCGCGCCAGTGAACGCCGCCAGCGCGAGACCGCCGTCACCCTCCAGCGCAGCCTCCTCCCGCAGGAGCTGGAGGAGCCCGACGACCTGCGGATCGCGGCGACCTACCAGCCCGGCGGCACCGAGGCCGCGGTCGGCGGCGACTGGTACGACGTGATCACCCTCGGCGGCGGCCGCACCGCCCTCGTCATCGGCGACGTGATGGGCAGGGGCGTACGGGCGGCGGCCGTCATGGGCCAGCTCCGCACCGCCGTTCGCGCGTACGCCCGACTCGACCTGCCACCCCACGAGGTGCTCCAGCTCCTCGACGGCCTCGCCGCCGAGATCGACGCCAACCAGATCGCCACCTGCGCGTACGCCATCCACGACCCCAACGAGGGCCGGCTGGTGTACGCCTCCGCGGGGCACCTGCCCATCCTGGTCCGCGACGAGAACGGCACCGTGCTGCGCGCCGACGAGCCGACCGGCCCGCCGCTGGGCACCGGCGGCTGGATGCACGCGTCGGGCTCGGTCCCGCTCGGCCCCGGCTCGACGGCGGTCCTCTACACCGACGGCCTGGTCGAGCGCCGCGACGAGGACCTGGACGAGGGAATCGCCGCGCTGGAACGGGCGCTGGCGGGTGCGACGGGGTCACCCCAGGTGATCTGCGACCGGCTCGTCCGCTCGGCCGGCGTCACCGCCGACCACGACGACGACGTGGCCGTCCTGGTCCTCCAGCACCCGGCCCGTACGGGCGCCGACGGCGAGCTGTTCCGCAACGCGGCCCTGGAACTCCTCGGCGGTGTCGAAGCGGCTCCCCGCGCGCGGGCGTTCGCCTCCGGCGTGCTGACCAGCTGGCGCTTCCCCGCCGAACTGCACGACCTGGGCGTCCTCGCCGCCAGCGAACTCGTCGCCAACTCCCTCCAGCACGGCACCCCGCCCATGCGCCTCAGACTCCGCCGCACCGACCGCCGCCTCATCATCGAGGTCACCGACGGCGACGACCACCTTCCGCGCCGACGCCGCGCGGAACCCGCCGACGAGTCCGGCCGGGGCATCGCCATCGTCGCGACGATCGCCTCGAACTGGGGCTCCCGACGCACCCCGGGCGGCGGCAAGGCGGTCTGGTGCGAGTTCGCACTACCGCGTACGCCCTGACCGGGCCCGGCAACCGGATACGCCGAGGGGCGGCCGCCACCCGTAGGTGCCGACCGCCCCTCGCCCGGTTCACGCCTCGGCGGCCACCGGCTCCGCGGGCGCACCGCCCCGCGCGACAACCCGGCTCCGCCCCTGCCACGGCTGATCCTGCGCAGCCGTGAGCTGCCGTCCCAGCCGCAGCGCGAGCACGGTGATGCCCAGCGAGAACAGCAGGAACGTCGCGATGTACGGCGCGTGCAGCGAGGCCGCCATCGGGCCGCCCACCGCCGGGCCGACGGCCAGCGCGAGCTGCTTCACCAGGGCGAACGCGGAGTTGTACTGGCCCGCCATGCCCTCCGGAGCCAGATCGGCGACCAGCGGCGCGACCGTCGGCGACAGCATCGCCTCGCCGAGCCCGAACAGCGCGTACGTCGACACGAACGCGGCCGTGGCCATCTCCTGGCTGCCGTGACCCAGCCCCGCGTAGCCGGCCACGACCCACGCCACGGCCCAGATCAGCCCCACGAAGGCGATCACCCGGGTGCGGCGGCGCCGCTCCACGAACCGCAGCACGGCGAACTGCGCGACCACGATCATCAGGGTGTTCGCGGCCAGCGCCGTACCCAGCGCGGAGGTGGAGATCCCCGCGGCCTCGACGCCGTACGCGCTCAGCCCGGACTCGAACTGCCCGTAGCAGGCGAAGAACAGCACGAAGCCCAGCACGGACAGCTGCACCATGGCCCGGTTGCCGAGCAGCTGCTTCCAGCCGCCCTTCGCCGACGCCGTCGGCGCGTCCTCGATCCGCGGCGAGCGCGGCATCCGCACCGTCGTCATGGTCACGGCCAGCAGCAGGAAGATCGCCGCCTCGAGCGCGAACAGCAGGGTGAACGACGAGACACGTGTGGTGTCGACGAGGTGGCCGCCGATCAGGCCGCCGACGCCGAGACCGAGGTTCTGGAGGAAGAACTGGGTCGCGAAGGCCCGCGACCGCGTCTCCGCCGACGAGCAGTCCACGATCATCGTCGCCAGCGCCGGCTGCATCACGGCCTGCCCGGCTCCCAGCGCCGCGGCCGACAGCAGCACCGCCACCGCGCTGCCCGCGAGCCCCAGGCTCAGCGCACCCAGCGCGGCCACGACCAGGGCGGCGAGCAGGACCGGCAGCGGGCCGCGTCGCACGATCGCCCGGCCGGCGAACGGCAGCACGACGAGCGCGGCCACGGCGAAGACCGCGAGGACGAGTCCCGCCGTCATGGCACCGAGCCCCCGCACCTGCGCCACATAGACGTACAGGTAGGGGACGGTGAAGCCGAGCCCGAACGCGCTGAGTGCGTTGCCCACGTGGATCCGGCGCATCGCAGCGCCCATCGCCCTGGTCACGTTCACCTCTCTCAGGTAGTTGGAGTGCCTCAGCACTTAGAACCGAAGACTTCGAAGCTAAAGTTCGAAGCTAAAGAGTACACATCAAAGGACTTTAACGCCAGCCGGGGCGTGCCATACTGACGCCCATGGGCGACACCCCCGGCAGTACCGGCATCGGCGGCGAGCCGACCCTCGAAGAGCAGATCGCCGCCTACCAGCGCGAGTTCCAGGACCTCGACCCCCAGGTCGAGAAGATCGTCTCGGCGCTGTCCCGGCTGAACCGCCGGATGAACGTCGCCTACGGCCGTCAGACCGCAGCCCTCGGCATCAGCAACGCGGAGTGGGAGGTCCTCAAGGCCCTCGTGCTCTCCGGCGCCCCCTACCGGCTGGGCCCCAGCGACCTCGCCAAGCGCCTCGGCCTCACACCGGCCGCGATGACCCACCGCATCGACCGGATGGTCACGGAGGGTCTGGTCACCCGGGAGAGGGATGAGTCCAACCGCGTCCGGGTGATCGTGGAGCTGACTCCCGAGGGCCGTGCGAAGTGGCTGGAGGCCATGCGCCTCGCCTCTGTCTTCGAGGAGGAGCTCCTCCAGGACCTCTCCCCGGAGGAGCGCACCGTCCTCGGCGAGGTCCTCACCCGCCTGCTGCGCCGGGTGGAACACGCCCAGCCGGACGCCGGCGGCCGCCTCACCGACCTGGACTAGGACAGTCGGGCAGGTCGGGAAAAAAGATCTTGACAGAGAGTCCTTGACACCACCCTGCTGGATCCGTAAAGTTCTTCGAGTTGCCACGGAGCCGTAACGTCTCTCTGGCAGCACCTCCCGCCGCGACAGCGGCAAACCAAACCACCAGCACGATCTCCCAACGGGATTGATTTCGGCGTGCCCGAATTCAATCCGATATTGGGACTCGGTGGCGCCCGGTCGAGTCGGAAGGCCCGATTGGGAATCACCGAAGGAATCCGCTAGGGTTTGGGACGTCGGAACGGCCCAACAGCCGCGAAGACAAACCCCGCTGACTGGGAATCAGGCCCGAAAGGATCTGGTAGAGTCGGAACCGCTGGAAAGGGAAA